>JAIYDW010000106.1 GCA_027487315.1 Verrucomicrobiaceae bacterium | reverse complement strand
GATCGCC
This sequence comes from Verrucomicrobiaceae bacterium, assembly GCA_027487315.1. Classification (GTDB taxonomy): domain Bacteria; phylum Verrucomicrobiota; class Verrucomicrobiia; order Verrucomicrobiales; family Verrucomicrobiaceae; genus JAGRPD01. The sequence goes on along the minus strand of JAIYDW010000106.1, from coordinate 43,316 downwards.
AGGCCGCAGAAAAGAGAGAAGAGGACAAAGGTTGATTTCATTTGTCTGAAGCTTTTGGGGTTTCGTCGGCGATGCGGGTGATTGAGATGCGATCACGGTTGGGGAGGACCTCGCCGCTGACGACCCGGTTCACGTTGTCGAGAGTGATATGTGTTTCATCGACGATTGTGATGACATGCTGGCTGGAGGCTTGGCTGCCGTCCGGAAGGGTGGCGCTGATATTGACTAGCCACTTGTCGCCATCCTGGCGCCAGGTGCTTTCTCCGAAGCCTCCCTCGTTGTCGAAGATCCAGGAGCGAAGTTGATCGCTGGTGGGGTCGTAGCCGATGACTTCGACGCTCACAAAAGCAGCGCCGTCATCTTTGGTGATGCGGGTGGTGCGTGAAATGAAGCTGCCGTCCAACGTCCAAGTCGCCTCAGAGGTGGGGGAGTCAGCGGAGTCTCCCATGCGCCATTTGCCGATCATCCATTCGAGGGAAGCCAGCGCCTCTTCAGCGGGTTCCGTTGAGGAGACCACGGACTCATGGACTTCGGCGATGAGCCATTGGCCGTCCTTTTTGACATGGGTGGCGTTGTAGGTGGTGACTTCCGAAGCGTTGCCCGAGGTGACTGTTGACGTGCCATTCTCGACCAAGACATCGGGGGTTAGGAAGCGTGCGGATTCGGTGACTAGCGTGAGCGCAGAATCCGGGTTCGACGTGAAGTAGGACTGCAATTGTTCCTGGATCGCAGCCTGACCTTGAAACGTATCGCCAGAGTCAGTCGAGTAGGTGGCGTCTGTGGCATACAGTGAAGCCACTGATTTGGGATCTTTTTTCTCCCAGGCGGCGACGTAGGCGGCTGCACGCTCCCGGGCGATCGCGTCGGCGGGTGAAGTCGATTCCTGAGCCCTTGAGAAGGGATTGGTGGTCAGGAGAAGGGTCAAACTCAGCGTCAGAATAAGGGCTTTCATGGGGGATGATTGGAAGAGGGGTGACGGATCAACTTTGAGGGGCGAGCGGCCTATGATGCTCTGATGGTATCAAGAGCCGGTCTTCGACGCAAGTTCAACGAAGCCGGAGTTTTCGGGGCTTTGGGAGCCTTGGTCAAGGACCGGGAAAAACCAGCCGGTTTGAGATTGAGAGCCCGTTTTCTTGCGATCCAGGCTATTTGATCTCGATGGTGGTTCCGACGGCTTGTTCGTCGATTTGGTGGAGGAGGAAGGTTTGTTGGGCGCCGATTTTTTGAAGAGTGGGCCTGAAAAATCAATGGGAAAGGAGGTGAAGTCGAGGCAGGCTTCGTGGACGGAGATTTGCTCGATGGAGGGAGTGAAGGCGCGAAGGAGGCGGACATCCGGACGTCATAGAGGAGGTGGCCAGGTCCTTTGTAACGCAAATGTTTCATTGAATACTTTGCCAACAGATGGCTCAGAAGTTTAGGGGACCTAGTGAGTCGATTGCCTCCCGAAATCAAAGACCAACTCCGTCGCCAGCACCGACTTCGTCAGTGGGTGAAGCAGGGTGCGGTTGTTTTGATTGTGGTGGCGATTGCGCTCTCGGTTTTTTTGGTCATCCTTCGCAACGACCGGAAGCAATCAGCGTTCTCGAGCAGAGACTCCGAAAACAAGGCCGAGGTTCATGCGCGGGGAGCCGTGGCTGAAGAAGGTGCTCAAAATGCGACGAAAGTCGGTGACTCGCCAACTTTGGCGGCAAGTCAAACGGTCAATCCGGTGAAGACCATGGGTGATGAGGCTAAGGACAAGGAGGCCAAGGAGAAGGCCGACAAAGCCATGGGGCAATGGGCTGAGGCCAGCAAGAGCATTACCGCTTTTCTGATGGCGCCGTCTGTGCAGGAGCGGATCAAGTGGGCGGTGCCAACGCCGGACCTTGAGAGCAGGCTGGGTGAGTTTGAGGCGCGATCTGAAGGTGGCCAATCCTGGTTTGGTGAGCCCGAAAGCATTGGGCCGCAGTTTGCCCTGCGGGAGGGGTATCTCATCACAACAGTCACTTTCGCCGGTCGCAAGCCAAGGCACATTGCGGTTGAGGCGACCTCACGCGGATGGTTGGTTGATTGGGAGGGTTATGTCGGTTATTGCGAGAAATCGCTTCGTGATCTTGCGGGAGCCGCTGCGGATTCGCCACCTGTGGAGGTCAGAGCCGAGGCGTATCTGGTGAGCCCGCCGCCACCCCAGTATCCTGCGAATGAGTATCTTGCCTTGATGCTTCGCCATCCGGACGAAGCGACAGCGATTCAGGTGGTGGCCCCGCTCAAAATGTTGAGTGGTTCCGAAGCAGGCAAGGCCCTTGCCGGGAATCTGCCAGGAAAGTACACCCTGAAAGTGCGCTCCACCCACGGCGGTTGGGCGCAGGTATCTGAAGTCGTTTGTCCTGGCTGGGTGCCGCGACTCTACCTAGCCCACTCCGACTGAATCATCGCCTTTTTCCCCTCAACCCGACAACCCACCCGAAATGAAAGCCAAGAACCTCATCGCCATCACGCTAGCTGCCGCTGCTTTAACCAACAAAGCCGCGGCATTCACTCTGTTAAGTGCCACGAACCCAACTCCGAACGGGGCTGCGGAAATCGTCAGTTACACCAAAGACGGTTTCCGAGTGGCTTCCACCTTCAGTTCAGGAGGCACCTCTTTTGGGGCTGAGATCTACGCCATGAACTCGGTCGGTCAACTGACCTTGCAAAACACCGTGAATTTCATGACATCCTTCACTCCTAGCGGTGGCGGCGATGTTAGCAGTGTGGCGCTTGATCCCAGCATGCGGAAGTTCGGGGCGGTGACGCTGATGCCCTTCAATGGCAGCGGCAGCCTTGCGGATAACAGCCTGCAAAGCACTGGCAAGGTGGGCTTCTTTAACTACCAGACGGGTGCGGTCATTGCCACACTCGACGTGGGCTATCATCCGGACAGTGTTTCATTCTCGCCGGACGGTACGAAGATGTTTGTGATCAACGAGGCTGAGCATGACTCGAATTGGAATGCTGGGGGTCAGACCAACCGGAGCCAGATGGGCGGTGTTACGATCTATGACTTGTCCACCATCCCTGACAGTCCAAATGCGGGTCATTTCGCCTCGCTGGTGCCAACTCATGTGGGCTTCAATTCAGGAGACATGGCGAGTGCGGCAGTTGGCACTGAACTGGCCGGGTTGCGAACCCTGCAAACCTTCTCGGCGGGGGTGCAGGCAGGCATTACCGGCGTTCAACCAACGACCCTTGATCAATACGAGCCCGAATTTGGTGTGTTCAAGGACGGCAAGCTTTACGTCAGTCTTCAAGAGGCCAACGGCGTGGGTGTGCTTGATGTCACGTCTGGGAAGTGGGAGAAGTTTCATAACCTTGGTTACATCACTTCCACCATCGATGCCTCGGATCAGGACGGCCCTGCAGCTCTGATCAACGACACGGTTCGTGGCATGCCCATGCCTGATACCATGGCGGTTTACACGGTGGCTGGCACCACTTACTTCCTCACCGCCAACGAAGGTGATGCCCGCACTGACGATGCGGATGTAACGCGACTGGCTAGCATTGATGACGCGTCGGTTGTTGGGGGCAGCACCAACTCCGTTCTTGGCCGCCTGAACGTTCTGCGTGACCAGGGGGATGCCGGGATTGATGGCGACGTTGACACCCCGACGATGATGGGTACACGGTCCTTCACGATTTGGAACGCCGCGACCGGTGCGAAAGTCTTCGACAGCAGCGATAGTGCTTCCACAGCCTTTGAGCGCGTTCTTCTGACGCTGGAGCCTACGCTCTTCAACAACAACCAATCGGGCTTAGGCTCGAGTTTTGATACAAGGTCCGACGACAAAGGACCCGAGCCGGAGGCGCTTACCATCGGCCAGTTTGGAGCATCGACGCTGGCTTTTATCGGCATGGAGCGCCAAGGGGCGATCCTGGTTTATGACATTACGAATCCAGCGACCACCACCTTCGTTGGAAGCCTTCCGGCCGGCACGAACTATGCGAACGGCCTGGTTGGCCCTGAGAGTCTCGTGTATGTGTCGGCTGCGGACAGCCCCACCGGGGGTGCGCTGCTCGTCGGCGGATTTGAAATCAATAACGGTGGCATTGGGGTTTATGCGGTGCCGGAGCCATCACGGGCCCTGCTTTTTGCCATGGGAATCATGGGTTTGATGTTCCGCAGGCGTCGTTGCGTGAGGTGATTTTCGAACGAGTTCGTTGAGGGCTAAGCCCTGTTCCAGCCGAAGCGCGCACCTTGAAAAGGGTGCGCGCTTTTCGCAGGTGGGTTGGGGGTTTTATGCCGAACTCCGAGATTGGAGGCACCTGATAGGGTTGAGCAACCATGCCTCTGCGCCTCTCAAGCACCTCGAACCTCGGAATCTGGGTTTGTTGAGCGCCGATTTTTTGAAGAGTGGGCCTGAAAACTCAATGGGAAAGGAGGTGAAGTTGGAGGCCGGAGGCTTCGAAGCGGCGGAAGTCGGTGTCCAAGGTGGCGAAGGGAAGAGCGGATCGAATGGCGAAGGCGGCGAGGTAAGCGTCCATCCAGACTTTGGGCGAAGCGGAAGGGATGGCGGCGAGTTCGAGCCAGAGATCACGTGTGCCTTTGGGTTCGGTATCGAGGCAGTGGATGTGAGGTTGAGCAAGCCAGGTGGCGAGAATCGCAATGGCATCGGCGTTGGATACGGGAGGTGCCTTGTAAAGTCTGTGCAGGGAGGGGGTGGTTACGAGGCGCAGCCAGGACTGTTCGGAGGCGCGACAGAACTGGGCTGGTTGACCTTTGCTACAGGACGCAATGAATGCCTTGGCGGGGAGAAAAAACTCGTGTTCGTCAAAGAACGCCGCCACCCAGACGCTGGTATCAACGAGAGTTCCCGGCATGGCTCAGAGCTTCCGCTTCGTTGGCTTGTTCGATCGCGGCCAAGGATTCGGCAAGGCTCACTTTCTTCCCGCCCCGAGTCCCAAGCGAGCGGGACACCGCCATGCCGGTCTTGGGGTCGATTACATAGGGCCGTTCGCTTTCTCGCAGCACTTCTGCTGCCTGGGTATCCATGCCTTTTTCGAGCAGGTCGGCGATGACTTCCTTGAGTTTACGGCCTTCGGAAGCGGCGCGGATCTTCACGCGGCGCATGAGCGGATCTGGCAGATCGAGGGTGGTTCGCATGGAGACAGAATGCCAGCTTTGTGTTTTTATGTCAAGGTTGGGGGCCTTTGAGAGTGATTGCGCACGGAGGGCGCGGAGGGCACGGAAGGTGGGGGCTTTGCGGGATCTACTTGATCTCGATGGTGGTTCCGACGGCTTGTTCGTAGATTTGGTGGAGGAGGAAGGTTTGTTGGGCGCCGATTTTTTGGCCGAACTGGGCGAGCAGGTACATGCCTATTGCGATGATGAGCATGGCGGTGGCGATCCAGAGGCCCCAGGGGGTCATGTTGAGCCAGAGCTGGCAGGCGCCGAGGAGGCCGGAGAAGATGCCGATCAATCCGACAAGCATGTAGCCGTAGAGGAAGGCGGACCAGACGTCGGTGTGGGGACCGTAGGTGCCGTCGACGCGGGTTTTGCCTTCGAGCTCGGGTTCGAGGCTGAGGCTGAGACGGGGGGACCAGTAGTGGGTGTCTTTTTCCAGGATGTGGAGGCTGACGTAGCCGGGGAAACTTTTCACGGAACAACGGTCGGCCTGTTGTTGGGCGCAGGAAACGATGGTGTGGCGAGCGGTTTCGATGTCTGAGTCGATCACGTGAGAAAAGCGGGGTCGGAGACGGAAACTGCTCATGAGAAGAGTGTGTCTGAGCGTGTGTCCAGTCGTCTAGTCTGGATCTTGGGGTTTGGTGGCTGTATTTTGTTTGGAGTCGCCAGGCATGACTCTGCCAAAGGATGGCACGCAGAGGCGCGGAGGGGGAGGAGGCGCAGAGTGGGGGAACGTTGAACTTCGAACGCTGAACTTTGAAAGGGGTTAGCGTTGGAGGGCGGTTAGGAGTTCGTTTATCTTGTCGATGGTTTCTTGGAGTTGGGCGGGGTTGTAGTCGGGGTCGGGGTTGAAGGTGAGGGGGGCGACGGTAGTGGGGTTGAGGGCGGTGGTGGCGATTTCGTCGGTGAGTTGTTGGAGGGTGACTTCGCCGGGAGGGCCTGGGGGGCCTTCGGGTCCTGGGGGGCCGCCGGAGGGGCCTTGGGGGCCTTCGGGGCCGGTGTCGCCCTGTGGGCCTTGTTCGCCTTGGGGGCCTTGGTCGCCGGGGGGGATGTCGAAGGTGAAGTGGAGGGTGTTGCCGTTGATGGTGAGGGTGACGTTGGCGGGGTTGCCGGGGGGGAGGGTGTTGGTGGCGTCGACTTCGGCGTTGGTGAGGGTGGTGATGGCGTCGATCAATGCTTTGAGGCTGGTGAGCTGGGAACGCATTTCGGCACTGGAGAGGGGGGAGTTGGGGGCTGGGAGGGTGGGGTTGAACATTTTTGATTTTTGATTTCGGATTGGGGATTGCGGATTGACGTGGCCCGCCGGTCTCGCCCTGCGGGCAGCCTTTGGCTGGCTGTCTCGCTCCGCTCGGCTGCGGATTGGGTTCGCACGGAGGAGTGGAGGTACGGAGGGGGGGACTTGAACGTTGAACTTTGACGGGCTGAAGAGAGACCGCGCTCCTGGGGGAGCGCGGTGTTTGGGGGTTAGAGGGTGCGGATTTGGGCGGGGTCGCTCCAGGCGCCCATGACGCCTTTGAGGCCAACGGTGCGGACGCGGACCCAGACGACAATGCCGGGGGCGAAGCCGCTGAGTTCGGCTGTGCCGCGCTGGAACATGCCTTTGGTGACCCAGGAGGCTTCGTTGTCGGGGGTGGACTGGAGGTTGACCTGGACTTCGTTGGTGCTGGGGCTGCGGTCGGGGGTGTAGCGAACTTGGAATGTGCCGCTCAAGGTGCCGTGGCGGAGGCGGAGGTTGGTGGGGGCGAGGGGTGGATTGGGGGCGGCGGCGACGGCGGTGTCATAGGAGGGGAAGCCGCTGAGGTCGACGGTGGTGCCGTTGCCTTTGGCGACGGTGTTGACGTAGTTGCCGAAGCCGCGAAGGGTTTGCTCCATGAGGGCGCGGGCGTCGTTGAAGGCGTTGATGTCTTCGATGGCGCGGCTGGCGCGGGCGAGGAGTTTGGTGTCGTAGTCGGTGATTTGGGTCTGGAAGGCGGCGAGGGTGGTCGGTGGGCTGGGGAAGGTGGTGGCGTGCTCTTCGAATCGGTCATGGATGACCTGGGCGAGGGCGCCGAGGTCGGTGGCGGAGTAATCTGTGAAGTCGATGATGGCTTTGGTGGTGCTCATGGTGCGTGGTGGTGGGTTGGCCGTTCCGCTGTCCCAGGTTCCCGAGTCCCATGTGAGACCTGGTGTATCCCAAGAAGGTGGAAGCGGCATGGTGTTGTTTGGTTTGCGTTGTGATGCCGGGGAGATGCCGCCCCGGCGGCGGCGAAGGGGTGGGTGGGAGTCAAAAAGCGCTAGGGGTTTTGAGGAAACCGCTACGGGTTTTGAGAAAAGGGCTAGCGGTTTTGGGGAAACCGCTAGGGGTTTTAGGAAAAGGGCTAGGGGTTTTGAGGAAACCGCTAGGGGTTTTGGGAAAAGGGCTAGCGGTTTTGGGGAAAGCGCTAGGGGTTTCGGGAGAAGGGCTAGCGGTTTTGGGGAAAGCGCTAGGGGTTTCGGGAGAAGGGCTAGCGGTTTTGAGGAAACCGCTAGGGGTTTCGGGAGAAGGGCTAGCGGTTTTGAGGAAACCGCTACGGGTTTCGGGAAAAGGGCTAGCGGTTTTGAGGAAAGCGCTAGCGGTTTTTGGATGGTCACTGCTGCTGAGGATGCGGGGATTAGGGGTCCAGGTTGGACCGGTGGGGCGGCGGCGAGAGGCGGTAGCGGCGGCGGTCATGGGGGGATTTTGACGCCGATGGGGAGGAGGGAAATCCCGACTAGTCGGGATCGGTTTGGCGTGGTTTTTGCTCCCAGGGGAACTTGGGGCGATAGTCGGGGCCTTTGCGGAGGAGGCGCTGGCGGCGGTGGATGTATTTGGTGAGCCAGCGGGCGGTGATCTGGGCGATGCGTTCCGGGGTGTAGCCAAGCGCTTGGGCGAAGGCGTAGGGGGTGTGGGCGGTGTTGTGGTGGTCCTGTTGGGTGTATTCCCAGAGGGTGTTGTAGCCGATGTGGGCGGCGGCGGCGATTTCTTTGATGGGGCGGCCCTGGCGCTCGCGGATTTGATTGAGGACCCAGCACTGAGCGTGGGCGAAGAGGTCGAAGGGGATGATGAGGGTGAGGCGAGGGGGACGCCGAGGGGGGCGGTTGGCGGGTGTTTTAGTGGGTCCTTTGTAGGAGTCCGCTTTCATGGCTGGCCATGGGTGTTCTCAGTTCTCCGTGCTCAGTTCTCGGTTGGCTGTCCGCGGTTGGCGTCGCGAGCGGGAGGTAGTGGGCCTCTATCTGTATCCTCCATTTTTTTGGGATTTTGTTACAGGGAATCGGCGAAAAAGTTGAAAAAAGTGCGAGCTGGCTGTTTGGCAGGGTCTGAGAGGTGTCTCGGAGGGGCGATTTTGAAGTGAATTTGCGGGGGGTGGGTGGTTTCAGGTGGGCTCTTAAAGACGACACTAGCGAAGGGCGATGGCTAGTAGAATTGGTGATTACAGGGTTGGTGCGTCATTATGTGGGTCACAAAAAATGGAGACTTTTTGGTGGGGATCGGGTTTGTCACCCGTGGAGATAACGCATAAGCAGTAGCGGAAGTCGAAGTGTAGGTCATCATGTTGGCTTTTGCCTCAGGCATTGTAGAATATGGATTTTGGAAAGTTGCTCCTAACTCATGGCTGACAAGCTTACCGCAGAACAACGTTCCTGGAACATGAGCCGTATCCGGAGCAAGAACACCACGCCGGAAAAGGAGGTTCGCTCTATGCTGCACCGGATGGGCTATCGCTTCAGCCTGCACAGAAAGGATCTGACCGGACGCCCGGATATCGTCATGCCGAAGCACCGCACCGTGATCTTTGTGCACGGATGCTTCTGGCATCTGCATGCTGGCTGCGACAAGGGCCGCATCCCAGCGACACGGCGGGAGTTCTGGGAGAGAAAACTCAAAGGCAATGCGAAGCGCGATAAACAGCACCTGCGTACGCTCAGGCAGCTCGGTTGGCGCGTGATCACCGTTTGGGAGTGCGATGTGGAGCGCAACGGGGAGAAGGTCGCTCGCAGACTGAGTCGCTTACTAAATTCGGCTACTGGCCATGACTCTCATTAAGGAGCAGCTTTCGTTCGCCGCCTTATTCGGCGAAATCTGACAAGACCGCTCGGGACGAGCTACGTAGAGAATTCGCCCGAGAAGATACGCAGTCAAAAAGTGCGCCTAGTGGCGCGGTTTAATTAAAATCAGGGAAACAATCCCGCCACGATTTGCGCGATCTGGTGCGCGAGAAAGGGCGGAACAGCGTTGCCCACTTGATGGTATTGCTGCGTGCGTGGACCCTCGAAGAAATAGTTGTCAGGGAAGGTCTGCAGCCGTGCAGCTTCACGGACGGTAAGGCTACGACACTGCGAAGGATCTGGGTGGATGTAATAATGACCGTCCTTTGAAATATGTGAGACAACAGTGGTGGCCGGACGGTTTGCAACCTGAACTCGGAAGCGATCGTTGAACTTGGTTCCTTTTATTGCGGTGCCGACGTTCTTATGTTTCGGAAGGAGGTCTTTGGGGAATTCCTCCAGCAATGGTGAGCGACCATGAACCTGCGCAAAAGCAGCGAGGAACAAATAGCGGTGCAGGTCGGCACGCATATGCAATCGGGTGGTATGATTACAGATGTGTGTATAGCCGTCCGGCCGGAACCAGTCAGGATGCAATCGGAGAGCCTTACGCGACGTCTTTGCCTCATCGCTACCGCGCACCAAGTCGGCAGACAGTTCAGCCAATTGCGATTTTATGTGACGATACACATCCGCATCGACCTGTTTCGCGTTTAGCCACGCTGCCTGACGAATGGATCCCACGGCCTCAAGCCATGCAGTTTCCGAATCTTGTTCCTGGGACAATCCGCTGCGCAAGGGAGGCAGATCGTCGATGGCTTGGGAAACGGTGGTCTCGGGCTGTTCGGTGAGCAAGCCGGGCGTGCCTTTGACACGCTCGGAGATACCGACAATTATGAGTCGGTGGCGGCATTGGGGAACACCATATTTTTCGGCTCTGACGATAAAATCGGCAGGGGAAAACTTGCCAAAGTCTCCAGAGGCCGGAACGGCTAAGGACACAAGCCGGTAGGTCAGATTGGCATCGCGGTGGCGCGGGCCATGAATCGCGGCAATTGGATACTGAAGGTCGGCGAGAATTTTTGAAATCGTTGATTCGCCGTTGAGGGTAGCGGAAAGCAACCCTTTCACATTCTCCATGACGAAGACGCGCGGCTGGAAGTCCGCGATTATGCGGAGATATTCGCGGTAAAGAAAATGACGATGATCGGCTTCGTATTTATCACGGCCCTTCTCGCTGATCATCTTTGAACGGCCCATAATTGAATATGCCTGACAGGGCGGACCGCCAATGAGTAACCAATTTCTGCGACCTGCTAGCGCTTCGGTGATCCTTGCATCAACTTCGTTGGGCGACGTGATGCCAAGGGTGGCATTCCACGCTTCCCTTCGGGCGTGACGAGCTGCAATTGGGTAAGCATCGAACAACGCGGCACGGGAGATTTTCGCTCCAAGGTATTGGTAATAGTCGGGTGGGATCTGCCCATCTGGGAACTGTCTGTAAAACGCTCGGAGTTCCAATGTGCGGTGGGCCTCCGCATCCTTCTCGATGGAGAGGCCTATCTTAAAAACGGGCTTTCCTGAGCAGCGCAGAGCAGAAAAGCCCTCGCCCAGTCCCCCTGGACCGGCAAAAAGGTCGATGATTGGAATTTTCGAATAATCGTTTCTATGCACTATTGATGGTTGTTTAAGTCTTGATTCGGATCGTTGCTAATTCCCATTTCATTTTATCCACTGCCAATACATGGAAGGGTCAAACTTCTGGCGGAAAGCCATTTTCAATCGCGCGCTTTTCCGCTGCGACCAAGATAGGGGCTTGTTTGTCGCTAGGGACATTTCTAGGAATCGAGCACGCAGCATCTAGAATGCCAATTTCTTTTGGGCTCAGTTTCTTATTGATCTGGTTCCATTCCCGAAGCCGTTGCCAGTGTCTCGCTCCCTTGTTGACTACGTATGTCTGGGTGTGAATGCTGTCTTGTATGACTTGAGTCCGGAGGCCATCCACTTCACGCTCTAAAATCTGTTCGTAATCTGCGAGATATTCCAAAAGGCCTTCGTCGAGGGTTAGAGGTACGTCCTTGACCAACGCCCAGCAATCCGCCCTTTTGGCCCATTCGGATACGTTCTTGGTATAAGCCGGCGGAGGGTTGCCTAAGATATCGTTCACAATCTTGGCTATCTCTACCAACTTGAATTCGACCGTATCAGGAAGCGTTTGAAGGTTCCAAACACGTAGGAAATCAAAATTTTTCCCGGATGTTCGCACCATACACGCGAATTTCGCAAGTGTGTAGGTGACAATGTTTGCTTTGTAGCCTCCATACCAATCTTGTCGGAATACCAGTTTGTCCACCTGTCGGAAGAATATCATCTTAGCAATGGTATTTTTGAACCACAGTTCGTTAAAACTTTTACCGTCATCCTTAGCCCATTGTGTCGCAATGCGCCCAACGAAACCAGGACTACTGGAACTGCCGGCAAATGCCTTCTGCGCTCCCAAGCTTACTTCGTGGGGAACTTCCTCGAATGAAAGGACATACTTGGCCAGATCCGTTTTAGTGAACATCTGATTCCGTGGATTGATGAGAAGAAACTTCTTCTGCTTTGCAGTGGTAAGATTAGCCTGTTGGTTGGCATATTGGCCACGCGCACGCTCATAGAACCAGTGAGTCTCCTGCACGCTGCCGTTGGCAGCTGGCGCCCAAAGGCGGCGGGAAAATTCTTCGATCCTGAGATGGAAGGGATGATTCGAGAAGAAGTCCGCTGCATTGACCTTGTTCTGGGTGTTCGAATACTGCGAGATTCGTGGCACAATCTCCTCGACCTTTTCAGGTGGGACCACTGAGAGCTTCACTTGGACGTAAACCTTATCAAGATTTGCAGACTCCTTTCTTTTTGCAGTGAAAATGGATGCGGTTGTCTGTCCGCCATTGACAATTTGAAGGTTCCTGATCTTGCAAATTTGCCGGTCACCTTCAACCGTAATGACTTCTTCTGCCGTGGCGGTAAGCCCGTTGTTATAGGAGAAGAACATGTGTGGCTCATTGACGATGGTGTTGCGCATCCCCTTGTTAATGGATCCCCTAAACTGGAGGAATGTCCGTACGTTTTGCTCCAACAACCGTTCTCCGTAATCCTGGTAAAGTTCAGCCAAAACACTTCCAGGTATTACAAGCAAATAGGATTGCATAGAACCGTCTCCAAAGTATGCCGGAAGGCATGGAAGAGCACCTGTCTCTCTTGAACCGAAGTCGATCCAAATATCCTCTCTTGCCTTGCCCGAAGTGTTAGCACGATGAATTCGGCCTAGATCCCATATTTCGTAGTTTGTTTGGAACTTCCCTACCAACTCCTTTGGCAGCGCACCGACCTTGGCGCTTAGAGCGGCATTGGAGACGAGAATAAGAGAGATTTGCGCAATCTCATGCCGCGATTTTTTGAACATCCAAGCCAGCTCTGTCACGGGCATTGCTTCATCTAGCGACTCGGCAAATCCACCCGTGAGAGAAGATTCCACGAAGCGGACGAGCCTCTTGAACGCCTTCTCGATATCTGTCTTGGTAAGAGTTTCAAGGCTTCCGGAGTCGCGGTAGTCGCCGATAATGAGTGTGAGACAAGCCAACTCGTCGTTGAACGACCATGCATCCACTGCCAGGCCCTTTGTAGTGTTCTTGTAGTCGGTTTGTGTAAAGCCCGTCATGAAACCCTCATCCTCTAAAGTGGAGCACATATGTTCGACGAAGCTACTTCGAGTGAAGTTCTCGTCTGCCCCAGCTCGTGCAATCAGATCCTGTGTAAACTCTTGATAATATTCTTCGATTGTCATGATTCGATGCTCCACCAATGAGGTTTATCTACATACTCGGCACAAGCATCGAGTTGCAGAACGTACGAGAGTGAGTCCACGCCTTGAGGGACAGTGGAAGGTGAAATTCGCGGAAAACCTTCGACTATTTTGAAGCACTTCACCGCGATTTTGGTGAAGTGAAACTCAAGGTATTTTTCGGATGAAATGTAGCCGGCGAGATAAACAAGGTCCTCAAAACGCTCGCGTGCGACCTCGGAAGAAGTGGCTAGTTCTTCTCGGATCGAATCGATCAAACTGTTGAGATTAAAATGAGTCGATTCCTCCCCGGAAGCCGATGCGATCGTATAAACGACAAGGTATGCCTTCGGCAGCTGAGGGCTTAACTGTTCCACGGAGGAAATTCGAACCGAGGGTTTTGATCCCCCCGTTTGGCACTTCACTTCGACGGCTGTATCATGGACAGCAAAATCTTGAGGCGCGTCTTCGGGGCCTTTCCAAAACGTCACCGCATCATTCCATCCAAAGGACGAAGCCACGGGGCCAGACAAGAAAAGGAGCTCTCCAATAAGTCCCTTGATCTTCTCCATCGGAAGCAGGCCCGACCGCTCCTTTTTCAGGAAATCCTGCCAGCGCTTCAGTCTACGTAGAACAATGGAAGGGCCATGCGAAGCTTCGGTAACTTGAGCTGTAGCTCGAACGATGTCACAGCATAAAGCATGAAACAACTCCCAGTTCGCCGTTTCGTTGAGAATTAGGACAAGCTTTGCTCGCTCCCCTTGCATCACAACTGTGGTGGAGATGCCAGATAGACTGGGAAGCGATTTTTGTTCAGGCATGGCCAGAACCTCTTCATCATAGACAAAGGCATATCGATTACGCACATCCACTCCCCAGTAAAGAAGTAGGGGATGATGATGGTCAACCAGGCGAACATTAAAATCTGAAGCCGGTTTATTGATTGCTGACCAAGGATTATTCATTCGTCTTCCTCGTCAGATAAGAGGTCTGAGTACGTCTGGTTCCAATACGGAATATTGACAATGTATTCTACAAGTTTTCGAGGCCTTCTTGTGGTTGCGCTCCCTGGCAGACTTAGGCCATACGCAACGACCCCTTCGATAGAAGCATCTTTCAGGTGCAAAAGGTGAATGATCAAGAGGGGACGTTTTCCTTCGACTTCCCGATAACGCTTCGGGTTTAGCGTTTTTAAACCTTCGCTTTCCCGTAACGCTTCTAGAACCTGGGGTTCGATACCCACTTCCTCATCGCGAGCCTCACCAATTCTGGATTTTCTCTTGAATGAAATCACGCCATTCCCGACATCGGCAGTTTTTTCGGTTCGGGTTTGCATTGTCCCTTTTAATCCAACTACCGGCAAATAGCCGTCATTATCCTGAGGCTTAAGTGTCTTCAGAAGAATATCGCACCTTCCTATCCCTTCACTCTCCAACCAAGATAGGTGCTCAACCAAAGGCTGATGATAATGGGTGTAAAACGAGTGGGGATGGTTTCTGAATTGCTCAATGAAACCTTGGATTAGTCTTACCGATACTTTTTCCCATACGTATCCAAGGGGCGTGATCTTGGCACCACTATTGGATTCATTTTCTGCCCCGTCGATAGTTCTTTTCACAAGTTCGAGATTCGCATCAATTACCTCCTTGTTTGACGATAACACGAGCGTCTCAATGAGTCTTCCCTCAAGTGCAATCTGATGAGGAACTGCTTTTCCGTTACGCATCTTGTTTCTTGCTGTCACAATCAGTGCTGTAGGATGACTGCGGATTCGCAAACCGAACTCCAATGGAGTTAGCTTTGCCTTCTCCATCGCAGTAAAATCACTCCGCAGCTCTTCTGTGGCATCGGCGATATGCGCATACCACGACGAAGCGTCAGGCGTCATGAATATGCGGCAAAGATCTTCGTATCCATCTCGATAGCCGAACCAACGACCCATCTGCATGAGAGTGTCGTACATGATTGAGTTTCTGAGGAAGTAGCTTACGAGGAGACCTTCCAAGGTGAGTCCTCGTGAAAGAGACAGTCCGCCAACTGCAATCACGCTTCTACCATCGGGGTAGTTCGATTTCGAGTAATCCAAGGAATCTGTTGAGCCAGTGTTAACACTGATAACTTCGATCGGATCAATGGATTTCTTGAGTACTGCCTGTACATCTCCCCAGCTAAAACCGGTGTGCGAGTAATCAGTCGTCCAAGTGTCGTGGATGGCGGCAAGCGAGCTATTCGTGAGAGCCTCAGCAGAAGGGAGACCTGAAAAATTATTTACCCCTTGTCTGCGTTCCTTGATCAAATCGAGCACTAATCCCTTGACGTGATTTTGAACGGCGGTGAAGCGACTAACGTTAATCATCATTGAATGATGCTTTCCTTGCTGCCCCCGGAGAATGCGTATTGCACGCGCAAGAATAAAGCAGTTGATTGCCTTGTGTAGGCTGGCTGGAACAGCAATCGGGACTAGGTCGATTTTATGCCTGACCGGCAAAAGGTCTTCGTTGTCATTAATGTCACGAGTGGAGTCGAGATCGGCCGTGCTTGTGAATATGCGGTTAGCACCGACATAGTTGTCGGGTGGATCGAGGCTCAAAATGAAGTCCCGCGGAAACAAGTCTTTGTAGATTTCTCCATTCTGCATTTCATCCTCGGTTTCGGGATCAATGAAAATATTTGCAAACGGAGTAGCTGTATATCCAACAAAAGAGCTGCGATCAAAGATCGAGAGCAGATTGCGGATTGCTTTGTTGATCGCTGTCGGATCTTTGTCGTCTTTATTTGTGTTGATCGAGGCATGGTCCGCCTCATCGTCCACGAGAAGCATGGGAAAATCCCGTAAGTTGTGCTTATTGTGCTCGGAAAGCCACTTGTGAAGATTTTCCAGGGTGGACTTGTTCTTTTTGATCACCAGCACCACGGGCTCGTTCAGAGCCTTGAGTCCCATTGTGTTTGAATTGGCAACAAGACGTGCGAAGTCTTGCGTGGTTGTAGTCAAGCACACCGGCTTACGCTCAGTGCCGAATTTTGCCGCACCGATGTATTCTTTCGAACGAGTGCACCACCCCATAAAATCGCTGTCGATTCGCTCCTGGGTCTGATTGCGCAATGAATTGAGCAACCCGGCAAGTATGATAATCACTTTGTATCCAGCATCAGCCGCCTTACAGACGAGGCCCGTGTAATTAGCGGTCTTTCCGGACTGCACGTGACCAACCACAAGTCCTCTTCGGGCCCACACGCCATCCTTTTCTGGATCCGCCAAGTGGTCGATAACACTGTCAGTGACATCATCCAAAGCTCTCACTACGTGCGGGGGAAATCCTTTACTAGTTAGCAAATGCTTGCGATAGCGTTCCCAGTAATACCAATTGATGTCTCCTTGTTTACCAGCGAGCCAAGGCTTGTAGTCCTCTGATTGAAAGAGTGAGCCCAACCTCATGCGGACTGAAAAGCGCGTTTGTAGCGTCCGGACCGCCTCCGCGATCTCGCCATCCGTGAAGGCGATTTGTGGGACATCGCCCGGAATCATGGAGAGGAGCACTGCTTGGGCTTTTACGAAGGCACTAAGTGCTTCTTCAGTCGGCGGCTCTCTTTGCTCAAGGATAAGAGCCACTGTTTCGATTAGTTTGGTGAGGTCAGCCATTTTGGTTAGTAGGTTCGGGCAAAAGTTCGGCGATAAGCTCTGGGGGAAATGGATATGCCTCTGTGTTTTGCAGCTGTTTTCGCAGTTCATCGCCCACGAAGCCACAAGAACGGAGGGCGTCGATGAGCTGGATAGCTGCTTTACGGACTTCCTCTTCCCCATGTTGTGGAATGTCGAACTCGGTCGTGTCGCTCGCCACGTCCGCGAAAAACAGTTCATGAGGGAACGTCTCGTTAATTAAGCGAAGGCAGGTCCTCAACTCTGAAGCCTGCTCCTTTGTTATTTTTCCTAACAGCGCTTTAACGAGCGGGTGCTCTTCATTGACGCCGTAGCGAATTTTCCCGTTCGCGACCTCGCGGAACCATACAGGGGTCATTGTTCTGCTCTTCAGTGTGGTTGCACGCCGGGTGAAAACGAACCTGCCCGCTCCCGATATCCTTCCAATAACTTTCTTCAGTTCCCGACGGACAGATTCGGGCGGGCTGGCCTGAGATTTCTTAACATCAATGTGCCAAAGATGATCCAAGCTGTTGGGAATATCGACCCTTACGCGAATGAGCTTGTTTAGCTCCTCTTTCTTGATCAGTCGAAACCAAGTTGCTTTTACAATCAGCCGACGGTTTCGATAAACGTAAAATCCTTGGTTTTGCAGGTATCCCTGTTCACCGGCATATTGTTCATAGAGGGCGGCAGGAACCTTGCTCCTATGCGGAAGTATATAGGGCTGCACTTGTATTTTTCGGCCCTCTATGCGGATGGTTTCGGACGGAAGCTCTTGCCGAGCTGGGATTGACGGGCCAAAAGGATCAAAAGCCTCAAGTGCATTGCCGTTGAAATCCATTCGAATTGAGGATTTTCCTCGATCAGGGGCTAAGAAGCGATGGAATACCATCTCAAGATGCCTTCTTGCCGAATCTAGGGCTTCCGAAAAGCGAGTTTCAGCAACGGAATTCCCCATTTCAACTTTGGAGTTATCCATTCTTCGCCAAAGGAGGATGGTTCCAGAGGTGTTAGCCTCTAGGAATTCCGACACCAGGTTGTTCAAGAGCTGGTCCTGTGAAAGGACGGCCGGTTCGACAAGTCCCACTAACCAACCGGTAGCGCCGGTGATCGCGATTTTATCAAGATCCCATTCGCAGACAGTCAGCTGGCCGTCGCGCTTTGATGCAACTGTGAGGTGTCGGCATTGCGAGATTGAAGCAGTCTTCATCCCAAGACCGAATCTTCCCAGATCATTTTCGGCGCGCTCCTCGATGGGGGTCCTACTACCGAAGCGCATCGCTTCGATCAGTTCCTTTTGTGACATGCCAATTCCGTTATCAATAATAGCAATCCAGGGGGCTCCATTAGCCCATAGAAAACGCACAGAAATCGATTTGGATTGAGCAGTAATACTGTTATCAATGATATCGGCAAGAGCCGTTTCGAGGGTGTAGCCGATGCTTCTCAGCGACTCCAAGAGAGCCGACGGATACGGGCTAAGATCCAAATTTAAGGAGGGAATCAAGCTCGTGATTTGAGGTTAACGGATCGGAATCGAAATGTGATACTCAGGGAAAATTGAAGTTATTCTAAACTTAAAGCGCCACAGAGACTTCCTATCCGAGGCGATATCTCTAGCGTGAGGGCGAGGTTTGGTGGGCATGGAGGACGGTAGTTTACGGAGAGTGTGAGGCTGCGCATAAATGTGCGGAATAGGTCGTTTAAATATACGTGATTGACTGAGTGGGTGCTAGGAAAAAGGAGAAAATGTGATGGGTCGGTTGTGGTTTATAGGAATGTCAGTTGAACGACTTTCGCTCCAGCACGACGTTGCGTTTTCCTTTGCAAGATCGGGCTGACAGGTGAAAGAGGGAACTTGGTGTGTTTTCGCAATGGTTGGGATGACTTGGTTGTGGGCGTTGTGAAGAATGCAAAGGGCATAGGGGGTTAGTGGTCTGTGCGGTTGCGGGATGGAATTGGGCAGATGGTGAGGCCAAAATTCGATTGATTGGGGAGGCGGGACGTCGGATGTAAGAATCTTGAACCTGTGACTCTTGCTGAAGCCATTTCTAGTCTTTACGCGCTGCGCACTGGCACGACGCCGGTGGAGGAGGGGGCGCCTCATGAGCGGCCGCACAAACCTTTGCTTCTGCTGGCGGTGTTTGATTTGATGGATGATGGCTTGGCGACGGCGGAGCGGGTGCCGTGGTCGCAGGCATTGAGGAATCGGTTTGCGGCTCGCTTCTTGCAGGTGCGGAAGCACAATGACCAGAACACGCCGGAGAATCCTTTTCGGTATCTGCAAAATGATGGGTTTTGGGAGGCTTGGATCGAAGAGGATGGTCGGACATTGCCTCTCCAGGGGACGCCTTTGGTGGGGCATATGGGAACGGTGTTTGCGAGGTTTTGCGGGGGGCTTGAGGAAGTAGTAGCGGTGCCGGAGTGGCGGGCGGTCCTGCGGGAAAGTTTGACCGCTCGATTCTTCCCTGGAGTGAACGTGGTGAAGGAGATTCCTTGGCGAGCATCGGCGGAGGAAACGGCGGAGGAAACGGCGGAGAAGGTGGCGGAGGAGGGGCCTGAATTTGGGCGGTCGGCGGCGTTTCGGCGGACGATTTTGGACATTTACGATCATCAGTGTGCGGCGTGCGGGTTGCGGATCCGGCTGCCGGTGGCGAATCAGGTGTCTTTCATCGATGCGGCGCATCTGTTGCCGTGGACGGGTTTTCGCAATGACCATCCGACGAATGGTGTGGCGCTATGCAAGAATCATCATTGGGCGATGGACCGGGAGATTCTCGCGCCGGGGCCGGATCTGCGCTGGCATGTGTCTGCGCTGGTGGATGGGCGTCGGTCGAACGGGGAAAAGGAGTTAGCGGAGTTGGCTGGGAAGTCGGTGCTGCTTCCGAAGGATCCTGCGTTTCATCCGCATGAGGCGGGGTTGGTTTGGCGGGTGGGGCGGCTGGTGGCGTGAGGTGGTGGGGGGGGGCGGCGGGGCCCCTGGAGATGGGCACGCAGAGGCGCGGAGGGGGAGGAGGCGCAGAGAGGGGCGGCTGTGCCGCCGGAGATGGGAGATGGAAGATGGCAGATGGCAGATGGGGGAGCCGCCTGAAGGCGGGACTACAGAACGGGGAGTGTGATGGCTAGAAGCCATCACTCCTTGGGGGGCGGCTCGTGGGCTTCGGGGTCACTGACCCCGGCTACAAGGTGGGCCCGTGGGTGGTCGCGCTGCTGGGTAGATGCGGGCGAGAATAAGGGGAGGGGGCACGCCCGGTTGGGTTCGAACCAACGACCATCGGATTAGAAAGCCGAAGTTGAGCTTTTTATAATAAGGCTAAAATATGCCAGTAATGGTTTTGTAATGGAAATGAGTTGCTTTTCTGTGCATTTTTGTGCAACTTGGCGCAATGAAAAAGGAACTGGTCACCATCAAACCCTGCCGTCATCCTCGCTACAAGGTCCGTGTCACCTACCGCCAAGGGCGGGATTACAAGCAGCGCTACTTCCTCACCAAAGCCGACGCGAAAGAGTTCGCCAACGAGAAGAAGGTTGAACTGCTCAACGAGGGCAGGCGGCACGGTGAATTCACCGAAGCGGAGCGAGCGGCGGTAATTCTCTCCCGCGATATGGCTGACGAGTATCGGGCGCAGGGTATTGCTGACTTCAGCATTGAATCTGCATTGAGGCACTATGCGGCCCATCTGGAGGCGCGCCGCGTTTCCGTCCCCACACTGACAGCCTACGATGAGTTTCACGCCGCCAAAGTGAGGGAGAATCGCAGCCAGCGCTATTTGCAGGATGTCGAGGGGCGATTGCAAAAGTTTGCCACGGCACAAAAGAAGAAGTTGGTGGCAGAGATCACCGAAGCAGATGTCGAACGCTACCTTTCCGGTTTGAAGGTGGGTGGCGTCACAGTGGCAAATCATCACCGCCTGATTTCCGTTTTCCTGTCCTGGAGTGTTGAGCGTGGATATGCTAGTATGAACGCCGCCGCCCGTTACACGGTTCCCACTGTGACCGCCGAGGAACCGGGTATCCTGTCGGTCAAACAGGTTCAGCGTTTGCTGGATGCCGCGCCCGTCGAGATCGCCGCCCCGCTCGCCATCGGTTTCTTTGGTGGACTGAGGGCCGCTGAGATCGCCCGGTTGGACTGGCGCAATGTGGACGTTGAACACGGATGCATTACCGTCTCAGCCAAGAACGCCAAGACTCGTCGGCGTCGAGTCGTAACGATGCCCGACAACCTCAAACAATGGTTGGCCCCGCACGTCCGGTTGGAAGGTCCGGTTGCGCCGTCAGCACAAATCTGGAGGGACCGCCTAGAGGTAGCCAGGACGGCGGCAGAGATCACCGAATGGCCCCACAATGCCGCCCGTCATTCTTGCGCCTCCTATGCCTACGACTTGCACCAGAACGCCGCCATGGTTGCAGCACAGCTAGGCCACGATGTCGCGGTCCTGGAGACCCATTACAAAGGGTTGGTGAAGCCAGGTGAGGGGGCGAAATACTTTGCCATCCTCCCCACCGCCAAGCAGCCAAGCAACATCATTTCTCTGAAGGGGGTGGCAGCATGAGCAAGCGTTTTCCTTTCGGGCTGCCTTTCGGCCCTGGAAAGTCTGCAGTATCAATGGGCGCCGTTCCGATGAAGTCTTCATCACCTACTGCGTTTGAAGTGGCTCAGATCTCGGTGTCTCTCGCTGTGATGAAGGGCGAAAAGCAGGCCGATATCGATGGCGCCATTGAACTGTTACAGCAGGCAGCGCTTCGTTTGAGTGAAGAAGGGAAGCCCGCGGCTCCGATTTGGGCACATACGGAGAAACAAGCTGAAGAGCTGCGGTTTGCCAATCCAGGCGTTGAAGTTCACTCTCCAAAAACTCACCCTGATGATTATCTTCTGATGTTGCATGAGGCCAAGAACTGGCCTGGAAGTGATACCATTAAACCGCCGAAAAGATTTCCTGCTTCTGCTGCCGCCTGCTGGAGAGCATTACTTGGCGGCAGGAGCCCGAGCATCAAGAAGCGGGAGATCGCTGTAAAGAAAGTAACAAAAGCCAACCCTGATTTGGCCCGGATCGCCGAAAGCTCGTGCCCCAATGAGTTTTTTTTCTGGAGATGGGCGTTCCTCATCGCGCAGTCACATCCCCGGTTCGCTGAGGCTTTCGGCAAGAAGGCGAAACGCACCTGGAAGCGGAGAAAACAAAAAAATGCATATACCTGAAAATTGCTGTTGACGACTGCGCGGCGTAAAGTTGAGGCCGATTTGCACCCTTTGCACCCTTTGCGCATTTACGCGGAGCGTACTTGCACCATTTCCTAACGCAATTAGCACGAATTGGCAATTCGTCAGACTTTTCAGCAATCGCATATGCACCGATTCGCAGGGCATCCAAGCACCCACCTGCACGGAAAGTCATTCGCTAAACTGAAGGCGATGAATATCCCACCCATTGAATCCCTTCATACGAGAAAACAAACTGCTGTACGGCTCACCTTGTCACTGCGGACAATTGACACCCTGATTTCCACCGGAGTTCTGCCGCATTATAAAGTCGGGGGCGCTGTTCGCCTCAATCCGGCCGAAGTAGATGAGGCATTGCGTGAACGCTGCCGCGTTACTGCGAAAACCAAGAACGGTCACACCAGCAGATCCTGAAACAAGAACGCCACCCACCTTTTCGGACGGAACGGCACAGTGTTTCATGAGCTTGCAGGCTCGTGGAAACTAAGGCGATGAACTCCAAAAGGGAAGGGTAAGGCGCAACAAAGGCCTACCATGAACATTTCATTTCCCTACTTTGCGTTTGCTCCATTCCGCATTGTCCAAATGCACAATTCGGTTTCCGACTTGGGCGGACATACCGCCTCTTTCAACTTTGCTAGGACCAATGATACGGGCGTCAAGTCATCGGTATCTGAAACTCAAACTGGGGAGGACCAACCATGAGCGAAGAGAAATACTACACGGCCAATCTTTCGGTTTTGAGAAGTGGCAATTCAGAGCTGGAAGCATTGAATAACGTGCTTGGTTGCGGTATCGTGAATGCAGGCATCGGTTTTGCAGAATCAAAGGATGCTGACGAGGTGCAAGAGGCGATGCAAAGAGCGCGAGAAAAAGCCGAAAAAGAAGGCGGACAAGTATCTGCGCGAAAGTCTGATTGTGATGCGATGCCCGGTGATGAACTCGGCAATCTCTGTCGATCTGATGCCTCTGATCTTTGGGACAAAGCGCTACTCGGATGGAGTATTCTTGGAATTTCGGGAGGTAGCCGCACCAAGAACGCTCAAACATGGTTAAAAGTGCACCGTTCGGGCGAGGTGTTCTTCAGGATCAAGGGTGATTTCTTGTGGCAAGCAATCTATACAGCCCGACGAGAAGCAGGTTTTGAGGGCTCAGTTGAGCGTCCGCTATCCTGGAGGGAGTTTCGAATTTTGGCCTCGATTCTGAGCGCGAAAACGAATACCTATGGCTTCGTATTTTTGGGGTGGGGGTCAATCCAGGCGAGAGCGTGCGGATACCACTCAAAGAAATTGTTCAACGAAAAGAAGGATACTCTACCTCCACACTGCCAGCCTCTAACCCGTTCGATGATTCGCGGAGCTTGCGACAAACTAGAAGCGTTGGGGTTCTTTGGGCGTGTGCGTTATGCAGGGGGCGGCGTTGGAGGTTTGATGGCCTATTCTGTGACCCTGGAACGGGCGGCATTAGTGGATGCTGTGAAGAGGTGGCAGATGGCAAATATGGCATTCAAAACGAAGGTCGACTCCCACCGAAAGAGTGATCAAGAAGCATTCAAGCGGAAGCGGTGATTTTGCGCCATGACATCGCCAAGTTTTGGCCATGTGTTCGCCAACATAAAGAACCGAAGCGGGCATTATAGCCAAGGGTATCACCAAGCAGTTCGCCAAGTGCATCTCCAACCTCATCGCCAACATAAGGAGAAATGCCTTTAAAGAGAAAGGCTTGAATGAAAAAGACGCCAATGAGAAAGACGAAAGAGGCGGGGTAAACATCGGCTGTCGCCGCTGCCCCCGCCGCTACTTGCCCGTATCTTTGATTTTGATGTGGATGAAGCCAAGAGTCAGATTAGACAATCAGACCGTGAACAAACCAACCTGACGCGTGACTGAGACATTCATGGTAAACATCAGAAGGAATGATTCCGCGATTTACTGTTCTGCTAAAGCGATTGCGCTCCAGACCCATCGTTCCAGACCGGTCGCTTCCAATTAGGAAACCCACAAGGGACCTTTTTTGACGATCATCCCAAGCCGGGCAAGACCGAGGCCGATGTGAATCGCGATGATCAATTTCCAATCGATCCAGCAAGCTGATTTTAGCCTTGAATTTGCTTGATCGAGAAGACTCTCCGCCTTTTTCCAGTAGCTTTGGCCCGTTCCCTATTGGTTTGGGTTTCTGCTAGCTGCGAGCTTGAAAGTCCACTGCGCTCAAATTTCCGCTCACAATCAACGAATGTTGCCTGGACTCCGCCCGATTCCGAAAACATCTGGATGAATTGACAGTTGCTCATTCAAGTCCAGATCGTACCGAATGGCGATTACTCGGTATCCGCGTAACAATAGTTCGCTGCGAATCTCCTGATCACGCTGAACTTGACCGGGTGTGTCATGCACAGATCCATCACAAAAAACGCAGATGTTTGGCTGATAGAAAAAGTCTGGAATGCAGCGGGGGTGATCAATGCCGCGTTGTGCTTCGTCGGGGAGTCGATGTTGACCGTCCGCCAATGCATCGAGAAACCGTCGCTCGATCTCCGAGCGTGAGTCTGTGAGTGATCGAAGCCAAGCGAGGTGCGCATGCCAATCTCTTCCGCCGATTCGTGGGAGAACCTGCCCCCCAGCTAGATTAAGGAGGTGCTGGCGAATCTGCCGTCGATCCAAAGATGCAGCTTCATGCTGGTTGCCGAAGCTCATGAGGCACTCATAACACGCCGCGACACACTGCGTGCGCTGGTCGTTGCCATGCTCATCGTAGTGGCAGCGCACAAGAGCCTCGCTCGCCACTTGGTTGAGGATGCCTGGGTCCACCAGACGCCGCAGGGCACCTGCACCACCTTCCGATGCCTCATAAAGCAAAATGGCGCGGTGGTCTCCCGAGCCAATTCGTTCAGCAGACAGCTCAGCCTCCTCAAGTTGGAACAATTGCTCGCAACCCCTCAGCAGGGCGTATTGCAGGCTGGTTTCCACAGCGGTGAGTTCTGGGCGTAGCAGGCGCACAACCAGCACGTTCTGGGTGCCTTGGACGGCCAGCCTGATTCTTTCCAGACGGCGTGGTCTTGGCGGTGCGGCACCAGCATTTGGGGGAGCCGCGTGGAAAACTTCACCACTCTCGAAATCCATCAAAAATCCGGGCTGCGGAGCCGCACGCCAGCCGTGATTGATACGGAGGACGGTGGCCGCAGGCCCATAGATCAATCGCATCACGGGCGTGCCGTTCACGACGACATCAGCCTCCTGTGTTCGAGGTATTCCGCCTGCCGTTCGGGCAAACTGATAGACGGTCTCGGAGTCGTAGCCACGGCGCAGACGCTCTTCTTCATCGCAGGTGATCCTCTCGCGAGGACGGCAGCGGACGTTGGGCATATCCAGCAGCGTGGTGGACTGGGAGTTGTCAGCAGCGAAGCGAGTGTCGCAGTTCGGGCAGCGGTCCAAGGTTGGATCACTGAAAGCCCCACAGGTGCGGCAGAGTCTGACTTGCCTGCGCCTCTCTTCCAATCCTCCTGGAGGAGCTTGAAAACTGCTGACCTCCCAACGCCGGCCTTCGTGGTAAACAAAGTTGCCGGGGGCAAACTCTCTCAGCGCCAGGAATCGAGGCCGAGGAATGAACTCTCCATCCTCTCGTGGAATCCAGGCCCGAACAGGCAAGGCTGGGAAGTTGTAACCGGGGAGGAACCCTTCACTTGCAAGATAGCGATAGGGGTAAAAGTCGCCCTCCTCACGAGAAACACTGATCTGGCGCAACAAATTGAGTTGCCGCAAGGCTTCGTCTGCCCTCCGCCGCGCGATCTCCTGCTCGTCGCGTTGCCTTGCACGGAGGACGGCACTTTGGGCCTCCATCATCTGCCTCATGGCAGCGCGGTAAAGTTCTCTCCAGCGGTTGAAGGCGACATCGAACGCGGTGGGAGCATCTCGCAGCACTTGGTCGATCCATACATCGGAAAACCAGCCGCAGCTTTCGAGGGTGCCGGCGTCTGCCTCGAAAAGGCGGCGCACTCTGGCTCTGACTTGCTCGCGGTCAGTGTCCGACAAGACGATGGACTGCCGAACATTCTCCTTCAGCGGCAATCCTTCGATTTCGGTCTCGATGGTGTCCTCGATGGAAGTTCCCAGAGGCAAACGCACCTGCCCCAGCCAAACGGCGTGCAAGTGGGCGATAAGGAGAGCCTCGTTTGCCAGTTCGATTTGTGGAGGTTTCACGCTTCCAGCCACCATCTCGGTGCGGTTGCGGAAGTAATACTGATCGTGGCTGTTGAGCGCGCCGCAATAAGTGAAGATCAATCCCGGCTGGCCCTGGCGTCCGGCACGACCACTTCGCTGCGCGTAGTTCGCCGGCGTCGGTGGCACATTGCGCATGTGGACAAGGTCGAGATCGGCAATATCCACCCCCAGTTCCATCGTGGGTGAGCAAACAAGATAGGGCAGACGACGAAGCCCGTCGCGCTCCTTGGTGGTGTCTCGCTCCTCCCAGCGGAAACGTCGTTCCCGGCGCTCACGCTCACCTTGTTTGACGACCTGCGCAGTATGTTCTCGGGCTTCAAGCGCTGCCAGTCTGGCTGCTGTTTCCCGATAAAACCGCACGAAGAATGCATTCACGGGCGCTGGAACCTCCTGGTAGCCGTCCGCCGTTGCACGACGAGAATACAGAGGGTCAGGAATGGGCGGTGAGCCGTCGCCCAGTTGCCAGAGCAGACAGGAGGCATCGAGCTGGAAAAAGCGGTGGTCGTCCACAGGATCAAGGCGGGCAAGCAAGCCCTGCCCAGCTAGCAAATCCAGCAGGCGGCCAGCGACACCGTTGTACTCCGAGGCATCGAGGTGAAGGCGCTGGCAGATGAACCGGCCCAGCTTGCTTCGTTGATTGAGGCTAAATCCCTCGACAGCGCGGGACGAATCCCCAAGCAACACAAACCTCGTCGATTGCCGAAGTTCCATTCCCGACTCATCGAGGCCCCAGAACTCGTTCAGGCGCTGCTCAGAGCGCCGGCGTAGCTGCTGCTGTGGCGTTTCCTGAAGGCAGCGGCTGGCAATGGCAAGCTTGCGCCTAAAGTGGTCCAAGATCGCCTTCACGATGATTCTGCGCTCTTCCTGTGGCAGGGCTGCGGCGGCGGGGTGAAAGGCCCATGCATTGGCATTAGCACAGGCTTCGTCCAGCCCCCGATACCCAACCCTGAGCAGGCCCACATGCTCCAGGTTCGGCTGCACGACTCGCCAGCCCCGGCGGAGGTCTTCGTAGAGCCTGTATTCGGTGAGTTCGGTAAATGCCTGCATCACTTCGCGGGCCGCCTGCGAATTGGGATCGAGCCCAGCATTGCGCTCGTGGACGATGTGGTCAACGCTGAGGCCGGAGGCCGCTACGACCGCCTCTGCCACTCGATCAAAAGTCAGCGTCGGCTGCTGTTGGAGTGCCCCATACAGCGCACAACGCAGGAGGGATACATGGACGAAGTCATTGAAGTGCCCGGACTGGAGTGAAGCATCCTGGCGGTTGTCGGTAAAGGTCAGCAGCTTGTCTCGTGGGTTGCCTTCACCTCCCGAGTGTCGGAGCAAGGACGTAGCGAGCACCGTGGTTGCGCTGCTTCGGGCTTCGCTGGAGATCGAGGCCAGTTTCCCGAACTCCTTCTCCCTCGACGAATAGTATTCTCCGCAGCATAGACACAGACTGAAAGGCTGCGGCTGATACCACATTTTGATGGCTCCAGGGCGTTCTGTCCCGCTGAAGTTGCCATTGGGCGAGACCCAAACTGCCTCGGGCACACGCTCGCGCCATGTCGGCTTGAGTCGCCCGCGTGGATCACGCCACTCGTCGGGAATGCGATCCGTGCTCCAATCATTCTCGGCTGGGGCCAGCATCAGGTAGCCCTTGGTCAGGTCTTCGTCTTCGCTCTCTGCCCCCACAGGATGCGGTTGGAGTCGGTCCCCCTGGCGTGGTTTCAGCACATGGTAGTAGTCCTGCCCACACTGACGGCAAAATTTGATCGGGGCAAAGATGCGTCCCTCGCCGGCGAGCAGTTGACCCTCCATGGAGAACTCCCGCGAAGCCGTGTCTTCGAGCGTGGCAAAGAGCGCCCGGCCCTGGCCGATGAATTGATGTAGTTTGAAGGCAAAGGCACGTCCACCGTCCTCACGGTCCAGCTCGCCTCCACGAGTCAACACCTCCTGCAGGCGTTGCAGGCATACATCAGCATCGGCTCCGCTGGCCTCAGCAAGCCGTCCCGCCGCTTCAGCCAGAGTGCGTGGCACGCGTCGGCGCAGTCGGGTCTGGTCCCCCGGTTCCGGTTCCACGCCGAACTCGGACTCCGCCCAGCGGGCCAGCGGATGATGTCGAAACTCATGCAAGGCCAGCGCGGGTAGAGGAGCGGCCACCACTTGGGCCAGTTCATGCAAGGATGGCGCGTTTCCGAGGGTGTAGGGCTCAAGGGTTTCTTCCACGACTTGAGCCTCGGTAAGAGGCTGGCCAAAGAGTTTCGTGGCAAACTCCGCCACGGCAGTCCGCCGCTCGACGGGCGTCGCATTGCGGCTGGAGACCATCGTTGCGCTGGTGCCCACACAGATCATGTTGGGCGCGGCACAGCGCTCCTTCAGACGGCGAATCAGCAGCGCCACGTCCGCCCCCTGGCGGCCACGGTAGGTATGCAGTTCGTCGAAGACGAGGTAACGAAGGCCACCGCCAGCGTGGTCGAGGAACCGCTGATCCTCAGGCCTCACGAGCAGCAACTCTGCCATCACATAATTCGTGAGCATGATCTGAGGTGGTTGCAGTCTCATGTCCTGACGGCTGTTGTTTGCAGTCTCCCCTGTGTATTTGGCAAAGGTGACGGGAAAGTGTGCCCCGGTCCGGCGCTCGTAGTCCATGCGCAGTTTCTCCAGCGCCTGCACCTGGCTATTCACTAGCGCGTTCATTGGATACACCACAAGCGCCGATACGCGATCCCCCGTGGGTGGATTGCGCAGCAGGTTGTCGATGATGGGAAGGAAATACGTCAGGCTCTTGCCCGATCCTGTGCCGCTGGTCACGACATAGCTGCCGCCACTCGCTGCACGTTCCAGTGCGCCCACCTGATGATGATACAGGTGGAAGGGATGCCCCTCCGCCGTGCGGAATATTCGAGCCGTCTCAGGATGTAGCACACCTCGGGCGGCGAGGTCGTCCACCGTGGAGACGCGGGCATACGATGGACTAACTTGGAGGAGGAAGTCAGGCCACAAGCGACTCTCTTGGTCGAGTGCTTGCTCCACATACTGCCGTGCCCGGTCGTCGTTCACGGAGAAGAACGACCGCACGAAGTCGCGGTAGTCTGAGAGGACGGATTGGTGGAGGGCAAAGACGCTCATTGTATTACTTCGTTAGTCCCGGGCCAGGATTCCAAACTCTGACGCAAACACGCGGTGGAATGCGCGGGCTTTGTTCACGGCCCATTCCAGCACCTCCTCGTTTTCGCTGTCGGTTAGAATGTTTGCAGCGGTGTAGATCGCAATTCGACAGGCGCGACGGCCTTCGAGGCGTTCCCACGCCAAAGGCTCCCCGAAAGCTTGTTCAAATTCGACTTGGCGAGCATTCAATGCATCAAAGCGTGCTTTGTTAGCCAGTTCATTGGAGTCATCGAGATAGAGTTCGATTCTGAACCTGCCTTGACGTACAAAGGCACCTACAATGTCAGCCGTCTGCATTCCCACAGCCTGTAAAGAGGCCAGCGTTTGCCAATTCTGTCCTTGGGGGCTGAGATTGCGCAGCGGAAACTCTGGGTGCTCTGCCACAAGTGTGTTGAGGCGGCTGAAGAAAGCGATGTAGGCCCTCTGCCGGTCATCCGTTCGGACAAAAGTGAGCCGCTTTTCCGACATGCTGAGTGACTGAGCCTTCCAGCCTTGAGCCAACCATCCGGCTGCATGAGGTTTGGACGGATCGTTGGCCCACCATGCCCGATATTCATAAGCAGACTCGGGAAGCTTCTCATTCAGCAGCTTCTCGATGTCGGTAAAGGTCATTAGGCAGCTTTCGGCGGATGAGTCCATATCACCGAGGTGCTTTGAAAGTGCTGCATACTTGCCTTGGGGTGTTGAGTCCTCTTCCCCCTTATTCTCGTAGGGAGGATTCGATGCCACAAGATCAAAATCATTGGGGCGAGGAGTAGGAGTTGGTGTAGGTAGTGGAAGCGGCGTTGGTTGATGCCGTTCGAGCCATTCAGCGGCAAGTTTAATGTCCGCTCGTTCGCGAATAGTAACGTCACCACGGAAGTGCGCCAGCTTGTTGCGCGCATCTCGAACGGTGTGCAGGAGCTTCCTAATTGTTGCTGCACTGTCGGTTTCTCCGACACGAGGAGCCTTCGGATGGCGAAGCAGTATGTCGGTGTATTCGTCGAAGGTGAGTCGGTCGAAGGGTTTGCCAGCTTTGGGCAAGTTGAGCTTCGTCTCGGCTAAGGCCAAAGCCTCGGTTTCGTCACCTTGTGGCGGCGCCATATTCATTTTTCCGAGATAGGCTTTGATCGCCGCTGGCAGCTTTTTGCGTGTGTCAGAGGCCCGATCTGTTACTGATTCGATAGCTTCGGTCAGCGCGGGCTCTTGTAGCCCGCCGTAAAGGATCTCGATGGCCTCCTTGATGCTGACCTCCACCCCTTCGATCATCATGAGGTCACCTGCATACTTGTGGAAATACGCCGTGGTGTCAGCGGTAGTGACGATTCCGGTTAGCTTTTTTTCCTCTCCCAAAATCAGAGCAAAGTCGCTGCGCTGAATCGCATCCAGCGTGGTCAGCAGATCGTCGTCGGCCCCATAGGTGGGCACGCGTTTGGTGGCGTCTTTGACCTTGAGCTTTGCCGGTTCGGTCTCGAACGCCAGGGCAGCATGAAGAATCGTTTCATAAGTCACCACCTCGCCACGGCAGCGCCCTTGGTCATCAACGACAGGAAGCTGGTTGTATTGATGAGCACGCAGCCGTTCGATGGCTTCCATCACGGATTCGTGCGGCTGAATCGTGAGCGGTTGCTGATCGGGAGGGAGAAGGTCTTTGAGTGTGGGGGACATCTAGCGAGAATTGTTAAGGCTGACAAAGCGCATGAAGCTGCGTAACGATCAAACGCACATCCTCGGGGACTTCGGCAGCTTCAAAATGGCGTGCTACATCATGACGAGAGCACCCCAATGCAGATTCCACAGAGGGCTTTGCGGGTTCAAGGTTTCGCGCTGGCAGACCTTCTGTCAGAATCTCCTTCCCCCTTGCGTCAAGCAAACCGGGAGAACAATTCGATGCTGTAGGATTGGCTCCCACCGCGAGGCCCCAATGATCGGCGAAAAACTGCGTTACATCAGCCTCCTGGCGATTCGCTGCACGAGAGATGGCAGCCGGAAGGAGGAGGTAATTGTCCATCTGTCGTCGTCTCCATGTTCTCATTCTCAATTCGTTGCGATCAGGATAGTTATTCTGGGTGAGGTTTGCGTTAACTTCCGCAAGCTCCAAAGAATCGCGGTCTCGCAACGACATACCTTTCAGGTTTGGAATCTCAGTGCGCAACTGCTCGAATAAGACGCGACGCTGGGTGTGTTCACCATTGTAAATCCAGAACACAAGATTCTGGGGTAATGGCTGTCCCATTTTCTCTGCGAAAATCCGCAGGATTGGCTCCTCGAACGTGCCTTCAACGAAGATGACACGGCGGTGTTGGCGAAGTTGATCTAGTTTCGGTGCATAGTCGCTACCAAGTCCATGGAACAACCCAACTCGCTGTTCACTTTGCACGAGGTATCCCGTTCGATTTCGGCTAAACTCAAAAATCATTCGATGATCAACCTGTCGCAGAATCTCCGTTGAATGAGTCGCTAATAGAGCCTGCTTTCGGTTCTCTACAGCAAGCGCGCGCAACCTCTCAAGGAGGTGAGCTTGCAGTGTCGGATGCAAGTGGGCATCTGGCTCGTCGAGGAGAAGAATATTGATCTCTGGGGACACTGCCAGGGCATACACGCTCAGCCATTGCAGGAAACCGCTGCCTTCAACCATGATGTCACGAGGGGTGAAATTTGCGAATCTCGTGAAGTTTCCGTTCTGAAAATTGCCACGAAACAAGTCCACATGCAGGACGGTGTTGTAATCGTCATTGAAGGGCTGAACTGCAAGTCCTGCTTGGAACACTCGCTGGAGAACGTCCACCAACTGAGACCAAGGATCTCGGCGAAAGAACTGTTGACGCTCTACCACGCTCATTCGACGCCGTGCGCCTCGAAGGTTCGCAAACTCTGTTTCGCTTCGGCGGTGCAAGTCATGGATCACATTTCGCAGCGCGGCACCCGCTAGTCCACGCCCGATCAACCGCTTTTGGGCCGCTGGGGACATCCTCTCCTCACGAGTTTGAATCCCTGCAAATGGCGGTAAGTATGCAAACCGAGGGATTGGTGTGGCATCCTGGAGCGTCGAGTTGGTCTGCTTCACATATACGTGATGATGAAGGAGTTTAAGGCCAAATTGAAGCTGGTGCTCCACGGATGGTGGTTGGGGCTGTCCTTCCACTACGGCCGCCTCGACATCCCAAGTCACTGAGATGCGTAGAGTATAGGTCGGGTCAATTTCAGCATCTGCGACCATTGGTTTTCCATCAAGGTTTGTCCAAAGATGCTCTAGAGACGGCAGCGCAATCGGCGAAAACTCCTCATTGCTCACTCCAGCCGGATCGGTCCGCACACCCGCGTTCAAAGCACGACGACCTTTTGCAGCTTCAACCAACGCCCGACAAAACTCCCAGACAGCAAGCGCCTGGAGCACCGTGGACTTGCCAGAGTTGTTTCCTCCCGCGAGTAACGTGATTCCATCAGGTCTAAAAGTGAAGACCTGATCGCGGTAGCGTTTGAAGTTTTGGAGGCGGACTTCCTTAATCATCGCGTCGCATTCTATTGGGAGCCAGGCATTGGGCTCAGGCTGGATTGAAAGGCTGCGCCCGTGCGCTGGGCGGTGAGCATGGCGTCGTAGAGGGTAAGGATGCGGTCGCGGGTGCGGTAGTGGCCGTGGAGTTTTTCGTCGGCTTCGCGAATGAGGGGGAAGGTGTTGAGGATGTGCTCGGCGGCGTGGCGGGGGGTGGGGAAGGCGTTTTGGAGGGCGGAGAGGGCGGCGGCGGTCTCGCCGGGGGCGGGCTGCCAGTGGCCGGTGTTGGTGCTGGGAAGATAGAGGTGCAGAAATGCAGCATCCAGCTCGCAGCGGATCTCAAAGCGGCGGTCTTCATCCCAGACAAATGGCGGCCCATCGTAGCCGCAGTCCCGCGCCAGAACGGTTAGGTCGTGGGAGGTGTAAACAAGCTCCAGAACTCGGGGGAGGAGGACGTCTGCGAGGCTTTGCCCCGTCATCCAGGCACATGGCTTATCGAATGCATCCGGTGGCAGGACTGCTAGTTGGCGGAACACATTGTACTTCATGTGTGTGCCACCCACCTTCTGCCGGGCACCAAAATCTTGGACGAAAGCATTTAGGCACGCCTCCAAGATCACGAACCGTTTACGCGTCGCAGGGTGCGTAGGCACGATGAGCAAAAAGGTATCACCAACCGCCGATTTCGGGACAGCGCTACAAATCGTGGTGCGCTGGTTGGTGGTGTTCGTGATGTCTCGCCAACCCAAGAACCACTTCGGGCTGAACCTCTCAACCAACTCGCGGGCGATGTCTTCGGGCTCCTTGAAATTCGCGCGGATGGCTATCACATCGTCTGCGGTGAGAGGGAAGCGGGCTTCCATTTCGGCGGCGTAGTGTGGGGCGGTGATGCCGCGCAGGTAGCTGTTGAGTTTGTCGTCGAGGTCAAAGGACATGGCGAGGTCCAGCAGTTCCTGGCCGCGCTTCTTCTCATCCCGATTGATGAACCAGCCGGCGCACCAGTAGCAGAAGAAGCGTTGCAGGCTGGTCTTCGAGCCGAAGGTGAGGGCCATGTGTATGGCCTCGGGATAATGAGGGACCGCGGACTCGACGATCTCCTCCCGCACCCAGTAGGTGGGCTGGGCGGTGAAGCGCGGATCAGTCTTCTGCGCAGGCGTGCAGCGCGGCAGGGTCTTCATCCTGAGCTGCGCATCTGTAGCGCCCTGGTAGGTGGAGAAGCGGTGGTCGAACTGATGCAGCATCTTCGCCTCATAAAGCGGCAGATAGCGATCATAGGCGCTGACAAAAACATTCCCCTCCAGCCGGTAGCCCTCGGCGCTGAGCTGGTCCTCCGTGCGGAAATGATGGGAGTCATTCGCCATGTGAAACAGCGTTTTAAAGCTGAGTTGCCAAGGATTCGATTCTTTTGAGTCTTCTGAGCGCTCTTTCCAGAGCACGGGAACGCGGCGGTAGATGGCCTTGGTCAGCTCCGCATCGGCGGCGGAGCGGAAGATGGGGCAGTTGCCGGTGTTGGGATTGAGCAAGGCAAATTCATCTGGCGTGAGCGTGAAGAAGCGGGCTTCCTCGGTCAGTTCACTGAAACGGCGAATGAAGAAGGCAAGTCGGCTGCAGGCCGGGCCACGCCCTTCTCCCGCTACGATGAGCGTGCAGAACTTGAAGGCATGATGCACGGCGGGGAAGATGAAGGCTTCATTTTCGTAGCCAGTCAGGGATACTAGCCGCTGCTTCCGCACGAGGTCGCCAAAGAAGATCTTCGTGGTGTCATCAGTGGCGATGCCGGTGGGTAGGATCATTCCCGTGCGCCCGGTCTGATGCGTCAGTTTGCCGGCGAGTTCGGCAAAAACGGCATAGGTGTTGATGTCCCCACGCCCAGCCAGCGGATAGCGCCCTGCATGGCGCATGAAGCTGGAGGAAGCTGCCGCACTGCGTTGCGCAATGTCCCACTCTTCCGCGAGTTCAGGATGATGGTTCGGCAGATCGCGGATGAGTTTGGCCCGCTCTGACTTGTTCAGTGCGGTGGCGATACTGATGTCCCGTGCGGCGAAGAACTCCTGCTCCTGGAGCTTCACACGCTCCCAAGGTGGATTGGAAAGGATGACATGGAAGCCACCAGCATCGAAGACCTCGGGGAACTCCAGCGGCCAGTGGAAGGCACGCTGGCGGCGGGCGAGAGCCTGGGCATACTCCAAGTGATCAATGTCGTGAGACCTGTCGGCGAGACGGTCCGCCACACTAGCGGTGGTGATGAGGGATTCATCCGCACGCAGGCGCTGGAAGAAGGCGGCTGTCCAGAGATCGCAAGCGTCATGGAGGCGCTGCCACTCAGGATCGTGGTGGATGGACTCGTAGCGGGCTTTCTTTTGCCGCACATGCTCCGGGGTGTCGTCGTCCAGCTCGTCCACGGCATGGCCGTCGAGGGTGAGCTTGGAGAGTGCGGCGTCTGGGCTCCACTGGAAGAGGCTGCCTAGGGTGCCAACGTCATCTTTGTTTTTCTTGGCAGCCTCACGGGCGAACTTTTTGTCGTCGCTGCTACTGAGGGCGGTGAAGGCTTCCTGGGGGATGCCGTCCTTCAGCACTTCAAGATCAAAGACGCCAATGAGGCTGTCACCACAGCGGATGCGGTGGTCGAGGAAGGCGAGGGGCTTGTCGGCATCATGGCTCTCGATCCAGAGAGCAACACGGCAGAGGTCCACGGCGAGGCGATTGCGGTCCACGCCGTAGATGCAATGGCGGATGACCTCGCGAGTGGCCTCCCGCATTCTTTCGGGCGCAGGCTCGTCCTCTCCTGTGCGGGCGCGGGCGAGTTCGCGGCCCAGACGACGAGCAGCGGCGAGCAGGAAGTGTCCGGAGCCGCAAGCAGGGTCGCAGACGCGGAGGCTGAGCAGGGTCTCGGCCCGCATCTCAGGGGTGGCATTTTTCGGCAGGGCGGCGAGACGAGCGTTCACGACGGGATCAAGGGCACTGCGGACAAGTTCATTGACCAACTCTGGCGGGGTGTAGAAGGAACCGGTGGTCTTTCGGTCGGAGCCGAAGACAAGCTGGAAGGTCCAACGTCCGGCGAGGTCGGGCGCACAGTGCGGGTGGAAGTCCAGCAGGCTCTCGTAGATGGAGCCCAGCTCCTCGACATCGAGCGCGGCGTAGTTCACCCGCGTGGCGGGGGCGGTCTCCCGCTCCTGATACCAGGCGAGGTGCCAGAAGGCGGTGAGGAGTTGGCGATTCTTGATGGAGCCACCGTCCAGCGTGGTGGGGGCGAAGAGTTCGCCATTCAGGGGAGCGAGCTGGAGGATGGAGGCGAGATTGTCATCCCCGAACAAATGCCAGAGCACACGAAGGCCCTGCCAGAGGTCGTCATCCTCGGTATAGGCGGCCCTTTGCTCCAGAAGTCGGCGCAGGCGGTTCACGCCGTAGTGCTCACGGTAAATGGGCGCAGGGCTGAGCAGACCGCGATCCTCGGCCACGAGGAGGAATAGGAAGCGATAGACGAGCTTCAGCAGCTCGCGGTAAAAGTCCTCGGAAGACATGAGCCGCGACGCCATGCGCTCGCGCAAGGGGGCGCTGGCAGGGTGATCGAGGAAGCCATTGGCGAGGAGGGTGATGCAGCGCTCCACGCCATCGCGGAGGTGATCACGGACACGGCCGCCCTGCTCCTCGGCCTGGAGGTGGTAGGTCTCCAACAGGCAGTCGCCGGCGTCGCTGAGGCCACGCGGGAAGCGGCTGCGGTGGATGAGGCGGTAGAGCGCGGCGAAGTCCTGAAACCGCTGCTCCTCCAGTATGGCCCCGAGATCGAACTCGATGTAGGACTGGCGGCGGACGAAGGATGAATCCCGCAGCAGGCGCAGCGTGGTGCCATTGGTGACAAGGCCCCAGACATGCTCGGTGCGGTTCAGATACTCCTGAACGAGGGAGTGCGGGGCGAGGCGTGGCTTTCCACTGGCTGCGACACGGCCCAGCTCTTGCCGCGCACCGACGATGTGGATGGGCGGTTCATCCTCCTGCTCTCCTGACCGGTGGGAAATGAAGAAGCTGAGGCCATCGACATCATGGGCGCGCTGATTCAAGCGCGGCTCAAATCCCAGCAGTCCCAGAAAGGGAATGACCCACGCATCGCGGGTGACGGTGGTGGCGAGGTCGTCCTCATTGAGCCGGGCGAGGCGGTTTTGAAACACACCCCAGAGCGATCGGGCATCGGCAAAAACGGCGGCGATTTCGTCCGTGAGATTCCGGCGATCTGCGAGACCGAAGTCAGCGGGTTTCTGACCGGAGAGATTGCCCGTGAAAAGCTGATCCAGCATGTCCGGCCCCAGCAGGCCGCCTTCAATGCGTATGGAAGGGAAAATGGCCATGAACTAGACGAGAGGCTGGAGGATGAGCACGCCGAGAAGGTCGGGCGGGAGCTGGGCTTCGACTTTGAGTTCACGCACACGCATGGAGACGGCCTGACGGATGCGACGGTGGCTATCTGCCAGGGCCGTGGCGCGGGCGAGAATCTGGGGCTTCATAGCCTCCTGGAGAGCGGGCCACGAGTCGAGCGTGCGGGAGACGAGTTCGCGGCGCTCCTCCATGCTGATGTTCGCATCGGGCTCCGCCGAGGCGAGGAGATGGAGAACGGCCTCCTCAGGCAGCCAGTCGCCATCTTTCGACGGCGCAGCTCCGAGGTAGCCGATGACATGGACTTCCTCCGCGAGGAGATCGGCGCGGTCAGGCTGCTTCAGCAGATAGCGGACACGAAGAAGCAGGAGGGTAGTGAGCTTCGAAATGGCGCGGGTGCGGATGACACCGCAGCGGGAGGCACGGGCGTCGCCGCCTTTGGTCATGGCTTCCTCCATGAGGAACTGAGCCAGGGTGGTGACGAAGCGGTGATTCCGCCCGAGATACTCCGCGCCCTCGGGTGTCGGGGAAGCGAAGCTGATGTGCCACGCGGCGGCTTTTGACTTCGGCAAGACGAAACGAACAGCCTCAGGCAGGTGCTCGATGGTGCCGGGGGCGATGGGAATGGTGTAGCTGTCGGTGTGTTTGTCCCGCTGAAGCGTCATGCCGAGTCGCTGAGCGGCATCCAGGACGAAGCTGCGCACCGCCTCAGGATCGCCGAGAACGGCATCGGTGGCCTCAAGCTCGCGGGCGACCTCAGCGGGCTTCAAGGCACGCTGGGCGAAGCGGGTGCGGTTGAGCTTCTCGCGATTGGCGTCGATGTCCCAACGGCGGTGAAAGTCCTCCACATCGGAGCTGCCGAGACCGAGTTCGAGCTGCTGAATGTCGGAGGATACCAATTTGGGCTGGCCGCGAAGGAAGAGAGCTTTCAGCACTGCCTCCGTTACTGATTCACTGTCCTCGGGGACGGGAACGTGGGTGCCGAGAGTTTTGTGGATCTCGCGGGCTTTGTTCAACAGCACGTCGATGACCACGCCATCCACGGCGCTGTCGGGGCTGAAATAGCGAATGGTGCGGACGGTGGGAGCACGCTGGCCGTATCGGTCCACGCGGCCTTCGCGCTGCTCCAGGCGGTTCGGATTCCAAGGCAAGTCGTAGTGCAGGGCAGAGTCGAAAGCGTGCTGAAGGTTGATGCCTTCGCTGAGGCAATCCGTGGCGACGAGCACGCGGAGCTTCTCGGCGGAGAGTTCTTCGACTTTAGTGCGGCGTTCGTCGTCGCTGAGGGTGCCAGTGATGGCGAGCACCCGCAGGCCGGGGAAGCGCTTTTGAAGGGCTTTTTGCAGCCCGGCAGCGAGGTAGTCCGCCGTAGCGATGTAACGGCACCAGAGGATGGGACGAAAGCCTTTTTCGATGAGGTCGGCTACGATCTCGATACAGCGGGCGAGCTTGCTGTCCTTTGGGGAGTGGACGAGGGCGGAGGCTAGCTTGCCGAGTTCCCTTAAACGCCGGCGCTCCGATTCGACGATGGTTTCGCGGGCAAGCTCCAGCGGTGGTGTGGGCTGGCTGTCGTCGGTGCGGTCATCCGAGGACTCGAAGATGTGCTGGCGGAACTCTGGGTCATCTTCTGAGGCGGGCAGGCCATCGTGACGGTTCTCGAGCGCTGACATTGCAGCCGCAGGGCTGGACATGACACAGCGCAGCAGCGCCAAAGCAGCCCAGTACCTCACGCGCTGTTCCCGCTCGTTACGGTCCTTCGCAGGACGGACGAGTTCAGCGCAGAAGGCGTAACTTTGCTCAAACAGTTCACGGTACGCCGTCGATAAACGGTACGTCTCATCACGCGGATCACGGTCAGGAAAACAATGATCCCCCTCCCAGTCGGTGGTGATGTCCTTGCGAGTGCGCTGCACGAAATGACGGGCGAGGGCGATGCGCTGGGCTTCGTCGAGGTGGGAGGTGTCCCAGTTCACAAACTGAGGCTGCAAGAGTCCAAGAAGTGAGAGGAAAGCACTGTCCACGCCGCTGTGTGGGGTGGCACTCAAGAGGATGAGATGGCGATCTTCTTTGTCCGCGAGCCTCTTCACGAGGTGGTGGCGCTGATGCTGCCCGGAAGTGGTGCCCTCCGCAAAAGCTGATCCATGCGCTTCGTCCACTATAACGAGATCGGGACAGTCTTGGAGAAAGGCGTGGCGGTTCCTCTCTGATTTGACGAAGTCGATGCTGACGATCTGAATTGGGTAATAGCGGTAAATACTTTCTGGGCCGGACTTTTTGCGCTCCAGAGGGCCAACGGTTCCAGAGCGAATGATGACGGCGTCGAGATTGAACTTCTCCGAGAGTTCCTTTTGCCATTGCTCGCAGAGGTAAGGTGGGCAGAGCACGCAAAGGCGACGGATTTCGCCACGGTCCCACATTTCACGAGCGATAAGCCCTGCCTCGATGGTTTTCCCCACGCCCACGTCATCGGCGATTAGAAGACGCACGGTCTCCAGGCGCAGAGCCATGAGCAGCGGCACAAACTGGTAGGTGCGCGGTCGAATGGAAACGCGGCCTAGCGAGCGAAATGGGGCGGCTCCCTCGCGCAGCGTAAGGCGTGCGGACTGCCAAAGGAGGTGCGCCGATGAGGCATCGGAAATGTCTGTGGCCGCCGGGGGAGGAAATTGTGAGGATTTGACTCGCTCTGCCGGGAAAGTGTCGCCTGCCAGGTCCGCCAACTTTCGGTTCAGTGCTACGACTTCATCGGTGGCCCCAGTCAGCGGACGCAATCGAATCTCGTCTGGGTCATCTGCGGGAAGCAGAACCCAGTCGCGATTTCGACAGGAAACGATGGAGCCGGGGGACATTCGGGAGGCGAACACTTATTTGATAGCAACCTGCACCATCAGGCAACAAGGTTCGTCCGAGGAATCGATTTAAGCTAGAGGACTCTGTACTATGTCATCCGTTGCGAGATGAAGGAATTAATATGGGTGATGATGCAAAGCGTGCTCTTCGGTCACAGATAACGCGCTGGGGAATAGTCCAGAAAAGACCTCGCGCACCCGCTGCGCGAGAGAAGCCGCCGGGAACTCAGAACCAACAATCACCAGTCCTGTTTTGATGCCGCCCATAGGCGTGCGCGCGCGAGGAAATCACTCATCAGTTAGAACGACTACTCCATTCCCAGGTTCACCACGCACGCGCGCGAGAAAACTATAGCTTTATGGGCTGTAATGGATTTGTAATGGTTTTGGCCTTCTTTCCGGTGCATTTCTGTGCGTTTTATTCAGCCATTACATGCCGCAGTTAATCTTTGAATCTTTGCTTAAACCCTGATTATCAGGGTTTTAGGGGGCACGCCCGGTTGGGTTCGAACCAACGACCATCGGATTAGAAATCCGGTGCTCTAATCCACTGAGCTACGGGCGCGTTGCGTGCGGGAGGAGCGTAGCATGATTCGTGGCTTGGGCAAGGGTGGGATGATCAGCGGTTGGGACGATCAGCGGGTGGGGACGTCGAGGAGGGAGGGGAGGTTTGAGGGGAGGCCGGGGAGGGTGGGGGCGGTGGCTGGGGCGGGGGTGTCGGACTTGAGGTAGCGGAGGAGGGAGGAGTTGGTGGTGAGGATGAGGTTGGTGTCGGCGGTGATGACGGATTTGTAGGTCTCCATGGTTTTGAGGAATTCGAAGAGTTCGCGGGCGGCGGGGGTTTGATTGTAGGCTTTGGCGTAGATCTCGATGGCTTTGGCGTCGGCGGTGCCTTCGATTTCCTGGATCTTTTTGTAGGCTTCGGATTCGATTTGAAAGAGGTCGCGCTCTTTGTTGCCGAGGATTTTGGCGGCTTCGCCCTCACCTTCGGAGCGGAAGCGCTGGGCGATTTGTTCGCGCTCGCTGATCATGCGCTGGTAGATGGTGTCTGAGACGGAGTCGTTGTAGTTGAGGCGCTTGAAGCGGAGGTCGAGGAGTTCGATGCCGAAGCCGGCGACTTTGGGGGCTGCGGCGGCGAAGATTTCTTTTTCGAGGAGGGTGCGGCCTTTGGTGATGGGGGCCATGGTGACGAGGCGGGCGTCGGGGAGGGCCTGGTCGTCGAGGACGGGTTTGCGGTCTTTGGTGGTGCGGACGGCTTCGATGAAGTCGTGGCGGGCGATGACGTTGCGGGTTTCGGAGCCGAGGATGTCGTCGAGGCGGGACTGGGCGCTGCGTTCGTCGCGGAGTTGCTGGTAGAATTTGAGAGGGTCGTTGATGCGCCAGCGGCCGAAGGTGTCGACGACGATGTAGACTTTGTCCTTGGTGGGCATGCGGGCGGAGGGGCCGTCCCACTCGAGGATGCGTTTTTCGAAGCGGTTGACGCTTTGGACGAAGGGGGTTTTGAGGTGGAAGCCGGCCTGGATGATGGGGTCGCCGACGGGTTTGCCGAACTGGGTGACGATGACTTGCTCGCCCTCGGTGACGGTGAAGAAGGAGGCGTTGAGGACGAAGAGGGTGAGGACCGCGAGGAGGGCGGCGAAGGTGGAGAGGAGGGCTTTCATTTATTGGGGAATGCGGATTTCGGATTGCGGATTGGGGCGTCACGCGGAGCGATGACGGGTACTTTGGGGTGCGTGAGGGCGGAGGGCGGAGGGCGGATGGGCGAGGGCGAGGACGAGGACGAGGGCGAGGACGAGGACGAGGGCGAGGACGAGGACGAGGACGAGGACGGGGACGAGGACGGGGACGAGGACGAGGACGAGGACGAGGACGGGGACGAGGACGAGGGCGAGGGCGAGGGCGAGGAGGAGGACGAGGAGGAGGGCGGGGAGGAGGACGGGGAGGAGGACGGGGACGAGGACGAGGACGAGGACGAGGACGAGGACGAGGACGAGGGGGAGGGGGAGGACGGGGACGGGGACGAGGCTAGCGGGTGGCGCCGGGGGCGCCTTGGGTGGTTTTGTAGGGGAGGCTTAGGAAGGGGAGGAACTGGGGGGCGGCGTCGTCGAGGATGACTTTTCCGGGGATGTTGGAGAGGACTTCCTTCATGGTTTCGAGGTAGAGGCGTTTGCGGGTGACTTCGGGGGCTTTTTCGTATTCGGTGAGTTGGGCGATGAAGCGGGCGGCGTCGCCTTCGGCTTCGTTGATGCGCTTGGTGGCGTAGCCGTCGGCGGCGGAGATTTTTTGTTCGGCCTCGCCACGGGCGCGGGGGACGGCGCCGTTGTATTCGCCATTGGCTTTGTTGATGAGCTGCTCGCGCTCCTGCTGGGCGCGGTTGACTTCGTCGAATGAGGCCTGGACGGGGGGCGGGGGGTTGACGTTGCGGAGCTGGACCTGGTCGATTTTGACGCCGATGCCGAGTTGTTTGACGACGGCGTCGAGGCGTTCGAGGCCGCGGATTTCCATTTCCTGACGGCCGACGGTGAGGACTTCGTCGATGGTACGGTCGCCGACGATTTCACGCATGACGGCTTCGGTGAGGTCGCGGAGGGTTTTGGGGGGTTCGCGGAAGTTGAAGGTGTAGTCGCGGGCGTTTTCGATGTGGTATTGGACGACCCATTCGACCACGGCGGTGTTTTGGTCGCCGGTGACCATGGTTTTTTCGAGTTCCTGGTCTTCGCGGTAGCGGGAGAACTG
The DNA here is from genome assembly GCA_027487315.1 of Verrucomicrobiaceae bacterium. Classification (GTDB taxonomy): domain Bacteria; phylum Verrucomicrobiota; class Verrucomicrobiia; order Verrucomicrobiales; family Verrucomicrobiaceae; genus JAGRPD01. Next base: position 662 of record JAIYDW010000106.1, on the reverse strand, counting down.
GTAGGGGTTGGTGCTGCCTTCGGTGCCGAAGCCGAACTCGAGTTTCTGCTGGCGGCGGGTTTCGACGATGGTTTTTTGGTCGATGCCGAAGGGGAGTTTGAAGCGGAGGCCGGGTTCGGTGGTGTCGTGATAGGCGCCGAAGCGGGTGACAACGGCGACGCCTTCAGCGGGGACCTGGTAGACGGAGGAGAGGAGGCCGAGAATGACGAGGGGGATGATCAGAAAGGGGATCAGGCGGCCCGGGCGGAAGTCGATCTTGGGGAAAGGGGGCAGGGAGGGGGGACTGTTGCTAGCCATGGGGGAGGGTAGGGTGGGGTGGGGGTGGGCGCAAGGGGGGATGACTGGAATGGAGGGGTGGGGATTCTCAGAATCGCCATTTTTTCCTAGCCATGGGGAAATTGTCCGCTAGGATACGCGCCCCTCCGGCACGAAGCCGAGGTTTTTTCTATGGCAGCATCCGACACCCCCATCCTACGGCTGGGACTTCCGAAAGGAAGTCTGCAGGAGCCGACGCTGGAGTTGTTGAAGCGGGCGGGGTTTCATGTGGTGGTGTCGTCGCGGAGCTACCGGCCGACGGTGGATGATGAGGAGCTGGATTTGCGGCTTTTGCGGGCGCAGGAGATCGGGCGGTATGTGGATCACGGGTTTTTGGACTGCGGGAT
>JAIYDW010000054.1 GCA_027487315.1 Verrucomicrobiaceae bacterium | reverse complement strand
CTCCACCCTCGCCCCCACCCCCTTCACCGCCGCCGCCGCCGGCACCTACAACGGCGCCTTCGACATCACCGGCATCGCCCCCGGCAGTCTCGAAAACCTCCGCCTCACCGCCACCGGCGCCTTCACCGGCACCCTCTGGTATCAGGGCCGCAGCTACCCCATCTCCGGTACCCTCGACAGCGCCGGTCGCGCCACCCTCTCCATCCCCATCCCCGGCTCCGCCTCACCCCTCCTCCTCACCCTCACCCTCAACGAACTGACCACCTCCCCCGGCCACTACGAACTCCTCGGCAGCGCCTCCATCGGCAGCATCAGCCACCCCCTCACCGCCCCGCAACTCCCCCTCTACTCCAACACCAACCGCTGCCCGCGCGAAGGCAAATACACCCTCGCCGTCCTCGCCCCCGACACCGCCAACGCCACCACCGAACCCACCGGCGACGGCTACGCCACCCTCCGCGTCAGCACCCTCGGCGTCACCACCGGCGCCCTCGTCCTCGCCGACGGCACCAAAACCACCTTCTCCGGCTACGTCTCCGAAGACGACCGCTGGTCCCTCCATCGCACCCTCTACGGCACCCCCGCCCGCGGCTACCTCGCCGGACTCCTCACCTTCCGCACCGTCAACGGCATCAGCCAAATCGACGGCACCTGGACCTGGAACAAACAACCCAACGCCAAAGCCGCGACCTACCCCGCAGGCTTCACCCTCACCCGCCCCGTCATCGGCAACGCCTACACCTCCCCACCCCCCGGCGCCCGCGCCCTCAGCAGCGTCCCCAACGGCTTCTACAACGCCTGGTGGCGCCTCGAAGGCCCCGGCCTCGGCACCCTCGCCACCCTCGACCGCCCCATCACCTGGACCACCTCCAACACCGTCCTCTACTACGGCCCCGACTCCCTCCTCATCAAAATCAACACCGACACCGGCCTCGTCACCGGCACCTACCTCAACACCCCCCTCGGCCTCAACCTCACCTTCGGCGCCGTCATCCTCCAAACCCAACAACTCGCCCCCGGCCACTGGTCCACCCCCAAAGCCCAAGGCCGCTTCACCCTCCACCCTTAAACCCGCCCTCCTCCTCCCCATCTCCCATCCTGTTAATCCTCCAAAATCCCGTTAATCCTGTCTCTCCAAGCCACCGCCCGCTCACCCACGTGATGTCACCTAATGGCACGCCTCCTGCGATTCCCAGTGGAATTCCCCCACACGCGTGACACTTTGACCCCCGTGAACTCCATCCCCCATCACCGGCCCTTCCTCCCGTTCCCCTCCGGCCGCGCCGCCCCCGCCATCATCGTCGCCGTGGCCCTCACCGCCAGCGCCGCCCTCTTCTACTTCGTCACCTCCAAACGCCTCGACTCCCAACGCCCCGCTGACGCTCAACCCACCGCCTCAGCCACCCCCACCGCACCCCCACCCGATTCGGTGCCCCCCATGAAAATCCCGGGCGAATCCACCCCAGCTCCCGTCGCCCCCCCACCTCCCCCTCCCTCCTCCAAGCCCGTCTTCGGCTTCGCCCGCCCCCTCGACCTCGGCAAAGACCTCGCCCAAAGCCTCGCCCGCCAGGACTGGACCCGCGCCGCCCAACTCGCCACCGCCGCCACCCCGGACCCCGCCCTCGCGAAACAAGCCACCGACCTCTTCACCCAACTCCAAGCCCTCGGCTTCAAAGCCGCTCCTCCGGAAAAGGTCGAAGTCCTAGGCCAAGTCGACCGCTTCACCCGCCTCGCCATCCCCTTCATCGGCAAAGACGGCCAAACCCAAAACCTCCAGCTCGACCTCGAACGGGATGACACCATGGGCTGGAAAATCGCCCAGTTCCGCCTCCCCCCCGCCCTCGCCCAAAACCTCATCGTCCCTCCCACCACCCCACCCGCCATCGCCGGCACCCAACCCGCCATCCCAGGCGCCCCCCCAGCGCCCATGACCCCCGCCACCACCCTCTTCACCATCGAAAAAACCCCCGACGCCCTCAGCTTCGCCCACACCTTCGTCAGCCACCTCCTCAAGCACGACTTCACCCAGGCCCGCACCTACCTCGACGAAGTCCGCGTCCCCTCCGAGCGCCTCGCCGGCCTCTGCATCGTCTTCGAAGAAGGCCAATACGCCCTCATCCCCACCAAACCCCTCGTCCTCACCGTCGCCAGCCCCGACGCCTCCTGGGTCATCGCCCAGGTCAAATCCGAAAAGCTCGAGCAGCAAACCGAATTCGGCATCGAACTCCAGCGCACCGCCCCCGACCAACCCTGGCGCGTCGTCGGCCTCAACCTCTCCGACATCCTCGGCTCCTTCGCCCGTTCCGCCTCCAAAATCGGCGTCCCCTACACCCCCATCGTCAAAAACCCCAAAGGCGGCGAATCCCTCGCCCTCTACTTCGAATACGACGAAGCCGGCCTCCATCCCCGCGCCCAGAAGCAGCTTCAAATCATCGCCGACATGCTCAAATCTGACAGCAAACGCACCCTCCGCATCGCCGGCCACACCGACGCCCGCGGCGCCGAAGACTACAACCTCCGCCTCTCCCAGCAGCGCGCCGAATCCGTCAAAAAACAACTCATCGCCCTCGGCGTCACCCCCACCCAAGTCGACACCACCGGCCTCGGCACCGCCCAACCCCTCTCCCCCAATCAAAAATCCGACGGCACCGACGACCCCGAAGGCCGCTCCAAAAACCGCCGCGCCGAAATCTACCTCGATTTCTAACCCCCAAAAACCATCCAAAGACCAAAACCCACAATGCAATAAACAATGCCAGGCATTTTTTATTGTTTCCTTTCTCACCCCCGCTATCCTCCCCCCATGAAAACATCGCCCAGCCCCCTTCCCACCGACCCTTCCTCCCCTGACCCACTCCTCCCCATCAACGCCAAAACCTCCCTCTTCCCTCCCGCGCGTTCCTGGTCCGGCGGCCGCAAACGCATCCTCGGCCCCGCCTCCCTCCAAGCCAACTTCTACCACGTCATGTCCCGCACCTGCG
>JAIYDW010000041.1 GCA_027487315.1 Verrucomicrobiaceae bacterium | reverse complement strand
GGGCTTTTTTGGGGGAGCTGAGCATGCCGACGAGGAGGCGTTCGAGGACGATTTGGTTGTCGAGCTGGGTGGTGACGAGTTTTTGGTTGGCGTCGAGGCAGGCGGCGAAGGCGTGGTGGAGTTCGTCGAGGGTGTAGCGGCCGACTTCGTCGAGGGCGAGGAAGAGGGGGAAGGCGTTGAAGCCGGTGCCGTCTTTTTTGCGGGGGAGGTGGGCGGTGGCGGCGGTGGGGATGGCTTCGAGGGAGTTGCAGAAGGAGCCGTAGCTGTTGCGGTTGAGTTTGTAGCGGCTGCCGAGGTCTTTGATGAGGAGGAGGGAGCGGACGCGGGGGACGATGGCGCCGAGGAGGATGCCGATGGCGTTCTGGCCCTGGAAGAGGAGGGTGTTGAGGAGCTCGAGTCCGTGGGGGAGGTTGCGCTGGCCGATGGCGTTGCCGAGGTCCCAGAGGACGCCGGCGCGGCTCTGGGAGACGAGGCTGCGGACGGTGGCGAGGCCGGCGCGGCGGCGGTCGCCGAGGTAGATGTCGATTTTTTCGAGTTCGTTTTCGAGCTGGCGGGTGTCGTCGCCGGCCATTTGTACGAGGAGCTCGAGGGCGCCGGTTTCGAAGGTGATGCCCATTTCGCGGGCGCGTTTGTCGGCCTGGGCGATGACGGCCTGCTCCCAGCCGGCTTTGGAGGTGTCTGGTTTGTCGAAGACTTCGATTTTGGCGAGCTTGGAGAGTTTTTTCCAGGCGGTGCGGCGTTTGTCGATGCTGCTGGTGCTGAGGACGAACTTCACGTCGGGGCCGAGGCCGGATTCTAAGATGGCGAGGATGTTGTCGAAGCCTTCGACGCTGGCGCTGGCGCGGCCGGTGACGGTGTCGCCGAGGAAGGAGGCGTTTTTGAGCCAGACGACTTTGCCGCCGCCGAAGAAGGGGAGGGTCTGGAGGGCCTGGATGACGTTGGAGCAGATGCGGCCGGCGTGGTCGGCATTGTCTGCTGTGCCTTCGATGATGTCGTTGGAGAAGTCGCCGGCGTCCGGGGGGGTGAGTTTGCGGACGAGGAGGAGGGCGGCCTCTTTGACGCGGGCTTCGTCGGTGCCGATGAAGGCGAAGACGTTGCCTGCAGGGGCGGGGGTGGCTTTTTTAGGAGGCGGCATGGCGGGCCGCGCCACCGTTCTGTGCCGGGGGCCCAGAGCGGTGGCGGGTGGGGGAGGTTACTGGAACTGGATGCAGACGCCTTCTTCGGTGCTGCGGGCGAAGAGGTGGTTGTAGGCGAGGACGGGGTAGGACCAGACTTTGCCTTTGAGGACGTCGTCGCGCTTGAGTTCGGTGTATTTTTTGGAGTCGGTTTCGACGACGACGACTTCGCCTTTGTCGCTGAGGGCGATGACTTTGTCGCCAGCGAGGATGACTTGGCCGGGGCCGAAGCCTTCTTCTTTCCACATGTCTTTGCCGGTGCGGATGTCGACGCAGGCGAGGGGGCCTTTGCCGTATTCTTTGAAGCTGAACATGCCGTAGAGGTAGCCGTCTTTGACGACGGGGGTGCTCCAGTGGTTGAAGCATTCGTTTTCGCGGCGCCAGATGGCTTCGGCGCTGAGGCCGCTGCCGGATTTGGAGATTTTGAAGGCGCCGGCGCCGACGCCGTAACCGGCGGAGCAGTAGACGATGTCTTCAAAGACGACGGGGCTGGCGGCGGTGGAGACTTTGTAGGGGAAGGGGGCGCGCCAGAGGACGGTGCCTTTTTGGGGGTCGACGGCGACGAGGCCGGTCTGGGTGAAGAAGATGGCCTGGTGGATGCCGTGGATGTCTGCGAGGATGGGGGTGGCGTGGGTCATTTGGTCGTCCTCACCTTTCCAGGCGACTTTGCCGGTTTTTTTGTCGAGGGCGATGAGGGCCTGGCCTTTGCCGCCGCCGGCGAGGAGGAGGAGGCCGCCGTCGATGAGGGGGGAGGCGGCGTTTTGCCATTTGATGTTCACGCCGGCGTTTTCTTCGAGGAGGTTGTGCTGCCAGACGAGGTCGCCGGTGTCGGCTTTGAAGCAGTGGACGCCGAGGTTGGCGTCGATGCAGTAGGCGTGGCCGTCGTTGATGACGGGGGTGGAGCGGGGGCCGTCGCCGCCTTCGTTGCCTTTGTCGCCGGCGTTGCCGCCGCCGTCGTATTTGGAGATGATGGCGAGGGATTTGCTCCATTTTTCCTTGCCGGTGCGGGCGTCGAGGCAGAGGAGGGTTTCGCCGGGGTTGCCGTCGACTTCAGCGGTGACGATGGTGTAGGCGTTTTCGGCGGCGACGGCGAAGGAGCTGAAGCCGGCGGGGGTTTCGGTTTTCCAGAGGGTTTTGAGGCGGGCGCTTTTCCAGTCGCGGACGGAGGCGGGGGCTTCGATGGTGCCGTTGCTGTTGGGGCCGCGGAAGGCGCCCCATTCGAGGGCGGGGGCGGAGCTGGCGACGAGGAGGCTGAGGGTGGTGGCGAGGTGGCGGGTGTTCATAGCGGTTCGATTGAGGTGTCGGGGTGCGACGGTGAGACTGAGGCTGCGGGGCAGGGTATAGTCAGCGAACGAAGGTTGACGAGGAAATCTTTGTTCGTTTTGGCGAATGACGGCTGTTGGGTCGGGCAGCGGGTCAGTTGCTTTTCCAGTTCAGGGCGCCTTTTCTCCAGGCGTAAACATAGGCGACGCCGAGGATGACGACAAAGCTGAAGGCGAAGCCGAGGATGGCGGGGCCGTGGGTGGCGACGTGGTCTTTGTAGATGGTGGCCCAGGGGTAGAGGAAGACGACTTCGATGTCGAAGAGGACAAAGAGCATGGCGACGATGTAGAATTTGACGCTGAAGCGGGGTTGGGCGTCGCCGAGGGGGAGCATGCCGCACTCGTAGGCGCTGTCTTTCATGGCGTTGCGGCGGGCGGATTTGCCTGCGACGGCGGAGAAGATCAGGGTGGAGACGGCGAAACCGGCTGCGATGACGATCTGGAGGAGGACGGGGGTGTAGTTTTCCAGCATGAGAGAGGGGGCGATCTGCTGGGGAGAGAGTAGGCGGGAGAGGCGCTACGTCAACGGCGGGGATGGTGCCGGGTGGGGAAAATAGAAACCCCTGTTCGCGACCGTTTTGGCGGTCATCGAACAGGGGTGGGTGAGGATTCTAAAGTGAGCGCCAGATGGCGGCGCTCCCGATGGTGAGCTTCGAGAAGCGGATTAACGAGCAGCAGCGGCGGCGGCGGCACGAGCGGCGACCGCTGTGCTGTGGGCCTGGCGGATGCTTTCAAGGCCACGGTAGGTCTTGCCGGCTTTGGCAGCGAGGCCGCGGCCAACGAGGTTCTGCAATTTTTCGTAGGACCGGAGGCGGAGCATTTCTTCGCCACCGCTGACCGCATTTTTCAATTTTAAGTTTTCGTAAACTAATCCGAAGAGTTCGTTGAAGTCGTAGGTTTTTCCGTCAGTGAGTACATTCACAAGTTCATCTGTGACATGATCAGGAACGCGTCGTGAGAATCGGGTTTTACGAGTCGGAGTAGTTGCCATAGGAAGTTGAGGTTAGCACGCTTTCGGGGCTTTGCGAAGCTTTTGTTACCTGGATGACACTTTTCCGAACGTGGAAGAAGTTGATGAAAGGTGCTTACGAGAATGGCGTTTTATGGCGCGCTTTTTTCGTTGGATTTGCGGAGGAAGGGAGGGAGAGGGAAGGCTACTCGGTGAATGAGCCCACGGCGACAGGTTCGAAGGTGCCTTTTTTCCAGGAGAAGATTTCGCTGGTGGCGGCATAGGGTTCGCTTTTGAAGCGGTCTTCGAGGTCGCCGGCGAAATCGTTGAGTATGGCGGCTTTGGCGGGGAAGATGTAGAGGGCGTTGCGATCGGGCGCGGTGACCCAGATTTCGGGGCCGAAGGTGGCTTCGAAGAGCAGGGGGAGGGAGGGGGCGACGATGAGGGAGGCGTAGATGGGGCGTTCGCCGCGATAGACGGCGTAGATGACCTGACCCTGGTCATCGCGGATCCATTCGGGTTTGAGTTCCTGGAGGAGGCGGTCGGCGACGGTGCGGGCGCGTTTGGCGAAGGTTTCCGGGCTGATGCCGATGGCGAGCAGTTCGTCGGCCGTATAGGTGGCGATGAAGGGGGATTCGGGGATTTCTTTGGCCGGGGTGACCACGGTGTTTGCGGCGCCTTTGAGGTTGATGGAGCGCGGGGAGCGCATGATGTGCGGCTCGGGCAAGAGGAGAAAGGTTTCGGGTGTGGGTTTGGCGGGTGCGGTTTCCTGGGCTGGGGCGAGGTGGACCACGAAGAGGGCGGCCAGGATGAGCCTGGAGGTGAGGAAGGCGTGGTGGGTGAGCATGGGGGGAATGTGGGGGCGGGTGGGGTGAGGATCAAGTTCGACCGGTTTTCGAAAATCGGGTCACCTTGCCCGGCGGCGGAGCGGCCACATTGGCGGCGTCAGTCGCGTGACGGGTCTCGGTATTTGCAGTTGGAGCTTGCGCGAGAGGCTGGTCTCCGGCTTGATCTGGCGATGATCGCATTTGTGAAAGGAACTGTCGTGGAGGCGCTGCCGCATGAGGCGGTGGTGGATGTGAATGGGGTGGGCTATGCGGTGCTGATTCCGCTTTCGACTTTTGATCGGCTGCCGCAGGTGGGGGCGGAGGTGAAGTTGCTGACGCATCACCATGTGACGGAACGGGAAGAGACGCTGTTTGGGTTTGGCAGCGCGGATGAGAGGGATCTTTTTCGGTTATTGATTGACCGAGTGTCGGGGATCGGGCCGAAGATGGCGCTGGCGGTTTTGAGCGGGATGCCGGTGGCGGCGTTTAAGGAGTGTGTGATTCAGAATGATGTGAAGGCATTGTCCCGGATCAAGGGGCTGGGGACGAAGACGGCGGAGCGGATTGTTTTGGAGCTGAAGGACAAGGTGGGTGTGGTATCGGCCTGGCAGGATGCGCAGTCGGCGAGGGTGGCGCATGATGGCCCGAGGGAAGCGCAGAGTGATGCGGTGTTGGGCTTGATCGCGCTCGGATACAAGCAGGCGGAGGCGCAGAAGGCGATCCAGGCGGTGGTGAAGCACAGTGGGACGGCTCCTGGGGCGACAGCGGATCAATTGATTCGCGAGGCGCTGCGTATGGCGCAGTAGGAGGAAACAAAGAGGGATGGCTCGAAAGCCATCCCTCAGTGTTTGGTTGGTTTTGGGGGGAAGAGACTAGCTGAGTGCCGGACGGACCAGCGTCTCGAGGCGATTGACACCGCGACGGATGCGGGCTTTGACGGTGCCGAGGGGTTCGTTGAGTTTTTCGGCCACTTCGGCTTGGGTGAGGCCTGAGAAGTAGGCGAGGACAACGGCTTCTTTTTGATCGGGGGTCAATTTTGAGACAGCGCTGCGGATGATGCGGCTGCGTTCTTTGACCTCACAGATATCTGCGCTGGAGTCTTCGAACTCAAACTGGTCGGTTTTGTTCTCGCTCTCGAAGTCGTCATTCAGGCGGGAGCGGCGCTGTTTGGAACGGATGCGGTCGATGGCGCGGTTGCGAGCCATGGTGGTGATCCAGGTGAGGGGCTTGCCTTTGCGGGGTTCGTAGAGGTGAGCCTTGTTCCAAAGTTGGACAAGAACTTCCTGCATGACGTCCTCGGCGTCGTGGTGGTCATTGAGGACATTGGAGATGGCGGTGAAGATGAGGCCGCTGTATTTGCGATAGAGCGCTTGGAAGCTTGCGCTGTCTTTTTGGGCGATGCGTTGGAGAAGCATCAGGTCCTCCTTCAAACTGGCTTCCGCTTCAGGGGTTAAAGGGATGGTCGTATTCATTAGGATAGGGTGAATGATTAGCCAGCGATGTTCCCTTGTCAAAGAAAATGTCCATTTTTTGTCTAAATTGTCGAAGGATTTGAATAAGTTTGTCTAGGTTTAGACAAGGCCTAATGATTCGCTCGCGATTTAGGCGGGGGCTATTTGCCTCCGGGGTCCTTTTTTGGCTGGGGAGGGGTCAGCCATTCGGCTGGGGCGCCGGCTTGGGTGAGCACATTGCGGATGGAGACGGGCACGCCACCGAGGCGGCGGCTTTCTTCGGCGGCTTGCAGGAAGCCGTAGATTTCGATGGTTTGAGCGGGGGTGACTGGGGCGACCTTGGTGGTAAAGAATTTGATGATTTCGCGGAGCATGGGGTTGTAGTCGCCCTGTGTCTTTTGTTCGAAGACGTCTTCGCCGTCGAATCGCACCAGCTTGTAGGAGGTGGAGTGCATGGGCAGTTTGTGCAGGGCGTGCAGGGAGCCGGTGCGATTGCCGGTCCAGATGCCGGTCACGACGGATTCAGCAGGGGTGGTGGTGCGGGTGACGTGGTCGCATCCGGTGCCCATGACGGTGAAGAGGGCTTCGGTGGCGTGAATGGCGTAGAAGTAGAGGTCGGGGTGATGGGCGATGGTTGGTGCGGGTCCCCAGGAGATGGCGGCCTGGGGCGGGGTTGATTTGGCGTTGGCGACTTCGACGACGCCCTGATACCAGCGGAGAGCGGAGGCGCTGAAGAGGGGGATCTGCATTTTTTCGGCGAGGACGTACATTTGGACGATGTCCTTGAGATTGGCGGCGACGGGTTTGTCGACGAAGATGGGTTTGCCGAAGGTCATGACTTCCTTGGCCTGATCGAGGTGGGGGCGACCGTCCAGGCTGAGGATCATGACGGCATCGACCTCGCCGCAGAGGGCGGGAATGCTATCGACCATGCGGACGCCGTATTTGTCTTTGAGGATGGCGGTGAATTCGGGGAGTCGGGAGATGCTTTCGGGGAGATCGGGGCTGCCTGTTGGGAAGGCAGCGACCACGCGGCCGCCGGGGACGTGGTTGGGATTGGCGGGATCGTTCAGGCGCATGGTGAACTGTTCAGCGTGCGAAGTGTCGAGCCCGATCAGGCCGATTCGAAGTGGGTCAGCCATAAGGTCGGAAGCGGGTAGCAACAGGGCGGAGAGAGCACCAAGCTGGAGGAGCATGGAGAGGGTCAGATTGCGGAAGACCACCATGGTTGCAATTTCAGCGGGAGAATGGACAAAGCAAGTGTTGCTGGCTGATGCGGTGCATTTTGTGCAAATGAAGGGAGGTGAGGATCGGGATGAAAAGTTTTGTCCAAAAGGGGGAGCGTGGAGCCTGTTGTGGGTGCACGATTTGAGCGACATTGAATATGGCTTCTCCACCAGACCCTTCCTTTGAGCGCACCACGCAGTTTTTGGAACTGTTGAATGCGCATGATCGGGCGTTGAGTCTCTACGTGTATGGCCTGGTGCCAAGGGATTCGGAGGCGGAGGACATTTTGCAGCAGACTAAGATGTTGCTGTGGAAGCATTTTGATGACTTTCAGTTGGGCACGCATTTTTTGGCTTGGGCGAGGAAGACAGCCTTTCATCAGGTGCTGACGCACCGGCGGAAAAAGAAGCGTGAGCCGGTGCCGCTGGAGGAAGAGGTGCTCGAGGCGGTCAGCGAGGCGGTCTCGCAACTGGCGGAGGAAGGATCGGCGCGGCATGAGGCGGTGAGAGCTTGTGTGGCGCGACTGCCAGCGGAGCATCGTCAACTGGTTCAATTGAGGTATTTCCAGGAGATGGAGATTGCGGACATTGCGAAACAGATTCAGCGAACCGAGGCAGCGGTCTACCGGGCGCTGAGCCGGGTGCGGATGGCGCTGATGGCGTGCGTGCAGAAACAAACGGAGGCCCTGTCATGAAGCCGATGGAAGAAATGTCTGAATCAGAGAAGATGCATTTTTTGGAGTGCTGGGAGCGGCTGCGGGACGGGGTGGCGAGTGAGGCCGAGGTGAAGGAAGTTCACGAACGACTGGGAAAAGGGGAGGGGGCGAAGAGATGGCTGGCTGAGGCGATTTTATTGGAGACGGAGCTTCGGTTTGACGGGGAATCGCTGAAGAGTCAGTCGAAAGTTGAGCCAGTGAAGGTGGTCGATGTGAAGGGTTGGAGGGTGCTGCGGTGGTCGCATGCGGCGGCGGCGGGAGTGGCGGCTCTGCTTTCCTGGGGAGTTTGGCAGGCGACTCAGGTGCCTGCGGCAGCCGTTGCGACGCTGGTGAAAGCGCAGTCGTGCAAGTGGGGCAATAGCGCTTTGCCGACACTGGAGGGATCGGCTTTAGTGCCGGGGACTTTGGAGTTGGTGGAAGGTATGGCGACCGTGCTGTTCAGCAGTGGTGCGGAAGTGGTGCTTGAGGCGCCGGTGAGTTTGGAGATTGTTTCATCGATGGAGGCGCGGGTGCAGCGCGGGACGGTGGTGGCGGAGGTGCCACCTCAGGCGAAGGGATTTACGATTCAGACGGCGGATACCAAGGTGGTGGACTTTGGGACGAAGTTCGGGGTGAGCGCGAGCGAGGATGGAAAGTGTCTGGTGCAGGTGATTGAAGGTTTGGTGGAGGTGAACAGGAAAGGTGAATCTGAAGTGAAAGCGCTGCGCAGCGGAGAACGGGTCGATTATGGAGGGATGACGCAGTCGAAACTGAATCCGGATGCGGATCGCCAGCAGGCGGAGCCGGGGCGGTGGCTGCCGGCTGCGGCGATGACGGATTTGGGGGATGGGTGGCAGGTGGTGACGACGGCGTTTGGCGAGGGGAAGGATTCGTGGATCCAAAGCAACGCGAAGCAGCGAGTCACGGGAGGGGAGACCTTTTTGAGGGTGAAGCACACCACGCTGGATCGCTCTTTGGAGCGAAAGATGTATCTGGCTTTTGATTTGTCGAAGCTGGAGGGGAGAGTGGCGGAGGCGGAGTTGGTTTTGCACTTGGAGCCTAGTGAGTTGGGGTATGGTTCCCTGGTTCCGGATGCGACGTTCGATGTTTACGGGTTAACGGATGAGTCGGAGGATCGCTGGGAGGAGGGTTTATTGCGTTGGGAAAGGGCTCCTGCGCATAATGATTCGGAAGAGAGTCATTCGCGGCCAGATATGGCGAAAGCCCGGTTGCTGGGAAGTTTCCGGGTGGAGCAGGGACGGCAGAGTGGGGCGGTCTCTCTGAAGGATCAGGCTTTGGCGGATTTTCTGCGCCTCGACAGCAATGGAGTGGTGACTTTGATTGTTTGCCGCGAGACGAATGAATTGGCGCGCAATGGTCTGGTGCATGCGTTTGCGAGCAAAGAGAATGCGCGTAATGCACCACCGATGCTGCGGGTGAGAGTGAGTGGGGAGTAGTGAGCCGGAAAAAAGGCTAGCTAGGCGAATGGTTTGGACGTTATTGTCACCGGTGCTAGGCGATCCCTTTTTGAAAAGGAGCCTGGCTGAGATGAGCCGCTTACTGAGATGAATTCCCTTCCTCCTCTTCTTGCAGCCAAGTTGGCAGATTTTCGACATCGGGTTTGGGTGGTTAAGGGGATCGAAGGAGTGTTGGCGGGTTTGTTTGGTTTGCTGGTGTCGTTTGCGGTGGTATTTGTATGTGATCGTTTTGTGGACACGCCAGGATGGCTGCGCGGAGTTGTTTTGATCGGTGGCGTCGCGGGGATTTTGATTGGATTGCCGTTGAAATGGTATCGTTGGGTGTGGAGGCAAAGGCGATTGGAGGATGCGGCGCGGCTTCTGCGGAGGACCTTTCCTCGATTAGGCGATCAGTTGCTGGGCATTGTCGAACTCGCGAGAATGGAGGCGGGTGAGGGAGGTCGAAGTGAGCGTTTGGTACAGGCAGCGATGGCGCAAGCGGATGAGGCGATCAAAGACCGGGATTTCAGTCAGGCGGTTCCGCTGGCTCGGCACAAGCACTGGGCATTGGCTTGCGGTATGTTTGCGGTTGTTGTTTTGGGGGCGTTTGTCGGAGTGAATGAAGCGGCTCGTAACGGGCTGCAACGGTGGGCCATGCCGTGGCGGGCTGTTGAGAGGTACACTTTTGCTCGAATCGAGGCGCAACCCGATCCTTGGGTGGTCCCGTATGCGGAGTCTGTGGCTTTGAATGTGAAGCTGAGTGACGATAGCCGATGGAGGCCGGAGAAGGCTCGGGTGCAGGTCGCGAACCAACCGGGGGCTGAGGCGAATCGTGACGAACAGGGTCGTTTTGTTTTGTCGCTGCCGCCGCAAAAGGAAGACACCGTGGTGAAGCTGCGCGTGGGCGATGTCAGACGAGACATTGCGATGCAGCCGCGGCCCCGGCCTGAACTGACGCGATTGACGGCAAAGTTAAAGTTGCCTAGCTATTTGAATTACAAGACGATGCCTGAGATTGAGGTGAGGGGAGGGTCGGTGAGTTTGTTGGAAGGGAGTGAAGCCGTATTTGTGGTTGAGAGTGTGCGTGATTTGGCGAGTGCGACTTTGGATGGGAAGCGGCAGGAGGTGAAGAATGGGAAGATGATCAGTGAGATGGAGGTGGTTCCGAAAGAAGTCAGAGAGAGAGCGTTTTTCTGGACTGACGAGCTGGGTTTGAATCCACGTGAGGCCTTGAAGCTGACTGTTCAACCCGTGGGTGACGCCAGTCCGCGCATCGTGGCCCGGCGTGAGAGTTTGGAGCAGGTGGTGTTGGACACGGAAGTGGTGACGTTTGATTTGAATGCGTCGGATGATTTTGGGATTCGGCGGTTGGGTCTTTCCTGGGAGCCATTGGATTCGGGTGAAGGGAGGGGGGCAACGGTGCCTGCAAGGGGAGAAAAGGTGGCGGCGGCGGGAGCGCCGGAGACGCGTGATATGGAGACGCGAGCAACGTTTTGCGCGGTGAGGGAGGGTATCGCTCCGCAGAGCATGGAGATTCGCGCTTGGGCGGAAGATTACTTGGAGGGGCGGGAGCGGGCGCAGTCTGCAGTGTTTGTTCTGCATGTGTTGAATGCGACGGACCATGCGCTTTGGTTGACGCAACAGATGGGAAAGTGGCTGGATGTGGCTCGCGAGACCTATGAACGCGAGCAACAGCTTCATCAGATCAATCAGGAACTGAGGGAGCTGAGTGCTGCCGATTTGGATCAGCCGCAGAATCGGCGGAAAATTGCTCAGCAAGCGAATGCGGAGCAGGCCAATGCGGCGCGGTTGGGTAGTCTGAATGAGGCGGGCAAACGATTGGTGGAGCAGGCGACACGGAACCCGGAATTTGATGCGGAGCGATTGGAGTCGTGGGCGACCATGCTGAAAAGTCTGCAAAACATTGCTTCGAAAAGGATGCCGAGTGTGGCGGAACTGTTGAAGCAGTCATCGAATGCGACCGCAGGAGGCAAATCGGATTTGGCAGAACAAGAGGGGAATCGATCGTCCAAAGACAGCGGGACGAGTGTTGATGAGGCCAAAGCTTCGAAGGGAGATTCTGAGAGCAAACCTTCGGCTCCGAGTATTGCACAAGGGCCAAATTTGCCTAGCAGGCCGGGTGGAACGACTGCGGGTGAAAAGCCGTCGGGTGAAGAGAAACCGACAGCGCCGTCGATTAAGTTGAGTGACAAGAGCGAGTCGATTTCTGATCCGAATGGAAAGCCGACGGATGCAAAGCCAAAGCCACCGGGTTCGGGGAAGCTGGGACTTCCGAGTAATACTCTAGCTGCGGCACCCCAGAAGCCGGGTGAGCAACCGGATTCTCCGTCTGCTGAATCACCCGCCCAAGCAAAGCTCGGAAAGAGCGTTTGGGAACAGCGCGACTTGTTGAAGGAGTTTGCTCAGGTGACGGATCAGCTCAGTGAAATCCTGGCGAGTTTAGAGGCGAGCACTTTTGTGAAGAGGCTGAAAGGCGCTTCACGCGAGCAATTGCAGGTCGCCAATGGGTTGCAGCGCAAGACCCTGGAGGCGTTTGGATTAACGCCAGAGGCTGAGCAGTCGCCTAAAGAGACGGTTAAGGCGGGGCCAAAGGAGGCAAGGGAGCCTGCTGATAAAAAGAGTGGAGTCGAAGATCCTGCTTTGCCAGCGGCTGACGAATTGGTGTCAGCCTTGGAGAGGATTTCAGTTGTGGATGCACGCAAGATCCTGAGTGGAAAGAGCGGTCAACAGAGTGAGGTCGTTAGGGTTTTGCAAAGTGACCTTGAGGCCTATGTGCAGAGGCGGCCTGATCAACATTTGAAAAAGGTCCTGGGTCAAATGAAAGAGACGCAAGTGGTTCGGGCACTTGGGAGAGTCGGAGATAAAACGAAGTCCTGGATGAGTGGTCAGGCGATCGCAGGGGCGGAGTATTGGGCGGATGTTTTGGATCGGTGGGCGGAGGAAATGGTGGCGGCGGGGAAGTGTTCCAGTTGTAGTTCCGGGGACCAGGAAAGTCTGCCGCCTGAAATTGTGCTCAAGGTCATGCAAAGTTTACGCGACGAGATGAAACTAAGAGATGAGACACGGGAGCTGGAGAATGCGAAAGGAGCTTTGGAGCCCGATGAGCATTTGAAGCGTTCTTATCGCCTGTCGGGTGAGCAAAGCCGAATCGCGGTGCAGACTCAGAGCGCCTTTGATGATATTCTGCGTTTGCCTGGAGGAGCGCAAAAGTTTGGCAAGGAGTTGCAGCTTCTGGGTGCGGTGAGGCATGTGATGGATGAGGTGGTGGGGATTCTAGACAAGCCTGACACGGGCGCGCCTGCGATTGCCGCAGAAACGGAGGCGATTGAGTTGCTGCTTCAAACGAAGCGTCAGAATCCCAATGGAGGAGGTGGAGGTGGATCCGATCCGGGCGGGGGTGGTGGTGCTGCTGGGGCTTCCAGCACTGCTCTTGCCGAGCTGGGAGAGGGATCTGATGCTGCTGCGGAGGTAGAAGTGCGAAGTGTCGGTCAGGCGACTGGACGTGCAGGGAAGGAGTTTCCTGAAGAGTTCAAGGTTGGTTTGGATGCCTACTTCAATCAGTTGGAGTCCGAGCCAAGAGGGGAGTGAAGCCCACAAAGGAATTGCTGTAGAATTCGATTTGCTTCACCTTGGCGAAATCAGGGGTTGTTGGCCTTGAAGAAATCCTCGCCTTTGGTCACTTTGCCATCGGCCTTGATAATCGTGAATTTCCCTCCGTTACGTCTAGCGAGTTCGTCGAGTTCTTTTGCCGCGGCGGGTTCCATCATGGCGGTCGTGTGAATCGTGGCGGGTTTTCCTTTTGCGTTGGAGGCGGTCACTTCGTCAACCCACGTGAGAGCATCACTGCGATTGCCGTCTGTCATGAAGAAAATGAGATCAGGTTTGGGTGTGCCGGCAAGAGCCATGAGAAGACCGGCTCCCCAGTTGGTGCCACCTGGGTTTATTGAATCGTCGATGATTTTTCGGCTTTTGGTGAGGTTGGCGGGATTGGCAGCCAGGTAGCGATAGCGAGGAATGCGAACGCCTTGTTGGCCTGGACGAATATCCCATTCGTACTTTGCCATGGCTGCGGGGTCATTGGTGTCAACCTCATCGTGAGGCCAAGCGAAGTCCGAAAAATAGATCACCTGATACTGAACACCGCCTCGGAGTTGGTTCAGGCTTTTGGAGAGTTCTTTCTTGAGCAACTCAAAGCGGCTAATGGTCTTGCCGTCAGCCTGGGAACTGGCGGACATAGAACCCGAGACGTCGACGACGAAGACCACACGGCTACCTTTTCCCTGATTGCCCATAAAACTGACGGAACCACCTGCAGTTCCACTGCCTCCCCCGAAGGTGCCAAACGTGCTTCCGACATTCAGTTCTGTCGAAGTCGGGGTAAAGTCGACATCTGGCATGGCGATCTGGCTGTTGCCGAGGGCGACGATGGGTTGAAGGCTGGGGCTCGCGCTGGCACTAGGAGCTGGCTGAGCGATTTTTTTCCAAGCGGGATCTTGCATGCTATCGACGGAACTGATGGCAACAATTTCCGCACTTGGACGAGACAAGGGGACTACCTGAACGACGGCGAGAAGGAGGAGAAGAACCAGATGCACTCCGGTGGCAAGGGCAAAGGCCCGTTTTTTGGCTTCGTAGATTTGGGGGGTGTTGTCCGCAGGAGCTTCGGGTTCGTCTGGAACGAAGGGTTGAATGAGAGAAGGGGTTGAGGGGGGTATCGAACTGGCGGATTCAGGGTGTAGCGACTCTAGGGGATGGTCGTCTGCAATGTCTGTCAAGTTACTGGAATCGAGCGGAGAAATTGAAACTTCATTGTCATCCGGCGAGACCGCGATTTCGTCCGATAGCCATTCGGAGGCATGGGGGAGAACGGGGGCCCTCTCGCTTTTTGATTGAGGGGACTGGATTAGCCTTTTCGTTGCAGGAAGAGGGCAGTCAACAGTCGGCAGATGACTGAAGTCATCTGCGTCGAACGTGTCGAGCGGGGAATAAGGCATTTGTTAACGCGTTTCTAATTCCAGAATACAGGCGAACCGCTTTGTGCGCCACCACGATTGATTGGCGTTGAGTCAAGGTCGGGGACCATAGATTGGCAGGGGTTGATCGGCTTCAAAGGCTCCGATGTCGGGACCGGACCGATCAGACGCATCATTCACGTTGGGCATTGAGATGGCCGCATCGACGATGTTGCTATCAGCGCGTGGTCTAAGATCGGGTGGCTGGTAGAACCGCGAAGGATCCTTGATCATGGTCGCAGAGGGCAAAGCACCGAACGTGGTCCGTATGCCATTAGGCTCATACTGAGTGCCGGGGAGTGATTGAAATGTCCATGAGCGAAACTTTCCTTCAAATACGGAGCCAGTTGTGGCATAGGCATTAAAGTTGAAAATGCAATGATCTCCAAAACGCTGAACGTCGACAACCCGACCACGGCCAGGGGAATAGCCTCCAAACTTCAGGTCATTGGATGGGCCACCGATGAAAAGGTTGTTCTGAATCAAAGCGTGATCAAAGGGCTCGCTGGTGTAGTTGCCGAAGCCATCACCTGATTTGATAGCAGTGTTGTGCAGGATGACGTCGCCAATACTGAATCGATGCAGTTTGAAGGCACTGTATGTCAGGTTGAACATCGCGTTTCGCAGAAAATAGTTTGGCCCACCGAGGCCTGGCTGCGAGGAGATGCCGACGAAGCAGTTCGTGAGACGGTTGCGCATCACGCGGCAGTTGTGCAGCGCGAAGTCGGCCTCGATGCCATCGTCGAGGCCAGCGCTGATTTCGTTATTGAGGATGTCGTTGCACATCTGTGGTGCCGCTCCGTCGTCCTCCATGTGACTGATGCAATCGCGGAAGCCGGAGACGCGATTGTGACGGATCACATTGCCGCTGCCGGTGAACTGGATGCCCTCGCCGTCGTTGTCGCCGTTTGCGCCCATAATCTCCGGCTTCCACTCACGGATGCCGGTGATGACGTTGTCCTCGATGCAAGCGTTCATCATGCCTGGTTTGTAGGCCTTGATGCCAAATTGCGAGCGGATGGTGCAGCGTCGCACCGCGCAGTGCTCGGTGCCGTTTAAGCGCACAGGCCCATTCACTGTGATGCCTTCGAGATACACCCACTTGCGATTGGTGAGGCTGATTTCGTTGAAAACGGCTTTTCCGCTCGTGCTGCGATACACAATCGGCTTCCCCGGTTCGCCATCGCGATTGAACGTCGCCGCACCATAATCGCCATCGGCAAGCAAAAGCACCTCACCGGGCTTCACCACATTCAAATCGGCCTTCGAGCCGCTTTTGAGCACCGCATCGGCTTTCGCGATCGGTTCAGGCCGAGTCGATGCCTTCACGATTTTCGTCGCCGAGCCGCCATCGGGGTCATTGAGCTTCAGTTCGATCTCGTAGCTCGTTCCCGGCTCCAAATCGAACACGCTGCCGCTGAGCCGGTTCGTCCAAGTGAAGATCGGCGAGGTCTTTTGGCTTTTCCCAGCTGGCACTCGCCGCAGGGACATGCCTTCGCGCCAAGTCGATTCGCCTTCTTTTCGATACTTCAGTTCACAAACCGCATCCAAGTCATCATCACCCTCGATCTGCCATTCGATGGCAAGATTCGTGATCGTCGGAAACGGCGTGGTGACCACACCGTGAGTGAGTGAATCAGCCGCATAAAGAGAAGAGCCAAAGATGAGCAGGGCTAAAGGACGCATTTGTTTGAATGGAAAGGAAGGTCACCAGTGGCATGACGCTGGCATAGAAACGTGCAACTGAAAGAAGAGACTTCAGCGAAACCATCAGCCGTTTGCTGAAAGGGTGCGCGATATGGTGCCTTGTGAATGTCATTGACAGTTTCTCAAAAAAAGCCGCCTTTTGCACAAGGCTGCTTCTGAGGTTACAGAGCCTGCGCCATGAAGATCCTGACCTCCTGCTTTTTCCTCCTCGCTTCGCTTGCTCATGCGGAAGTGCGCCTGCCTGCTTTCTTTGCGGACAAGATGGTGCTTCAGCGTGACAGGCCGGTGCCTGTCTGGGGCTGGGCGGATGCGGGTGAGGAGGTGACTGTGGCGTTTGCCGGACAAACGAAGGCCACCCAGGCGGATGAGAAGGGTAAATGGATCGTGAAGCTCGATCCCATGCCCGCGAGCGACCAGCCACGTGACCTCATCATCTCTTCAAATCATCAGTCACAAATCATCAATCATCCATACAAGGACGTGCTTGTGGGTGAGGTGTGGCTGGCCTCAGGGCAGTCGAACATGGGTTTCCCGGTCGGCAGTGCGCACAATGCCGAGCAGGCACTCGCAAAAGCGGCTGATCCGCTGCTGCGATTCTTCACGGTGCAAAATGCGACAGCGGCGGAGCCGCAACAGGAGCTGCAGGGCAAATGGGAGGCCAGTGATCCGACGACGGCGAAGGGCTTTTCCGCCGTGGCTTACTTCTTTGCGCGGGATCTGCGGGCGAAGCTCGGTGTGCCGGTCGCGATCCTGCATTCCTCCTGGGGTGGCACGCCGGCTCAGGCTTGGGTAAGCATGGACGCACTGCATGAGTCACCGACGTTTGAAAACTATGCGAAGAGCTACGTCGCCGCGCTGGTGAAGCATCGGGACGTGCGGTCGAAGCCAGAGATGATGACGAAATATCGTGAGGACCTCGCTCAATGGCAAAAGGAGGTCGCGCCCGCTTTTAACGAATCGATGAAGGCCTGGAATGCCGGACCGAAAACGACGCCGAAGCCCGTCCCCGCAAGTCCTGAGCCTGCGAATCCCGACCCGATGGACATTCCCAGCCCTTCCTCGCGGCCCGGCACGCCGAGTGTGATTTTCAATGCCAAGATCGCGCCGCTGGCAGGCTATGCGATGCGTGGCGCCCTGTGGTATCAGGGCGAGGCGAATGCCAGCGGCGGCATCGAGTATCGCACGCTGCTGCCGAGGCTGATCGGCGACTGGCGCAAGCGTTGGGCGCAGGGCGATTTCCCCTTTCTCATCGTGCAGCTTTCCTCATGGGACATGGACACGAAACCCGCGCAGCAGCATCACTGGCCCGTGTTGCGCGAGGCACAGGCCATGACGGCCAAGTCCGTGCCGAACTGCGCTCTTGCCGTGTCCATCGACGTGGGTGACCCGAAAGACGTGCATCCGAAGGGCAAAGAACCCGTCGGTCAGCGCCTCGCACTCGCGGCCCGCAAGTTCGTGTATGGCGAGGCCTCGCTGGTAGCTTCGGGGCCAATGTTTCGCGAAGCCAAAGCGGACGGCGCGACGATGCGCGTGCGCTTTGATGAGATCGGCAGCGGCTTGACCATCGGCCAGGCACCGTGGCGGGCTGCGGGTGATGCTCAGTGGCCGCAGGACCGACTCGTCGGCTTCGTCCTCGCTGGTGAAGATGGCCAGTGGCATGACGCCGAAGCAAAGATCGAAGGTGACTCCGTCATCGTGACCAGCGCCGCCGTCGCGAAACCCGTCGCCGTGCGCTATGCCTGGGCGAACTCCCCCCGCTGCAATCTCTACAATCGCGAAGGTTTGCCCGCCCTGCCGTTTCGCAGTGATGTGAAGTGAAGCTCCGCCAAACGATGCCATCGAGACGCCCAACTGCCGCTGTCGAGGTCCCTGACCTTCAGGCCGCATTCTTTGCGCGGATGGGCGGGCGGCAGCAGTTTCAGGGGTTGTTTGAGCATCTGCCGGGGGTTTGTTTTTTCGTGAAGGATGCGGAGGGGCGGTTCATGGCGGCGAATGCGCTTTGTTTGAAGCGGATGGGCTTCAGGTCGGAGGCGGAGGTGATCGGGAAGACGGATGCGGAGGTGCATCCTGAAAGGGTGGCGCGGGAGATTCGGGAGGATGACTTACGGGTGATGAAGTCGCGGGAGCCACTGGTGGATCGCGTGGAGGCGCTGTTCATCCGCAGCCAGGCCAAGGACTGGTATGTGACGACGAAGCTGCCGATCCTGGACACCCAGGGGGAGGTGATCGGGGTGATGGGGTTTGTGCGGCCGTTCCATGGTGGCGAGATGCGCCAGGCGGGGCTGGCGAGGCTGGAGCCGGTTGTCGCCTGCATTCAAAAACAGCACGGGCGAAAAATCGACATTCCCCGGCTGGCCAAGCTGGCGCATGTGTCGTCGCGGCAACTTCACCGGTTGTTTCAGGCGGCGTTTGGGATGAGCACGCAGGTCTTCATCGTGCGCACCCGGGTGCAGGCGGCCAGCGATGAGCTGCTGCTGACGGAACTGCCGATCAGCGAGATCGCCTTGAAGCATGGGTTTTGCGATCAGAGCGCCTTCAGCCGGGCCTTCAGTGAGCACACGGGGGAGACGCCGTTGCAGTTCCGCCGCCGGCATCGGCGAAGCGGGCAGTGATGTCCGATGGATACAAAAAGACGGCGAGGCGTCACAAGACGAAGTTGGGCGGTAGCAGGTAGTTTTTGCGTGTGATTTTCATGCGTTTCCCAACCCTCACGCTTGCCGCCCTGGCCCTTTTCCATGCCAGCGCGGCCTTGGCGGCACCCATCATCTGGGGTGGCGGGCCGCGGGCGATTTTGTCGGATGCGGATGTCTCGAGAAACGGGGTGCTGGTGCGGGCGATGGCGAAGGCGGGGGCTGCCGCGCCGGTGGTCAATGGGGTGACGTTTGCGCCGTTTCCGGGGCCGGACACCTTGTCAGGCCAAAATGCGGTGAACTATGCCGCCGGGGCGCTGCCGACGGGTGGCGGCATCAGCGCGGCCTATGCGACGCTGCTGAGCCAGAACGATCATCGCACCACGACGGGCACGGGCGCGGGCACAACGATGACTTTGACGCTGAATCAGCTCGTGGTGGGCCAGCATTATGAGATCCAGCTTTGGTTTCATGATGGCAATGCCTCGGGCCTCGGCACGCTGATGGTGAAGTCGCCTGCCTCGCTCGATCCGTGGGTGCTGCTGGATGCCAATCCCTCCAATGCAGCGGGCGGTCGCGGTCAGCATGCCATCGGCACCTTCACGGCGGATGCGACGACGCAGGTGATCAATCTCTCGGGCACTCCCATCGTGGCTTTGCAGGCCTATCAGCTCCGTCGCGTGCCAGCGCCGCTGGCGCAGGTGGCGTGGGAGAGCTGGAAGGAGACGACGGGGCCGTCCGATGTGTCCACGCAGGGCACGCTGGCCCGGGCCTATGCCTTTGGCGGCACGGCTCCGGCGGCGGCGATCAATGGCGTGAGCTTCTCGCGCTTCATCGACCAGAGCGGCGATACGTTATCGGGCTTCACGAGCGTGGGCGCGGATGGGTTTGGTTCGACGGCGGCCCCGTTTTCGACGTTGCCGGTGGATTATCGGACGCTGCTGGCGGGAGCGGCGTCGGGCGGTCGGGCGGGGACGCTGACGCTGAATGGGCTGCAACCCGGCCAGTGGTATCAGGTGCAGGTTTGGGCGAATGATTCGCGGGCGGCGGCGGGCGGTCGCATCCAGCGGATCAATGGCTCGCTGTTTCTGAACACGAATCCGGGAGGTCCGGCGGACAATCTGGGCCATGAAGGCGGGCTGGGGCACTGGATGCAGGGAGCGTTTCAGGCCTCGGCGGCGGCGCAGCGATTCGATTTTGTTTCCAGCACCGCAGTGCAACTGAATGCGCTGCAGCTCCGCGCCATCCCGGCACCTGACAGTGCGCTCATGGCGCTGCGAAACCGGCGGCTGATGGCGCTTCATGCCTATCTGGACGGCACCTTCACCACGAGCATCAACTGGGTGGGCGTGCAGGCGCGGTTTGCCATCGGGGATCTGGCCCGGGCGCGGTCCAGCCTGACCACGGCAGCGGCGGGCGCGGCCTCGGGCACGCTGGTGCCGACCTCGTCGTTCCATTTGTGGCCGGCGATGGATCTCTTCATGCGGCGGAAGAAATACATCGATGAGCTTTCGCGGGAGCGCATGATCTCCACGCTGCGGCGCTTTGATTACCGGAACTGGTCGAACACCTCGAACCTGAGCAAGCTGGCGTGGACGATGCGCACGCTGGGCTCGCAGGAGTTTGGCGAGTCGAGCTTCATCTTCCCGGCGAATGCGTGGCGCGATGCGGACCCACGCGGCTATGGGCCGCTGCTGGCGCGGTTGGAGCAGGAGGCGCGGCAGGGCACGGGCGAGTATGCCAGTGCGCCCTACGGCTGGTATAACATCATGCCCACGCTGTCGCTGGCGCAGCTTTCGGATGATCCGGTGCTGCAAAGCCGGGCGCGGGTGTGCTTTGATGCGCATCTGGCGCAGCTCGCGGCGCAGTGGATGCCGGGCAGCTATCTGGCGACGTGGAGCGGGCGCTCGTATCCGTTGTCAGGCTCGGCGATGAGCCTGGGGCGGCTGCTGTGGTATTGGTTCGGCGATGGCGGCCGTGCGGGCGAGGCGCAGGAGATCCTGATGCCGGCGTCGATGGATTACGAGCCTCCGCTGGGCATCCTGCGGGCGGCCACGGAGCGCACCACGGTGCATACGACCCGGCATCGCTGCGATTCGTTTCAAACCGCGCACATCTACAAGAACGAATACGGCTTCTTCAGCCACGATGGCGCCGGCGGTGGGGATCAGCAGTATCCAGACGGGCTGCGCTGGCGGGGGATGCAGAGTTACCTGTGGGTGACACGGCCCGCCGTGGACACGCCCGCCACGGTGCGGGCCTCGAACGCACCGGGCAATGCGAACGCGGACTATTCCACGCTCCAGCATCGCGATGCGCAGGTGATGGCTTTTGACCTCAGCTATCGCACCATCGACATCCCGTATGCGCTTGGTTATGTGCCGGGCAATTACACGGCGATGATCAATCAGACCGGCGCGGCCACGCCCGCCGATGGCCGGCCGCGCATCTTCCTGAACTATGATCGCGTCATGGTGGCGATCACGGCGGATGTGCCCTTCACCTGGGACCCCGCGAGCGGCATCTACTGTCCGTGGCCGAACATCCGCACGGGCGACTCGGAGTTCCGCGTCGCGGTGGGCGGCGTGGGCTTTCCGCGAGTCGATCCCACGGGCTTCACGGCCACGGTGGATCGCGCGAACAACCGTTTTGCCATCGCCATCGAGGTGGGGCACCCGGAGGAGTTTGCGGGCACCACAGCGGCGGAAAAGCTCGCTGCCTTCCAGGCCTCCATTTTGGCCAATACCAGCCTCACCCGCGATCCGACCACCAGCCCGACGACCGCCCGCTACACCACGCGGCGCGGCGATCAGCTCCGCGTGACGAGCAAGTCCGGCACCGGGCTGAAGACCGCTTTTGTGAACAATGTGCCGGTGAATTACGACGACACCTGGCCGATGATCGAGAACCCGTGGATCAGCCAGCCGCAGCGCGGGGCGAACATCACGATGAACGGCAGCGGCACGCAAACGCTGCTCAATTTGGCCAACTGGACCCGCACAGAGAGCACGCCGCCCGTCACCGATCCGCTGCCCGTGATCGCGGCGGCCACAGCCCGAGGCATCACGACCTCCGCAGGCACGGCGGCGGGCACGCTGACGCATCCCGGCGTGCCTGCGGCGGAGGTGACGCTGCATTGGGGCACCAGCGATGCGGGCACTTCCAATCCCGCCGCATGGGCCAACAGCGTGGCACTGGGCTCTGTGAGTGCTGGTCAGCTCCTCGTGAACCTCACTGGCCTGCCAGCGGACACGAATCATGTGTATCGCTTCCGTGCGGTGAATGCCGCTGGCACGGTCTGGACCGCCGCGACGACTTTCCGCACCTCGGCCATCCCGCCGCCGGGTGTGCCGGGAAATCTGCGCTTCACCCTCACGGCAGGCAGTGTGCCGCTGACGTGGGATGCGATGCCGGATGCCGCCAGTTACCTCGTGCGCCGTGCCACGGCCTCCACCGGACCTTTCACCACGCTCGCCAGCGGCCTCACGACACCGGCTTTCACCGACACGACAGCGGTCAGCGGCACGACCTACTTTTATGTGGTGGCCGCCGTGGGTCCGGGTGGCACCAGCGGCGATTCCGGCCAGCTCCAGGCCACGCCCGCCGTGCTGCCCGCCGCACCCACGGGCCTGGCAGCGAGCACGGCCTATCGTTTTGCCCGCCTGACATGGTCCGCCGTGCCATGGGCCGCCAGTTACACG
>JAIYDW010000028.1 GCA_027487315.1 Verrucomicrobiaceae bacterium | reverse complement strand
CGAACCGTCAAGCTAGCATCATGAATGTGCCCGTCATAGGCATGCACCCCAACAAACTGCAGCCCCGGAGTGTCCTGGATGGTCTTCGCCAAAACAAGCGCCTCTCCTCCCGGACGAATTCCCGTTCGGCCCATCCCGCAGTCGATGTCGATGAAAACGCCCAACGTCACCTTTCTCTGCTCCGCCGCCGCCGCTAGGAAGCGAATGGTCTCGTGACAATCCGCAATCGTCGAAAACACGGCCCCAGGAAAATGCGACGCCAAAGCTGCCAGTCGGCCTGCATTCGCCTCGCCGACACATGGCATTGCTAGCAAAACATCCCTCGCCCCCGCAGCCGCGCACATTTCCACCTCAGCGATGGTCGAGCACTTGAATCGGGTAATCCCCAACTCCAACTGCCGCTGAACCAATGGAGCCAATTTATGGGTCTTAACGTGCGTTCGTAGCCTCTCCGGCCCGCCCGCCATTTGTAGCATCAACGCAAGATTCGACTCAATCCGATCCGCATAAAGCAAAAGAGACGGGCTGGGCAAAGCCTCCTCTCCTTCGACATGGAACCAAGGCCTCATAAAAATTCGAGCCAGCTAGGCCCATTCATGCACTCAGCAATTCACCAACATCAAACATTGAACCGCCACTCGACGACATCGCCATCCTTCATCACATACTCCTTGCCCTCGATCCGCAGCTTGCCGACCTCGCGGGCCTTGGCTTCAGAGCCATACTGAATCAAATCATCGAAGTGTACGATCTGCGCAGCGATGAATCCGCGCTCGAAATCCCCGTGAATCACCCCCGCAGCTTGCGGTGCCTTTGTCCCCTTAGTGATCGTCCATGCCCTTGTCTCTTTCTCGCCCGTGGTCAAATAGGTCTGTAAACCAAGCAAATCATAGACACTCTTGATCAACCGCGAAACCCCGCTGTCAGACACCCCCAAATCCTTCAAATACTCGGTCGCCTCTTCTGCATCAAGATCCGTTAACTCACTTTCAATGTTCGCACTGATCACCACCGCCGATGTCCCATATGCCTGCGCCGCATAGGCTCGCACTTTGCTGACCAGCGCATGATTATCAGGATCATTCGTCGCAGACGCCAGTTCACTCTCCGAAACGTTGCAGGCGTAAATGCAAGGCTTCGCACTCAGCAAAAAGAAGCCCTTGAGAATCTTCTTCTCGTCATCGCTCAGATCCATCGTGATCGCAGGCCGACCATCATCAAAGTGGGGAATCAACTTCTCACACAGTGCAATCTCAGCCTTGGCCTCTTTGTCGTTCTGTTTCGCCTTCTTCTCACCGCGCTCCTTCCGGCGGGTCACCGCCTCAAGGTCCGCCAGAATAAGCTCCGTATTGATGACTTCGATGTCACGAATCGGATCAATGCTCCCCTCCACATGGTGAATGTCCGAATTCTCAAAACAACGCACCACATGCACAATCGCATCCACCTCGCGAATATGACTCAAAAACTGGTTCCCCAGTCCCTCACCCTTGCTCGCCCCCTTCACCAAACCTGCAATATCAACAAACTCAATCGCGGCCGGAATCAGCTTCTGCGAGCCTGAAAGCTTCGAAAGCGCCTGCAATCGCTCATCCGGAACGGTCACCATGCCCTGATTGGGCTCGATCGTACAAAAGGGATAATTCGCCGCCTCCGCCTTGCGAGTGCGAGTGACGGCGTTGAACAGAGTGGATTTTCCGACGTTGGGGAGGCCTACGATGCCAGCAGTGAGCATAAGGCGGGCATCCTAGCGGGGTATCGGCGGGGCGCATCTGGAAAATGCAAACCCAGTCGAAGAAGAATCACCCTGCCCCACCCAAAAACTCCCAAGACAGATCACGCCTGAGGCCACGTTGAATCCCTTCCCCCCAAACCACCCCCAGTCACCTCGCACTCATGAAGCGCTTCCTCCTTCTCCTCTTGCTTTGCCTTATCATCCCGCTGCCAAACAAGGCAGCCGAGGCCAAAAGACCGAACATCCTGTTCATTCTCGTCGATGACCAATCCCCTTTCGACCTCAAGGCCTATGATCCAAAATCACCGCTGGACTCCCCCAATCTCGATCGCCTCGCCGCCGAGGGCATGGTGTTCGAAGGCGCCTATCACATGGGATCCTTCAGTGGCGCCGTATGCACGCCATCCCGCCACATGATCATGAGCGGACGAACCGTTTGGCACCTCCCCATCGCCCCTTGGGGGAAAAAAACCTGCCCACCCAACTTGGAACAAAACACCATCCCCGCCGTCTTCAATCGGGCCGGTTACGCCACCATGCGCACCTGCAAACAAGGAAACAGCTACGAAGCCGCCAACAGACTCTTCACCGTCCGCCATGACGCCTCCAAACGCGGCGGCGATGATCAATCCGGCAGCACCTGGCATGGCGACCGCGTCATGGACTACCTCAACACCCGAGAGACCTCCAAGGACACCAAACCCTTCCTGATCTACTACGGCTTCTCCCACCCGCACGACACCCGTGACGGTCGCCCCGAACTTCTCGCCAAATACGGTGCCACTAACCACTCCGACCCCCATAGCCTCCCTTCTCTCCACAGCAAACAGCCCCCCCTGCCCGCCAACTACCTCGCCGCCCATCCCTTCGACACCACCCATTCAGATGTCCGGGACGAAATGCAGGTCAGCGGTGTTTGGAACAAACGCGACGAAGCCAGCATCCGCAATGAACTCGGTCGCGAAATGGCCTGCTCCGAAAACATCGACATCCAGATCGGCCGAGTTCTAGAAAAGCTCAAACAAACTGGCGAACTGGACAATACCTACATCTTCTACACAGCCGATCACGGCATCTCGATTGGCCGCCATGGTCTCATGGGCAAACAAAACCTCTACCAGCACACCTGGCGCGTGCCCTTCATCGTGAAAGGACCAGGCATCAAACCCGGATCTCGAATCAAAGGCAACATCTACCTCCTCGACGTCCTCGCCACCCTCTGCGACCTCGCAGGAATCACCCCGCCGGAGACCAACGAAGGCCTCAGCTTCAAACCCGTCCTCGAGGGCCAAAAATCTACCGTGCGCGACACCCTCTACGGTGCCTATTCGGGTGGCAGCAAACCCGGCATGAGGTCGGTCAAAAACGGCGATTGGAAACTCATCCAATACGAAGCCCCGGACCGCAACGTCATGGAAACCCAACTCTTCGATCTCTCAAAAAACCCGGACGAACTGCTCCCTGAGCACGGCTACCCAAACCTCGCCAAAGACCCTTCCCACGCCGCCAAACTAACCGAGATGCAAGGCCTACTCCTCGCTGAAATGCGCCGCCTGGAAGACCCCTGGCGCTTCTCCAATCAGCCCTCCGACAACCTCCCTCCACCCCCCACTGCCCAAGCAAAACAGGGCAAAGGCAAAACCAAAAAGACACCCAAGTAACCGTTCATGCCTTCTCGCTTCTACGCCCTCGCCCTCGGCACGCTTCTCCTGACTCTGCCCTCTACCCTACGCAGCGCCGACCCGCCGAACATCATCCTCATGATGGGCGACGATCACGGCTGGGAGGAAACCGGTTACAACGGCCACCCTCATGTCAAAACCCCCGTCCTGGACGACATGGCCGCCACCGGCCTGAAGATGAACCGCTTCTATGCCGCTCACTCCAGCTGTTCACCCACCCGCGCCAGCTTCCTGACCGGACGTCATCCCAACCGCATGGGCACCTTCGCTCCCGGTTGGTCCTTTCGCCCCGAAGAAATCACCATCGCACACCTGCTCAACCAAGCCGGTTACCACTGCTCTCATTTCGGCAAGTGGCACGTCGGAGCTGTCAAAGCCAATTCTCCCACCAACCCGGGCGCCATGGGCTTCCACGAATGGCTCTCGCACGACAACTTCTTCGAACTCAACCCTTCCCTCTCCCGCAATGGCGGCCCACCCGAAGTCTTCAAAGGCGAAAGCTCCGCCATCCTGATCAACGAAGCCATCCAGTCCATCGAACGCGGCCGAAAATCCGGCAAACCCTTCTTCCAAATCATCTGGTTCGGCTCACCACATGAGCCCTACAGCGGCCTTCCGGATGACCTCGCTCTTTACGATCACCTCCCTGCCAAATACACCGATAAAAAAGTCAGACTCACCTCCAATGAAACCGGTGGCCAGGTAACCCGGCCCCAAGGCGATGTCCTCCGCGAACGCTACGCCGAAATCACCGCCATGGACCGCGCCATCGGCCAACTGCGCAAACACCTTGCCTCTAGCGGCCTGCGCGACAACACCCTGCTCTTTTATTGCGGCGACAACGGCACCTCCCCCGACGCCTCACTCGCCTCACCCCACCGCGGTAAAAAGGGCGACTTTTATGAAGGCGGCACCCTCGTCCCCGGCCTGATCGAATGGCCCGCCCGCATTCCCAAACCTCGCAGCACCGACTTCCGCGCCACCACCAGCGATCTTCTGCCCACCCTCTGCGCGCTCACCCAAAAGCCGCTTCCCAACCGCCACCTGGATGGCATCGATTTAGCCCCCATGCTGGACAACTCAGCCCACACACGCCCCACCGCCCTGCACTTTTGGGAATTCAATGTCAGCGCTGAAAAAGGCTCAACTCGCGAACCCTACATCGACCCGAAACTCCAGGAAGGCACCACCCCGCTCACCAAAAAATCAGGCGGCAAAGCCACACGCGACTTCACCAACTTCCGTCACCCCGTGATCACCGACTCCGACTATCTCGGCACCCGCACCATCATCGACGGTCATCACAAACTCCTCATCCACCAAAGCAAAAAAGCCGTCCCCAGCCTCGAACTTTTCGACCTTCAAACAGACCCGGCAGAGACAACCAACATCATAGACAAACAGCCCGACCTCGCCAAGAAACTCCAATCCAACCTCCGCCAATGGCAGGACTCTGTCTTGAATAGCCTCACAGGCGCGGACTACCCGAACTGACTCATACCAAATGTCACCCCACTCATTGCTCTCCAAACTCTGTGTCACACCCGGGTTTCAAGCCTGATCGCCCAAACCCTCCCCTTAAAAGAAAGCGACTCCGTTTCCGCCTGTCCTGGAAAAAAGCGCAAGAAAGGGCTTCGCTGAGCGACTTCTGAAACCCGACTTGTCAAAACGCCCAAGCATGAAGTTCCAATTCCTCCTCACTCTCATCACCACAGCCGCTTTCGCCCAGCCGCGTGACATCTTCGACTACACCGGTCAAAACAATGCCCCTCAGGGCACAAAACGGCTGGTGTTCATCGCGGCAAGGGGCACGCATGGCGGTGGCGGGCAGCATGAGTTCTTCGCGGGGGCTTCGTATCTGGCACGGCGGATCAATGAAACCTATCCGCAGGCTTTTGCGGTGGTGTATCCGGAGAAGAACTGGCCGAAGGACCTCACGAAGGCGGATGCGATCATCGTGCTGCTGAATCACGGCGGCAAGGCGGCGGATGATGCGAACATCAAAGCAGCCTGCGATCGCGGGGCGGGCTTTGCAGCGATTCATTATGGCGTGGAGGCGAAGATCGGCTCGCAGGGCAAAAACTACCTCGACTGGATGGGCGGCTTCTTTGAGACGTTTTACTCGGTGAACCCGACCTGGGACGCGAGCGTGCAGCCGGGCAAGCATCCGGTGGCGAATGGCGTGAAGGCCTTCTCGGCGAAGGATGAATGGTATTACCACATGCGCTTCGTGCCGGAGATGAAGGGCGTGACGCCGGTGCTCAGCGCCATCGCACCACTGAACACGGTGAAGTTCAAAGAGGGCGACAAGCCGAGTCCGCACGGTGGAAACCCGGACGCATTCGCAGATGTGAAGGCGGGCAAGCCGCAGCATCTCGCGTGGGCCTTTGATCGGCCGAAAGGCGGTCGCGGCTTTGGCTTCACGGGCTTCCACTTCTTCGCGAACATGACGAACGACAGCTTCCGCATGACGATGCTGAATGGCGTGGCGTGGGTGAGCGGTTTGGAGATTCCGGCGGGCGGGATCGCCTCGAAAACACCGACGCAGGCGGAACTGGATGCGATGATGGCCGAGGCTCGCGGTGCGGGTGCGATGCCGGTGGGCAATGCCAAGCCGGTTTTTGAGACGCCGCTCATGACAGCGAAGAATCCAAAGCCACGCCTCATCGACATCGACGTGGCGATCAAGAACGCGAAGGAGCTGTATCTCGTCGCTTCGGATCAGGGCAGCATTTCGTGTGATTGGGCCTCGTGGATCGAGCCGCGGCTCATCCTGGCGGATGGCAAGAGCATCGACCTCACCACCTTGAAATGGAAGGGCGAGGAGCGTGGTTATGGCCGCACGCAGATCGGCAAAAACAATGCCGGCGGCCCGATCCAGGTGGATGGCAAGGTGTATGCGAATGGCATCGGCACGCATGCGTCATCGACCATCGCGTATGATCTGCCCACTGGCGTGGAGCGCTTCACCGCGAAGGTGGCGATCGATGACGGCGGCATGGTCCGCGCTGGCAAACCGAGCGATGCGGCGATGCGCTTTCACATCTACACGGCGCTGCCTTCGAAGCTGCAGCAGGGGGATCTGAATGCCGGGCCGCCGCTGGTGCCCGCGGAGATGTTCAATGTGCCCGAGGGGCTGGAAGTCACCGTGTGGGCCGCCTCGCCGATGCTCTACAATCCGACGAACATCGACTTCGATGCGCAGGGTCGGATGTATGTCGCGGAAGGCGTGAACTATCGCGGTAAAGGTGGTCGCCGTGCTGAAGGAGATCGCATTGTCATCCTCGAAGACACTGACCACGATGGCAAAGCCGACAAGAGCAGCGTCTTCGCGCAGGAGAAAGAACTCGCCGCACCACTTGGTGTCGCCGTGCTCGATGACAAGGTCGTCGTGTCGCAGCCGCCGGACCTGCTCGTTTACACCGATACGAATGGCGACCGCATTCCCGACAAGCGCGAGGTGTTGCTCACTGGTTTTAATGGTCGCCAGCATGACCACAGCCTGCACAGCCTCATCGCCGGACCGGATGGGCAGTGGTATCTCAATCAAGGCAACACCGGCGCGGAGTTCACGGATCGCAGCGGCAAGACCTTCCGCATGGGCAGTCCCTACATGCTGCAAAACATCGCGGGCCTGAAGAGCGACGACGGTCATGTGTGGATCGGCGGCTTCAGCGTGCGTATGAATCCCGATGGCACGAACGTGAACATCATCGGGCACAACTACCGCAACAGCTACGAGCAGGCGCTCACCAGTTACGGCGATCTTTTTCAAAGCGACAATGATGATCCGCCAGCCTGTCGCGTGAGTCATGTGCTGGAGGGCGGTAATGCCGGATTCGCCAGTGCCGATGGCAAACGCAGTTGGGGTGCGGACAAGCGCCCCGGGCAGGACACACCGACCGCCGAGTGGCGTCAGGAAGATCCCGGCACCATGCCTGCGGGCGATGTCTATGGCGGCGGATCGCCCACCGGCGTGGCCTTCTATGAAAACGGAGCGCTTGGTGAAAAATGGCGCGGCTTGTTGCTCGCTTGCGAAGCCGGCAAGAACGTCGTCTTCGGCTACCTGCCGAAAGCCGATGGCGCGGGTTTCAAGCTGGAGCGCATGGACTTCCTCACCTCCAACAAGGAGAAGGAATGGGCCGGTAGTGATTTCCTCGGCGGTAGGCCCACGGGTGAGTTGAAGACGAAGTTCCGCCCCAGCGATGTCTGCGTGGGACCCGATGGCGCTTTGTATGTGGCCGATTGGTTCGACCCCGGTGTCGGCGGCCACGGCACGCGTGATGAAGGCTACACCGGAGCCATCTACCGCATCGCGCCGAAGGGTTTCAAATCTCAGATTCCAAATCTGAAATTGGATTTCATCGAAGGCCAAATCGCCGCGCTGAAGAGCCCAACCGTGAATGTGCGCAACAGCGGGTTCACCCGCCTGAAAGCCGCGGGTGCCAAAGCGGTGCCTGCGGTGGCTGAGTTGCTTGCCGACAAGGATTCCTTCATCGCCGCCCGTGCCGCGTGGTTGCTCGCTCAGATGGGTGATGAAGGCATCGCGAAGGTGAAGCCGTGGCTGGAGTCCAAAGATGCCACGCAGCGCCTTGTCGCGTATCGGGCGCTGCGTCGTGCGAATCACGAGGTGCTGGCCATGGCCGCCAAGATGGCTACCGATGCCGACGCGGCTGTGCGCCGCGAAGTGGCGCTCACTTTGCGCGATGTGCCTGCCGAAAAGAGTGTGCCCATTCTCGTGAAGATCGCGCAGCAGTTCGACGGCAAGGATCGCACCTATCTCGAGGCCCTCGGTCTCGGCAGCAAAGGCAAGGAAAGCGAAGTTTATGCCGCATTGAAGCCTACGTGGGATGACGCCTTTGCTCACATCGCCTGGCGTTTGCATCCCGCCGAAGCCGTGAGCGACTTCAAAGCCCGTGCGCTCAATGACAAGCTCACGCCCGATCAACGAAAGCTCATGCTAACCGCCATCGCCTTTGCTCCCGGACGCGAAGCCGCCGGTGCCATGCTCGAACTCGCCCACACCAAGGGCTTCCCCATGCAGGACCTCGCCAAATGGTGGCTCATGAATCGCAAAGGCAACGATTGGAAGACTTATGACATTGACGGCAGCATGAAGGCCCTCGGCATTTATGATCCCGACAAAGTGAAGCTCGTCGCCTCACCCATGCCGCCGCCTCCCGCCAATGCGCCGAAGCTCGACCTCGCGCAGATCGCCGCCTTGAAGGGCGATGCCAAACGCGGCGCCACCGCCATCGCCACCTGCTACACCTGCCACCGCATCGGAGCCGCCGGCGTGGACTTCGGCCCCGATCTCACCACCTACGGCAAGCAACAAACCGCCGATATCCTCATCCAGGCCATCGCCCAGCCCAGCCACACGATTTCGCATGGCTTTGAAGGCAGCGAAATCAAAACCACCGACGGCCTCGTCATCACCGGCATGGTCCTCTCCGACAGCGATCCCCTCATCATCAAATGCATGGGCGGCGTCGTCCAGACCATCCCCCAGAGCCGCATCGCCACCCGCAACAAGCTGAAAACCTCCCTCATGTATGAGCCCAGCATGCTCGGCCTCACGCCTCAGGGCATCGCGGATATTGTGGCGTATTTGAAGAGCCTTTGATCGCAAGAAACACCCGTCACCCTCATTTATAGTCCTCCTGATTTTCCAACCATGAAACACACCCTCCTCACTCTG
>JAIYDW010000143.1 GCA_027487315.1 Verrucomicrobiaceae bacterium | reverse complement strand
TCCCCAAGAAACTCGTTCTTCGGAAAAATCCCCGCATTGCTCACCACGATATCGATCCCACCAAAGCCCCGCACCACAGCGTCAATCGCCGCCTGCACGGGCTCGTCCTCGGTCAAATTAACCACCATCCCGATTCCCCCGATCTTCTGCATGATCTCCGGGATCTCCTTGTCGATGTCCAACCCGATCACCTGCGCGCCCTGTTCAGCCAAACTCTCCGCAATCGCAAACCCGATCCCCGCCGCGCACCCCGTCACCAGCGCCACCTTGCCCTCATGCACCTTCCTCGCCGGTCCCTTCCGCAACTTCGCTTGCTCCAATTCCCAATACTCGATCTCAAAAATATCCTTCTCCGGCAGCGGCTCCCATCCCCCCAACGCCTCACCCAAACTGACCGTCTTCAAAGTATGTGCCGCAATGTCCGCCACAATCCCCGCCTCCTTCACATTCGCCCCAAAACTCACCACACCTTTCCCAGGCCAAATCACAAACCGCGGTGACGGATCCAGCATCGTCTCGCCCTTTTGATGCCTCTCAAAATAGGCCCGATAAGCCTCCGCATACGCCGCCAGCGACCCCTCAAAATCCTCCCCCACCACATAGCCCGGCGCCCGCTTCGTCCGAATGCTATGATCCGGTGTCAAAGGCCCCTTCGTCCCAAATTCCGCCACTCCCGCCGCCAAAGAATACCCCACCGCCTCCTCACTCGAGTCCAACTTCGCGATCACCGGCACTCCCCGCAGCTTCGAAACCGCCTGCCGCAATGCCGCCAACCCCGCCAAATCCTCCACCGCACTCCCTGTCGGCGCACTCCATCCACCCGCCTTCGACGCCAGATAGTTCTCCGCCATCGTCACCATCTCGATGTGCAACTCATAGCTCCGCCGCGCATCATCATCAAAAGTAAACAACCCGTGCTTCAGTAGCACCATCCCCTCAATCCCTTCCGCCTTCAAATCACGCCCCTTGATGATCTCATAAATCGTCCGCGCCAGAATGAACCCAGGCATCACATAAGGAACCACGATCACCCGATCCCCAAAACACTCCTTCACTCGCGCCTCCCCATCCGCGTTGCACGTCAGCGCCGCGATCGCGTTCGCATGACTGTGATCCACAAACCGA
Organism: Verrucomicrobiaceae bacterium; assembly: GCA_027487315.1. GTDB lineage: Bacteria > Verrucomicrobiota > Verrucomicrobiia > Verrucomicrobiales > Verrucomicrobiaceae > JAGRPD01. The sequence continues at coordinate 47,624 of JAIYDW010000143.1, read as the reverse complement.
AATGGCAGCACCGCATGCAAAATCGCCTCAATGCTCGCCGCCGGCGCATCCGGATTCGTCATCGCCGCCCGCTGCTGAGTCACCATGTCCGCATCCGTCATCGACTCCAATTCCGCCATCTTCAACAGCGCGCTCATCCGCACAGGTGCAAACCCCGCCCGCTCAATCGTCGCCAAATCCCAGCCCGACCCCTTTACGTGGCAAAGCGCCACTTCATCCCCAAAAAAATCCTTCTCCACCGTCTTCACCGACGTGTTCCCGCCCCCGTGCAGCACCAAAGCAGGGTTCCGCCCCAGCAAACGAGACGTGTAAACACGCTGTCCCAGCGGGTCGGTTCCAAACGTGGCGGCTTCCTGATCGTTCCAAAGTGATTCCATGACGCCCCTCAGTTAAAGCGGACGCCCCTCTGCGCAACTGTTTCGTTCACCAGACCCGCTCCATTCCCTTCGCCCCCCTCAAACTTCCGCCTTCCCTTTCCCTCCCCTGCCCCCTATCCTTTGCCTTGATGAAAATCAAATTCTGCGGCGCCGCCGGCACCACCACCGGTTCTCAACACCTCCTCGAAATCAACGGCCAGCGCATCCTCCTCGATTGCGGTCTCTTCCAAGGTCGCCGCGCCGAGGCTATGGAACGCAACCGCACCTTCCCCTTCGACCCCAAGCAAATCGACTGCGTTGTCCTCTCCCACGCCCACATCGACCACAGCGGCAACCTCCCCCAACTCCGCCACAACGGCTTCAACGGCAACATCTACGCCACCCCCGCCACTCGCGACCTCTGCAGCATCATGCTCCCCGACGCCGCCCACATCCATGAAATGGACATCAAGTGGCTCAACAAACACCGCAAACGCGACGATAAGGAACTCCTCACCCCCGGCTACTCCCTCGCCGACGCCGAAAACGTCCTCCGCCAGTTCGTCACCGTGAGCTACCACCGCCCCCTCCCCATCGCCAAAGGCGTCACCCTCACCTTCATCGACGCCGGTCACATCCTCGGCTCTGCCCAGGTCGTCCTCGACATCGAAGACTTCGCTGGCAAAAAAAGCTTACGCCTCCTGTTCACCGGCGATATCGGCCGCCCCGGCAATGACCTTCTCGACCCCGCCGAAGGCTGCGAAAACGTCGATTACATGATCATGGAGTCCACCTACGGCGGCCGCAAACACGAAGATGCCGCCCACACCTCCGACCACATCTGCGAAATCATCAATCGTGTCCGCCGCCGTGGCGCACGGATCATCATCCCCTCCTTCGCCGTCGAACGCACCCAGCAGCTCCTTTTCAAACTCGACCAACTCGTCCACGAAGGCTGCATCAAACCCATCCCCACCTACGTCGACAGCCCCCTCGCCGTCCGCGCCACCGAAATCTTCCGCCTCCACCTCGAAGACCTCCGCGAAGACGTCCGCAATGCCGTCTTCATGCGCGACGACCCCTTTGGCTTTGAAGGCCTCCGCCTCGTCCGCAGCGTCGACGAATCCAAAGCCCTCAACACCCTCAAAGGCTCCGCTATCATCATCTCCGCCTCCGGTATGGCCGAGTCCGGCCGCATCCTCCACCACCTCCGAAACAACGTCTCCAACCACAAAAACATGATCCTGTTTGTCGGCTACTGCGCCGAAAACACCCTCGGCTGGAAACTCCGTGAAGGTCACAAACACGTCTCCATCCTCGGCGACGAATTCAAGGTCAATGCCGAAATCGAAACCCTCGACTCCTTCTCCGGTCACGCCGACCACGACGAACTCCTCGCTTACTACGATACTATCACCGGCTCCAAAAAACGCGTCTTCCTCGTCCACGGCGAACTCAGCCGCAGCAAAATCCTCCAGGAAGCCCTCCAAAGCCACGACCCCAAAACCCAGGTCCACCTCCCCGCCCGCCTCGATACCGTCGATCTCTAAGCGGCATGCCTGAACGGCAAAGCAAAGGTTGACGCCATCCCCTCCTCGCCGAAACTGCCAGCCCTCATTTATGGAACTGGTCTCCATCGTCGAATCCCTCCTTTTTGCCTCCCAGGAACCCCTCACCCTGGTGCAGATGGCCAATGCCGTCAAAGAAACGGCTAAAGACATCAAGGACGCCTCCGAAGGCGGCGAACCCGCCCCCGATTGGGTCCCCGACCTCCTCCAAACCGACGAAATCCAAATCCGCGGTGCCATCGACGCCCTCGTCGCCCATTACGACAGCGACCACCGCGCCTTCACCGTCGTCGAACGCTCCACCGGCTGGCGACTCTGCGCCCGCGCCGAATATGCCGACTGGTGCCGCTCCCTCTACCCTGGCAAAAAGCCCCAACGCCTCAGCCAACCCGCCCTCGAAACCCTCGCCATCATCGCCTACCGCCAGCCAATCACCCGTGCCGGCGTCGAAGCCGTCCGCGGTGTCTCGGTCGATTCCATGGTCCAGCAGCTCCTCGACCGTGGCCTCATCAAAATCGAAGGCCGCGCCGACCTCCCAGGCCGCCCCCTCCTATACGGCACCACCGACGCCTTCCTCGACCACTTCGCCGTCCGCACCCTCGACGAACTCCCCAACGCCTCCGAACTCCGCCGCATGAAACTCCCCACGGCCAACACCGAGGACGCCCCCGCCCCCACCGACGCCGCCCCCACCGAACACCAACTCTCCCTCGAACCCATCCCCCCCCCTGCCCCCTAACCGCGAACAGCGAACCCCGAACCGAGAACGATCCCCTCATGTCCCTGGACGAAACCCGCGCGAAAATCGACGCCGTTGACCAACAGCTCATCCAGCTGCTCAACGAGCGCGCCGCCCTCGTCCACATCATCGGCACCATCAAAAAACAGGACGGCCTCGACGTCTACGTCCCCGGTCGCGAAGAGCAGCTCCTCCGCAAACTCGCCGCCCTCAACGCCGCCCAGAACGGCCTCCTCACCGAAAAAGCCATCCGCTCCATCTATCGCGAAGTCATGAGCGCCGCTCTCGCCCTCGAGACCAGCATGAAGATCGCCTACCTCGGTCCCGCCGGCTCATGGACCCACCAGGTCGCCATCAACAAATTCGGCAACAGCGTCGAATACCTCGCCGAAGCCAGCACCGAAGGTGTCTTCGACCGCGTCGCCTCCAGCGAGGCCGACTACGGCGTCCTCCCCATCGAGCACTCCACCGAAGGCGCCGTCCACCACACCCTCGACCACCTCGTCGACTCCGACCTTCAAATCTACGCCGAGATCCTCTGGCGCGCCGAAACCGTCGTCATGGCCCTGTCCAAAGACGCCACCATCGACTCCATCCACGGTCACCCCCAGGTCCTCGCCCAGTGCCGCCCCTGGCTCGCCGAACGCTTCCCGGACGCCCAACTCGTCGAGTGCCCCACCTCCAGCACCGCCGCCGCCATCGCCGCAAACTCACCCTCACACGCCGCCATCGGCACCCCCCTCAGCGCCGAACTCCACAGCCTCCGCGTCATCGCCACCTCCCCCAGCCGCCACACCACCCAGGCCCGCTTCATCGTCCTCGGCACCCGCTCCGGCGCCCCCTCCGGCCAGGACAACTCCATGCTCCTCGTCCACGCCCGCGACCGCGTCGGCGCCTTGTTGGAGATCCTCCAAATCTTCGCCTCCCACTCCGTCAACGTCCGCCAAATCGAAAACCGACCTGTCCCCGGCGACGCCGCAGGTACCCAGGCCCGCTTCTTCCTCGAAATCAGCGGCCATCTCCAGGACCCCGCCATCGCCGCCGCCATCGCCCAGTTGCAATCCCTCGGCAACACCATCAAGCCCCTCGGCAGCTACCCCGCCCCCACCTGGATCGAAGAACGTTAGACGCCCCACCCCCATGGCCGCCCTCGAACTCGACCCCGCACTCGAAAAGCGCCTCAAAAAACTCGGCATCCGCGACGAGGATCTCACCGAGTCCTTCATCCGCGGCACCGGTCCCGGCGGCCAAAAAATCAACAAAACCGCCTCCACCGTTGTCCTCCGTCACACCCCCACCGGCACCGAAGTCCGCTGCCAGCGCGAACGTTCCCAGTCCGCCAACCGCTACTGGGCCCGTGCCGAACTCTGCGACCAACTCGAAGCCGCCCGCCGCGCCGCCCGCCTCGAAGAACAAAACGAACGCGAAAAAAAGCGCCGCCAGTCCCGCCCCCGACCCAAAGGCCTCCAGGAGAAAATCCTCAAAACCAAACACAAACGCTCCGAAGTCAAAAAATCCCGAGGCCGCATCCGTTCCAACGATTAATCCCACTCGCTTCCGTCGTTTCTTCTCCAATCCGAAATCCGCATTCCGCAATTCCCCATGATCACCCACACCGCCCGCCCCCTCAAAATCGTCCTCTACGAAGGCCAAGGCTCCATCCCCCTCTCCCCTGAAGCCCGCCTCAAAGTCCTCACCGCCCTCCTCGATCAAGGCTACGCCGTCTCCCGCGTTACCCCCGACGCCTCCCCAGCCAAATCTTCCGATACCGACCACACCCTCCTACTCCTCGGCCGCTTCCCGGATTGCCAACCCCCCGCCCTCGAAGACGCCACCGGCCGCACCCCCATCGAAACCCGCGACATCACCGACCTCGATGGCGACGCCGTCCTCGCCCTGGTCGAACGCCTCCGTGGCGAGCGCCCCATGAACCAGCCCGGCAAATGGAAACCCTGGTTCCCCGTCATCGACTACTCCCGCTGCACCAACTGCATGCAGTGCCTCTCCTTCTGCCTCTTCGATGTCTACGGCGTCAGCGAGGACAACAAAATCCAGGTCCAAAACAACGACAACTGCAAGACCAACTGCCCCGCCTGCTCCCGGGTCTGCCCTGAAGTCGCCATCATGTTCCCCAAGTATCAGGCCGGCCCCATCAACGGCGACGAAATCAACGAAGCCGACGCCGGACGCGAGAAAATCAAAGTCGACATCTCCTCCCTCCTCGGCGGCGATATCTACTCTGCCCTCAAAGACCGCAGCCTCGCCGCCCGCTCCCGCTTCTCCAAAGAGCGCAGCCCCGACAAAGCCCTCGACGAGCGCAAAAAATGCCTCACCAAACTCGTCAGCGACGGCTTCATCCCCGCCGACGTCCTCGCCTCCCTCCCCAGCCCCGAAGAAATCCTCAAAAAAGCCGAACAAGCCAAAGCCCGAGCCCAAATCGCCATCGACAAAAACAACGCCACCGCCAACTAACGCCCCCACCTGGTACGAGCCGCTGGCTCGCCCTCAAGTCAGAACCCGCCGCATCACTTGCCGACAGCCAATATCTCAACACACCAAGACTGTCCGGCCAAGACACGACTATGTTCGCCTTCACCGACAATCTCGACATAGAGGAAGGCAAGCCAATCGTGATTTGCGCTACGATTGCTCTTGTTGCTGAAGACCAAGGAGGAAGGCACGGTCCGTTCACCAAAGGCTTCAGGCCCAACCACAATTTCGGTGGCCCTGATGACAGCTTCTTTTTCATCGGCCAGATTGAAGTCGAAGACGGTGTCTGGGTTTACCCCGGCGAGACCAGAGACCTTAAAGTAACTTTCCTAAATGCCCGAGGACTCCGCGAACTGCTCGTCCCTGGGCGCATTTGGCGTATTCAAGAAGGCCCAAGACTGATCGCAGTAGGAACAGTGATCGAAGTCGAATGAAACCCAAACGCAAATAGCCGAAAGGAGGCAGACCGCATTGCATCTGTCGCGTCATCCAAGCCTCCCGCTCACCGTCTCCCGATCCGCTTCGCCGCCCCAATCACCCCCCAAACAACCGCCGGTAATTCTCCCCCACCATCGCAGCCAGCTCCTCCACCGGCATTCCCCGCACCTCCGCCACCATCTCATAGGCAAACTGCAAATTCGCCGGACTGTTCACCTCACGCCCATCCGCCAACTGCAACCGATTCGGATTCACCTCGGCAGGCGGCCACAAATCCGGCGCATCCGTCTCAATCAACAACCGATCCAGAGGCACCCTCCCAAACACCTCCAACTGCCCCCGCTTCCGCTCCAAAGCAAAGTGCGGCGACACCGAAAAATACGCCCCCATCCGCGCAAACCCCGCCACCATCTCCTCCGGCCCACCATAGGAGTGAATCAAAAAACCCTGCTCCGGTCGCACAACCTCCCGCAGCACCTCATCCAGCAGCCCAAAAGCCCGCACACAGTGCACCGACAGCGCCCGCTCCTCACGCACCGCCAACGCCACCTGCCACTTAAAGCACTCCACCTGCGCCTCCACATCCGGATCTTCAATCCACCGGTCCAACCCCGCCTCCCCCACCCCGGCCCCAGGAAACGCCCGCACCCACCCCTCCAAAACCTCCCGCCACCCCTCCGACCGCCCCTTCACCCACCAAGGATGCAGACCAAACGAAGGCCTCACCCACTCCACTCGTTCCGCCAACGCCGCCACCTTCCCCCAGTCCCCCTCACTCATCCCATTCACCACCATCTCCCGCACCCCCATCCCCGGCAGCACCTCCATCAACCCCTCCCGCCAAGCATCCAGTCGCTCTTCCTGAAAATGATTGTGCGCATCAAAAAGCTCCATCAAATCACCTCCAATCCCCAACAACTAACTACTCACGACTAACTACTCACCAGTTCCCCCACCCCCGCCTCCAAACTCGCCACATCCTTGATCGAAATCACCTTCACCGACTTATCAATCTTCCCCATTAACCCCGCCAAAGTCGCATCCGGCCCCAGCTCAATGAACAGCTTGTGCCCCTGGGCAATGAGCAGCTGCATGCTCTCCACCCACCGCACCGACCCCGTCACCTGACTCACCAGCGCCGACCGAATCGCCTCAGGCTCGCTCACCACCGCCGCCTCAAAGTTACTCACCACAGGAACCCCAGGACTCACCACCTCCGCCTCAGCCAGCACCCCTTCCAACTTCGCCTGAGCCGATGCCATCAGCCGACTGTGATAAGCCCCTGCCACAGGCAAAACAATCGCCCGCTTGATCCCACACTCCTTCGACTTCGCCGCCGCCGCCTCGATCCCCGTCACCGACCCCGAAAGCACAATCTGCCCTGGCGCATTCAGGTTCGCCACATCCACTTCGCACTCCGCCGCCAGCGCCCGAATTGCCGCCTCCTCACCTCCCAGCATCGCCACCATCGCCCCCTGTGTCGACTCGCAAGCCTCCTCCATAAACGCCCCCCGCTGAAACACCAGATTGAGCCCCGTCTCAAAAGAAAACGTCCCCGCCGCCGCATGCGCCGTGAACTCCCCCAGCGACAAACCCGCACACGCCACCACCTCCAACTCCGGCACCTTCGACTTCAGCACCTCCAAAAGGGCCAGCCCATGCACATAAAGCGCCGGCTGGCAGCGCGACGTCTTCGTCAGCTCCTCCATCGGCCCCTCAAACATCACCTGACTTAGCGAATACCCAAGCGCCGCGTCCGCCTTCGCCAGCATCTCCCCCACCACCGGAAAAGCCCCCGCCAAATCCTGTCCCATACCCACCTTCTGGGCACCCTGACCTGCAAAAAGAAGAACTGCCTGTGTCGCCATAAAAAAATCGCTGCGGTGAAAAAGAAAGCCGATCTAGCCAGGATCATTCATCAAGGCCAGCGGCTCACCATTCTCTAAGCACATCCGCCAACTGCACAACTGATTCTTCGATCAACCCCGCCCCCCGCGCCATCGCCTCCGCCAGGGGCATCGCCTCCGGCTTCGTTGCCACCAGCACATCAAACTCCCCCTCCAGCCCCACCCCCCGCTCCACCCCACCCGCGATCCCCACCACCCGCTTCCCCAGCCCCCGCGCCATCCGCGCCACCCCCACCGGCCCCTTTCCGCACAGCGTCTGCGCATCCAGCCGCCCCTCCCCCGTAATGACCACATCCGCCTGCGCCATCCGCTCCCTCAGCCCCACCGCCTCCGCCACCATCTCAAACCCGCCCACCAACCGCGCCCCGCAGAACGCCATCAACCCAAACCCCAGCCCCCCCGCCGCCCCAGCTCCCGCCACCTCCCTCGGATCCACCCCCAGATCCCGCTTCACCATCTCCGCCAACCGCTCCAACCGACCCTCAAAAATCCCCTCATCCACCACCCCCTTCTGCCTCCCATACACCCGCGTCGCCCCCCGCACCCCCAGCAGCGGATTGTCCACATCACAAGCCACCACCACCTCCGGAAACCCCGCCCCATCAAGCGGCCGCTCAATTCGCACCACGCTATCGAAACTTTTCGGTAACGATTTAACCGTTTCCCCAGCAGCATCCAGAAACCGATTCCCCAGCGCCACCGCCATCCCCATCCCCCCATCATTCGTCGCACTCCCCCCGATCCCGATCCGAACCCGCCCCACCCCACGCCCCATCGCCTCCCGCATCATCACCCCCGTCCCGAACGTGCTCGCCACCGCCGGATCCAGCGGCGCATCCAGCACCAGCGCCAGCCCCGAAACCGCACTCATCTCCATCACCGCTTCCCGCACCCCATCCACCCCGCTCACGATCCCATACCTTGCCTGCACCCCCCGCCCCAGCGCATCCACCGACTCAACCGGCACCCATTCACCCCCCAGAGCCCCCACGATCGCCTCCACCGTCCCCTCCCCCCCATCCGCAATCGGGCACAGATCCACCTCCCAATCCACCCCCCCCGCCCGCAACCCCGCCGCAATCGCCTCCGCCACCGCCATCGCAGGCAGCGACCCCTTAAACTTATCCACCGCAATCAAAGCACGCATCCTCCATCGGAATCCCAAAACCCACCACAATCAAGCACCCACACCAATCAAACTTCCACTTGGCAACCCCACATCTCCACCGTAGATAACCCGGCGTCCGCAGCAACCAGGAGAGGTGGCAGAGTGGTCGATCGCGTCGGTCTTGAAAACCGAAGTAGGGAAACCTACCGTGGGTTCGAATCCCACCCTCTCCGCCAGCGAACATTGTGAGCCAGGAAAGGGTGGGATTTGAACCCACGGTTCACATAACGGTTCGAGCTGAACGAGCAAAGCGAGAGAAGCAGGACGCAGCGAAGCGAAGTCAATCCCACCCTCTCCGCCATTTTTTGCCGACCGCAGAGAGGCAAAAAATGCCCTTCGAAGCTTTAGCGAAGAACGGGCGCGCCCAACTCACCCAAAAACTCCCGTCTGCTCACCCAAACGACGCAAAACCCTCGCGAAGCGACCCTTCGAAGCTTCAGCGAAGAACACACCCCCCCCTCGCGAAGCGCCCCCTCCAAAGCTTCCGCAAAGACAATCCCGCTCTCAGCGTTCAAATTTCCGCGTTCATCCTTCAACGTTCAAAGCCCCCCTCCCACATGCACTACGTCTACCTCATCCGTAGCGAATCCAACCCCGACCAACTCTACACCGGCCTCACCGACAACCTCCGCCAACGCCTCACCGAGCACAACGCAGGCAAATCAATCCACACCGCCAAACATCGCCCCTGGACCCTCGAAACCTATCTTGCCTTTTCCAACGCCCAGCAGGCCCGCGATTTCGAAAGCTACCTCAAAACCGCCTCCGGCATCGCCTTCGCCCGGAAACGCCTTCGTTCTCCAGTCTAAGGACACCCTTTTGCCGAATCGCAGCGTTAGAGCACTTCCAATTCCCCATGCCAACCGATAATGCGCTTCGTCCCCGATCGCGACAATCTCCCCTCAGTGCTTGGTCTCAATAGTTACCGCCCTTAGTGCCCCGGCCCCCCTAATGACGCTCGAAGACTCTCTGCCACAGGCTCTTGCGCCCCGATGGCAAAGAGACTCAGGAGTAGTTCCAGCATAGCAGTGAAGTAGGCCTCAGGTTGGCGGAAATCCGCATAGACGCGAGGATGAAGCAGATGCGGGAAAGCAGTCTCCTTGCTACCCTCCAGCAGCAATGGCAGAACGCTCTCTTTGTCTGCTTCACTGCCGATCATGCGCTCACCGATCAGATCGCCCTCGGCAGCGACGACGAAACTCCGCATCGGCTCGTTGTTGTCATACTTCTTCTGGTAGAGCGGTGTTCCCACCACGATCACGCGGTCGCACTTTCCGGCCTTCTCCACAAACCTCGGCACGCTCGCGCCGATGCGGGCGTTCTCCCAGCGGTCCAGCACAACGGCAACACCGGCCTTCTGCAAGTCCGTCGCCAGACGGCGCTCCACCCACAGCTCGTGCTCGGGCACACCCCATGCGTAGCTAATAAAGCATTCCGGCACGTCGAGCTTCTGCTCCGTCACATAGGTCTTCAGGCGGAAGAGCATCTGCTCAAAACGAGAGCGCTCGTCGGCGGCGCGGCGGTCAGCATCCACGGCGACAGCTTGCTGCTTGGTAAGGTGAATCGGCTGGTCGGCTTTTGGCAGCGTCGTCTTCTCACCGCAGTCGCTGCAAAAGGCGAAGACCTCACCGGCTGCCGAGCGCTTCCGCACGATCACGCGGTCCAGCACATGCCCGTTCTTGCACACCACCGGTTCAAAGCGATGCACCGTCAGGTTGCGGCGGTTCAGGAAGTTCTCGAACAGGCTTTGGAACAGCATCCGCACAGGCGCAGGTGTGTCCTTGGCAAAGTAGAGCACGAAGTCCAGCTCGCCTGCGCGCTCGGCTTCCAGGCGGAAGCCACAGACCTGACCGCGACCCACCTCGTAACGGGCGTGGTTCCGCCACTGGTTGGTGCGGGTAAAGGTCTGCGTGTAGCCCATCAGCACCACCAGCGAGGCATAGACATTCTCCACCGCGCCGCTGGCCGTGTAGGCCACGCCGTCTTCCACGGGCTGACCGTCGTCATCGAGCGGACGCTTCAGGTTGATGAGTTCGGGGAAAACCAGGTAGGCATTGCCCAGCAGATCGGTCTCACGGAAGCAGACATTGTGTTCCAGGAAGAGCGCTGCGGCGGAATCGAGCAGGATGGCCCGCTCGTCGGGCGTCACCTTCTCCAGTTCGGGGAAGGCGTAGCCACCCGCCAGGAGCTTCTCTTCCCTCAGCGACCCGAGCCCCTTCTCCTCACGCCGCGCTTCCAGCACATAGGACGCAGCCAGATTGTTCAGCAACTCTGGCACCAGCAAGAAGCGCAGCTCGCCCTGCGAGGTCTTCAGACGTGTGATGTAACCATGGTTCGCCAGATGACCCACGGCGGTGAGCATTTCATCAGAGGTGAACTTCCAGTTCTGATCCGTGGCTTGCAGCCGCTCGCGCAGTTCCTCCGGCGTCAGGATCACCGTCCCGCGGTCCACCACTTCCTTCAGTTCCAGCACGAAGTCTTTGATGCGTTTGAAGGTCTCCGTGGTCACGGTGGCAGGTTTGTCGTCCCAGGGGATCAGGCCCTTCATGCGTTCCACCAGAGCTTCGATGCCTTCGCCAGCCAGGGCGCTGGTGGTGTGGTAGGCGGTGATGCCGCGCTGGCGGCAAAAAGCGTCCAGTTCCGCCTGCGTCAGCCGGGGCGTGCCGCGATCACTGCGGGCGGCGATAAGCACAGCGCGTGGGCCGCCGTCTGCTGGATGGCCCACTTTGAGCTGCTTCAGCCAGAACTCCACGCCCTCCAGCGGGTCGTCGTTGCGCGTGGGGTCAAAGAGCACCAGCGCCAGATCCGCATCATCAAGGAAAAGCGTGTGGATGAGCCGGTAGTCCGTCTGCCCGGCCAAATCCCAGAGCACCGCCTCGCACTCCGCACCGTCCGCGCGCTTCTTGCAGAGTTGATCCAGCAACCAAAATTGCTGACCATGCGTGGAGGGATGGTCCTTAAATGCCCCGTGCGCCAGTCTCCAGCCCAGGCCCGTCTTGCCCACACCCGAGTCCCCCACCAGCACCACCTTTGCGCTGGTGTAAGAGATGAAAGGTTTCGCTGGTTGGCTCAGAAGAACATCGAAGTCCAATTCGTAGATGTGAATGATTCGATCACATTCCTTTTCCGGACTGCCGGGGTCTGAACCAACCGTGGCTAGGTGCCAGCAGTTCGGATGAAAGGCGAGACTAGGTAGCCAGTCATGGGTTGACGGTTCAGAAATAGTAGCCAGACAACTTCCATCTTTAACATTCCACAGGCGAATAGAACCATCTCCGGACTTCGACACAAGGCATCGGCCATCGGGCGAGAAACTTACTCCTCGGACTTCGCCGGTGTGCCCTTCGAGGGTCCGAAGCAATCGTCCTTTGTCTGACGTCCAAAGCTTTATCGTTTTGTCTTTACTCCCACTGGCGAGACACTGACCAGTAGGATCAAACATAACACATAAGACTGAGTCTCGATGGCCTTTGAGGCTGCGCAGAAACCGTCCGTTGCTCACCTGCCACAAATTCACTGTTCCATCATCACTCGCAGTGGCCAACTGCTGCCCTTTAGGGTGAAACGCAACACTAGTGACCCAATCGATATGAGCGTCGAGCGTGCGCTCCAAGCCAAGTTTGGCTGTGCTCCAAAGCTTGACTTTTTTGTCTTCACCACCGGTGGCCAATTGCGATCCCGATGGGCTGTAGGCTACGGCCCAAGCGGCATCACGATGAAATCCAATGCTTCGGCATTCAATACTGATTTCAAGATAATCATCCCACAACTTAACCTCACCATCATATCCCACACTGGCCAACGTGCTCTGTCGCCGAGTGCAACGGCTGAAGGCGACGCTATTAACTTGGCTCCTGTGTGCTTCAATTATCTGAAGAGTATTGGCGGCATTATTCCACAGGCGTATTGTTCCATCTTCCGACGGCGACGCCAGCAGTCGCCCGTCCGGCGACCACGCGATGCGCCCGATGTATCCCGTGTGCCCCCGCAGTGTGCGCACGAGCTTCACGCCCGATGGCAAGTTCTTCCGCACCTCGTCATCGGCGCGCTGCCATTCTTCTTGCTGCCACTTGTATGCCATAAAATTGCGGTGATTCCCTCAGGGTTATCGGTGGATGAAACAACCACCAGCGGCGGGTTCTTATTTCTTCAGCGACCACAGCGTGTGGCGTCCGGTGAAGCCTTTCATCTCCACCTCGTCATGGCGTTCCCAGACAAGCGTGGTGTGCTGCTTGGCGGCGAGATCGGCGAGATCGTTCTTAGCACGGTCGCTCAGCCAGATCTCTGCGCCTTTGATCGCACCGACGACGCGGGCGGCGAAGTTCACGGCACCGCCGAAGACATCGTTTTCCTCCACGGACATCGGCCCGATGTGAATACCAGCGCGGATTTCCACGCGGGGATGGCCGGTGCGCTTTTGCAGTGCGCAGGCATAGTCGAGCGCCTTGCCCACGCACTTGAAGCCCGCCATGAAGCTGTCGCCGATGGTCTTGATCTCGCGGCCCTCGTGCTTCCCGATCAACTCGCGGCTTTGGGCGAAGTGGGCGCGGCGAACTTCGTTCGACTCGCTGTCGCCCAGTTCGTTGCCGAGCGCAGTTGATCCCACCACATCGGTGAAGACGATGGCCAGCGTCACGCGATCACCCCCGGCCCAGGCTTTGAAGCTGGGTGTGCTCACCTCTCCCGTGGCGGACATGACGAAGGAATCGAAGTCCCGCTGACGGTCCGCCGTCTTGTCCATGGCCTCCACCTCGGACTTGAACTGGAGGCGCTCCTTCGGCTCGGCCAGGGACACCTTTTTGCCGCAGGGGCAATCAAAGGTGTGTTTGCCCTGGTCGCGCAGCAGCTTCACGTAATCATTCGGCACTGGGTGCCCATTGGCGCAGACGAAGAACCGCACCAGTTCCACCGAGTCCTGCAAAGAACGGCGGGCGGCATGCGCAAGCACGTATTCCTCGAAATGGAACCGCGTCTCGTGGCTGGCCTGCTCGTCGTAAAAAAGGATGAGGCGCCCCCGGCCCTCGGAGAACTCATTCACAAATAACCCGCACTTGCCGCCCGCCTTGGCGGTGAAGACGGCAGCATTTCGCCACATCTCGGCACGTCGGGCGGTGAACAGGCCGCTATGCCCGAGCCGCACCGCCAGCGTGGCGTAGAGACTCTGCACCGGCCCGTCAAAGGAGATGGCCACCGCCTTCCCCTTCGGCTCCGGCGCGTCCTCGTAGTCGCGGTTGAACTGGGAGGGAAAGACCAGGTGGCGACCGTCATCCGCGTTCTCCCGCAGCGCCAGATCGTGGCGCACCAGCTCCTCCACCGTGGCGTAGAGCAGCAGTTGCTCCTGCCCGGCATCGGCAACCTTCTGTTCCTTCGGCACGAAAAACTTGCCCGCCAGCGCGGTCTCCTCCGCCAGGGAGCCAAGGCCGTCGGGCTCTTCCTTGGCCGTGTTCACCATCGCCGAGGCGTAGGCGTCCAACAGCTCCGGCTGGAGTAGAACGTAGCCGCCGAAACTCAGGCGGCGGATAAGATCGCGCGCCTCCAGCCGTCCGATGCAGGTGTCAAACTGCGCCCGAAGGTCAGGCACCTCTTTCTCAGCATCGCAGTGGATCGCCACAAAGTCCGCGTAGAGCTGATCCGGTAGCGCCAGCAGCCGACCTGTCTCTTTCACCGCCACGAGGAAGGCCTTGATGTCGGCAAACAGCTGCGATGATGAAACCTCCGGCAGCAGCTCCCAGGGAATGCCCTCAGCGATGGCCTTGCGCAGTTGCTCGATCTGCCAGCCTTCCTTGGCGCTGGTCTCGAAATAGCCATCGAACTGATGTTCCTCGATCATGGCTTGCAGCCGTTCCTTGCTCACCGACACCACACCGCGATCATTGCGGGCGGAGACGAGGAATTTCTTCATCGGCACACCGCAGCCGCCCTGCCGCTGATGCGCCAGACGCAGGGCACGCTCCCAGTGGCGCACCCCGGCCAGTGGGTCCGTCTCACTGCGCGCATCAAACACCACCAGAGCCACCGCCACTTCATTCAGGTGAAGCTGGTGAATCACACGGTAACCCGGCTGCCCGGCCATGTCCCACAGCAGCGTCTCCCGCGTCTGCGGTACATCAGCTGCTGTGCGCGCCTCCTGGCTGTCCATCGTCCAGACCCGACGCCCCGGCGTGGACTCCGTGGCCTCAAACCGCTGGCGATTCAGAACCAAACTCAGCCCCGACTTACCCACACCCGTGTCCCCCACCAACACCACCTTGGCATTGACGTAATGGGCATACTGCTCAGCCCTCTCACTGAGGAGGCGGTCCAAGTCCAGTTCGTAGATGTGAATGAGGCGGTCACGGAGTTGAGTTTCACTGCCCTGCTCGTATTTCATTGTCCCGGGATCGCATCCGACAGTTGCAAGGAGCGGTCGGTCCGGGTGGAATGCGAGACCTGGGGGCCAAACATCTGATGCAGGCTCTAGTAATATTGCCATGCAATCCCCATTGTCAGAACGCCACAAGCGAATCGAACCGTCCCCTGACTTTGACGCAACGCACCGCCCATCAGGTGAAAAGGCGACACATCTTACTTCCCCTGTATGACCTTCGAGAGTTCGGACCAAGCGCCCGTTCCCTGAATCCCAAAACCTAATCGTATCATCCTCACAGCCGCTAGCAAAATGCCGCCCAACTGGATCAAACGCCACGCTGTTAATTGATCCCGCATCCTCATTCACCTTAAAGTCGTCGAGCATTTCCCTTCTAGTCACGTCCCAACGCTTCATGAATATCCCACCATAACCTCCGCTCGCAACCTTGTGACCCGAAGGATCAAACGTTACAATATGAATTGCCTCCTCATTGGCATTTACGATCTGGAGCAGGCGCCCACTGGCAACGTCCCAAAGCCTTATTGTCCCGTCAAAACTTCCACTGACCAATTGCCGTCCCGCTGGATCAAATACAACACTTGTGACGTGTTCCTCATGTGATTTAAGCGTGTGAATCAAATTCCCCGTCTTCACATTCCAAAGTCTGGCCGTCTTATCCCTCGATCCGCTAGCTAGCATGCCACCAAGTGAATCGAAGGCTACACTCCAGACCATGTTTGTATGCCCGTCCATCGTGCGCAACATCTCCCCCGTCTCGACATCCCACAGCCGGATGGTCATGTCCGCCGACGGCGAGGCCAGTAGCCGCCCGTCAGGCGACCAAGCGATGCGCCCAACGTAGTCCGTGTGCCCCCTTAGCGTACGCACGAGCTTCACGCCCGGCGGCAGATTCTTCCGCACCTCGTCATCGGCCCTCTGCCATTTGTCTTCTTCCTCTTTAGTCGGCATAGGCTCGAAGTGATTTTCCAGGGCTGAGGGTGGTGGGTTGACTCAAGGTTTCAGACGACAATTCCCAAAAACACAGAGTGTAGAATCGCGCGGCGCGTGGGGCCATTGCTTGGTTTCGTCTTCCGCCTCGCCACTACTCGGCCCATCAACCCTGTTCGAATCCCATCAACGCAAGTCCCAATCATACCCCCAAACGATAGGGATTCCCCATCCATCAGCAAGTCCCATTCAGACTTTTTTACCTAATCAACCTCTTTTGCCTAGCCAACACCCCGCGCCATCTGCTTAAACCCCCCCTCGACTCAACCCACCCGAGTGTTGTGAAAGCGAAAGCGTCTTCAGGAAGGCCCCGGCGGACTCACCGAGCTCCCCCGCTCCAACAATGTAAGCCTCCCCCCAGGACCGCGCCACCCCACCCAGACTCCCCTCTGCCTCACCCGGCCCACCACGCCATTTCCTCCACGTCCCAGTCGTACGCCCCGCTCTTCCAGTCGTACGCCCCGCTCGTCCAGTCGTACGACTCCGCCGTCCCGTCGTACGTCCCGCCCGTCCAGTCGTACGACCCCGCCGTCCTGTCGTTCGGCCCGCTCGTCCAGTCGTACGCCCCCCTGGTCCAGTCGTACGACTCCACCGTCCCGTCGTACGCCCCGCTCGTCCAGTCGTACGACTCCGCCGTCCCGTCATACGCCTCGCACGTCCAGTCGTACGTCCCGCTCATCCTGTCGCACCCCAACCCCTAGTCTTCGTACCACAACGCCGCCCCACGCTACGACACCTACCCGCTGTCGTCTCACAACGGCGCGCTTCACCCACGTCCCCAACCGCCCGCTCATCTATCCCAGGAGCCTACGCAAATACGCAACAGGTCGTCCCTTCTCCCGCCCCATCCGCCTTCAACATCCCCCTCCCAATCCTGTTAATCCTCCAAAATCCTGTCCATCCTGTCCAATTCAAATCGCAGTCTCCCAAAGCCCCCACCCCTTCGTGCCTTAGTGCGAACCTCCCCCCCGCCTTCACACCGTCCCATACTCCGCCAACTCCAAAATCACCCCATCCGGATCCAAAAAATACAGCAACCGCTTCTCCCCCGCCGCAAACGTCACAATCCCCGCAGGCACCAGCACCGGATCACTAAACAACGTCACCCCCGCCGCCCGCAACCGCGCCGCTATCGCCTCGATCCCAGTCACCCGAAACGCCAGATGCCGCAGCCCCCGCGTGTTCGCCACCGAGTTCGCCTCCAATTGCACCCCTTCCGGCGCCACATACTGCAACAACTCGATCCTCAACCCACCACCCGCTGGCTCCACAAACGCCACCCGCCCCGTCACCCCGCGCAACCCCACGATCGACTCAATCCATTCCCCCTCCATGAACACCTCCTGCGTTTTCCGAAACCCCAGCACCTCCGTGTAAAACGCCACCGACCGCTCCAAGTCCGCCACCACAATATTGATATGATCGATCCCATGAATCATGCGCCCATCCCATAGAGCGGCACCCCAACAACGCCAAGTGCAAATTCAGCGCTCGCCCGCCATCCAGCCTCAAAAATTCAACGTCACCATCACATACGCAAAGTTCGCATCATCCGCCGCCCCCGTGTCCGCCAGATAGCTCCCCGGAAAGAAGTGCGAGTAACCCAGCAACACATCCAGATGCGAATTCACCTTCACATTCATCGTCAAATCCACCTCGCTCCCCGCATACCGCCGCGCATCTGGCTGAATGCCCCTCACCTCCGTCTTCCCATTCGCGCGATACCACGCATCACTCGTCGTCGCCAACCAGAAGCCGTGCCAATCCAGCGTCGTCTTCACCTTCTCATGAGGCTGCGCCGCCAACCTCAGCACCGCATTGTGTTGGTTTTGCCAGGAAAACACATCCATCAACCCATACGGCGGATGATTGGTCGGAAACAAATTCTGAAACGTCCCCGTCTTCCCATCCCCCGCATCCCGATCCCCACTCCCGTAGCTGTACTCCAGCGCCAGTCGAGGTTTCCAGCCCGCATGAAGCCAGTTGTAGCCGCCTTCCAAATGATGCGCAAACGCACGCAAATCACGCCCCTTCACCTCCCCCGTCTGACCCGCCCACTCGATCGTGTAATCCCAACCCGCCAACTTCAACGGATCCCCCTTCATCCTCACGCCCCCAGTCAAAAAGTCCGTCCCCCCGTCCTCATGCAAATGAAACGCATACACATCCGACGTCTGAAACGACACCTGCTTCGAACTGAAGTACAGCCCGCTAAAAATCTGCCCCTGGCTATCGTCCCCACCCAGCCAATCCGACCGATTGAACCCCGACCGGTCCAATCGCACCACGCTCGATGCAAACGCCTCCACCCACCAGTCACTACCTTCGTGACGCACCTTCACCGCATCAAACGTCCGGCTAAAGTTCAACCACTCCAGCGGCCCCACCAATCGCTCATCGCCATACGCCAGCACCTGCCTCCCCACCTTCACACTCACCACCTCAGGCAATCCCACCTCCACACTCGCCAATCTCAAATCAAAAAAATCATCCCCTTCCGCTCCGTTCAGCAAAGGTACATCAGGTCGATCCGAAAACGACTCCCTCGTATCCTGCCCCTGCACCGTCACCTTCAACCACGCCACCGGTTCCCATTCCAACCCCACCCGCAACCGATGCAGCAACCACGAGTCATCCGTCACCGCCTTCTGACTGGCATCAAAATCATACACATTCTCCCGCAGTTCCCCCCGCGCCCGCACCTGCACATTCCATCGCAACGCCTCAACCTCCGTTGCCGCCCGAACACTCGAAGCCAACAGCATCACCAACACACCGGTTCGAAAAATCCAAATCATGCTCCCCTCTATTCGACCTTCCTTCCCTCAAACGAAAATACACTCTCGCTATCGACCTGATACCCATTTGCGATCCTCCATTGCAAACAAAAAACCCCGCCAGCATCACGCCAGCGGGGTCTCGCAGTCTTCAGTAGCGCTCAGTCTCAGCTCCAACCATGCGCATCACGCACCTGGATCATCTTGTCCAGGATCGTGTTCCAAGTGCCCACCGTCTCCAGCATCGCATTCGGGAACATGCACCCATCCCAGCAGATATGCTTGATGCCGCGGCTCGGCGCATCCTTCAGCCAGTAGCCAGCGCACTTCACAATGTCCAGCTTCCCGTTCACATCATCCGCCGGGCAGTGCTTGCCCGTCTTATCGTGACTGCCCGCGCCATGCACCGTCCCATCGTTTTGAGCCACGTGGAAGTCGATCGTCCAAGGACGCAGCGCATCCGTCATCTTCTCATAAGCCGCATAGAACTCAGCTTCCGAGTAGCCCTCTTTCACCAGCGCATGCTCAGGAGCATTGTAGCCCAGGGTGTAAAGATACGTGTGCGCCAAGTCCGCCTGGAACCCGAACGCCTCCGGCATCCCCACCCCTTCCAGCACGTCCAGCATGTCCTTCCAGGAATGCATCCCCGCCCAGCAAATCTCGCCTTCAGCCGCCAGACGCTCGCCATGATCCGCAGCGATCTTCGCCGCCTTCTTGAATGTGTCCACAATCCGCGCCGTGTTCGCCATCGGATTCTCTTTCCATTTTGCGATCCCAAACTCCGCACTGTCCACCCGAATCACGCCATACTTCCGCACGCCATGCTCGTTGAACACCTTCGCGATCCGGCACGCCATCGTCACCGCATCGAGGAACTTCGCTTGCGACGCATCATCGCCCATCGCCGAATCACCTACCGTCCCCGGCCAAACTGGAGCCACCAGTGATCCCACATCAAATCCCTTGCCCGCGATCATGTCAGCGATCCGCTTCAACTCATCATCGCTCGCATTCGGATCCGTGTGTGGCAAAAACAGGAAGTAATCGATGCCCTCAAACTTCTGTCCGTTCACGTTCGCTTGGGCCGTGAGGTCCAGCATCCGCTCCAGGCTGATCGGGGGTTCCTGACCTTCTCCGTCGCCTTTGCCGACGAGTCCAGGCCACATGGCGTTATGCAATTTCGGTTGGGAATGACTCATAGTGTTTTGTGGTTGATGCTAATTTGACGATGAAACCTTCGGGTCGTCCCGGAGTTTAGCCCGCTATTACAGAGTAAACTCTCAGAAAATCAAACCCTGGAACGTCAAAAAACGCTTGGAAGGACAAAATTCCAAACAAATCGCCTCCCCTCCTCGTTTTCCCTTGCCTATTTCACCCCACACGGGACACCATCCCTAAGCTACGAGCTTTTCTTTCAGAAGCACTGTCACCCTCTCCATCATGTCGTCGACTCCCGCACCCTCGCCCCTCAGTCATCGCGCTTCCCGCCTCGCCGCCATCGCCATCACGGCCACCCTGTTCGCCCTCAGCGCCATCTCCGCCTCCGCTCAATCGCCCCTCACCGAGGAAGCGCCCGTGGCCAAAACCACCCTCGAGAAATGGATCCTCGACGGCGGCATCTGGATGCTCCCCCTCGGCTTCTGCTCTGTCGGGGCCATCGGCCTCAGCGTTCTCTGCGTCATCACCCTGACAAAAAGCAAATTCGCACCCCCGGCTCTCGTCGCCGAGCTCACCGAACTCATGCAGCAATGCCGCGTCCGCAGCGCCATCGAAGTCGCCGCCAGCAGCCCCACCTTCCTCGGTCGCATGATGACCCTCGCCCTTCCCCACTTCGACGCCACCGATCACGAAAAACTCGGTGTCGAACAGGTCGAAGATGCCATGGCAGACTTCGCCACCATCGAAATCAAACCCTATCAAAAATGGATCGGTTACTTCGGCGTGCTCTCTCAAGTCTCCCCCATGCTCGGCCTGCTCGGCACCGTCGTCGGCATGGTCGGCGCCTTCGCCACCCTGGCCCAGACCGGCGGCGCTGAACCCGCCGCGCTCGCCGGTGACATCTCCGTCGCTCTCCTCACCACCTTCGGCGGCCTGGTCGTCGCCATCCCTTGCCTCTTCCTCTTTTTCTTCTTCAAGAATCGGCTCAATGACTTGGTCGGCGAATCGATCCACTCAGGCATGGCCCTCGTCAACGCAGCCACCAACGCCGTCCACGGCGAAGCCAAAGCCGCCCGCATCCCCGAAGGCCTTTCCGCCTAACGCCTGACCCCCTCCACTCGTCGCCGCTCATGGCCTCCAAACTCGCTTCCTTAACCGCCATCGACGAGAACGTCACCATGGACTCGTCCTCCATGATCGACATGGTCTTCCAGCTCCTTCTCTTCTTCATGGTCAGCTCCCGCTTGATGCTCAACACCATCGACCCGGCTGTCGAAATCCCGGTGGCTACCAATGCCAAACCCCCGGAAGAGCACGCTGGCCGCATCATCATTCATGTCTATGAAGACGGCGGTTTCGGAGGCATCAATCGCGCCGAGGAACCTCTTCCCGATACCGGTGCCATCACCGCCTACGTCGAAGAAAAAAAGGCCGTCATGGAACCGGGTGTCACCCCCAAAATCCTCCTCCGTGGCGACAAGGCCTCCATCGTCAAATACTCCAAACAAGCTGTCCAAGCCGCCGGCGCCGCCGGTGTCAACACCATCATCTTCTCCGCCTTCCCCGCCCCCAAACGCCGCTAACGTTGACTCCAAACACCGCCATCACCGGTTCATCACATGGCCAGAAAAAAACGCATCCCTGAAGAAGAACTAGAGGCTCCCGCTCTCGACATCTCTTCGTTGATCGACGTCTCATTCCTCCTCCTCATCTACTTCCTGGTCTCGTCCACCCTCGAACCGCGTGAGTCCGACCTCAGCATGGAACTGCCCACCGACTCCGGCACCTCCAGCAACATCAAGATCGATCCCCTCAAAATCCGCCTCACCCAGAACGGCGAAGTCACCATTGCCGACCAGCTCATGGCCACCGACGCCGCCATGGAGGCCGAACTCGACCGCTACAAAGATCTCACCGACGCCACCGGCAACAAGCCTCTGGTCATCATCTCCGCTGATGACGAATCCAAGCAGCAGCGCTTCATCGACCTCATGAACGCCCTCGCCCGTGTCGGCATCACCACCGTCACACTCTCTGGATTCAAAGAGTCACCTTGAACCCATCAGGTGGCCGCCACCTCGCCTCCCATCCGAAACCCGCATCGAAGACTCCCCCTCTCGTCCTGCTCGTAAGCAATCCCTGCCACGGCTATGACACCTTCACCCATGCTCGCCCGCGCCTTCCTTCTCATCGCCCTCCTCGGCCTCTTTCCGCACCCGTCGGCTCGCGCTCAACAACCCGCGTCTGCCTCCGCTGCCGCCCCAGTCGACTACGAATCGCTCGACCTCCAAGGCCTCTTCGATAAAGCCGGCGAACTCATGGAGGCCGCCAACTGGGAGGAAGCCCTCATTCCCCTCAATCTCCTCGTCAAAGACTACGGCAAAGACGCCATGACCGATTACGGTCCCACCTTCGGCGTCATGTATTACCGGCGCGGCTTCTGCCTCAAAAACCTCAAACGCTTCGACGAAGCCCTCGCCGACTACGAAACCTGCTACAAACAGTTCCCCAACACTCCCTCCACCCCTTCCGGCAAAACGAATCCCGTCTTCGAACTCGCCCGCCTCGAAATGGGCATCATCAAACTCGCCACCGGCAAATACGAGGACGCCCTCATCGATTTCGAAGCCTTCGCCGCCGCGCCCGCCCCCGCAGGCACCTATGACGAAACCGCCTTCCGCATCCAGGCCGCCGCCTGCTGCACCAAAGCTGGCAAAACCGAGCGCGGCCGCCAACTCATCGAGCAACTCTTCCAACCCACCACGCCCGGCGCCACCGCCCCTCGACCCGACGCCCTCATGCGCGCCCTCCTCACCCTCGTCGACGACTGGACCTCCTCCGCCAGTCCGGATGCCGAAAAACAAGCCCACCAATTCATCGACCAATACGGCACCCAGTTCTCTGTCCCCGCCTTCGACATGAAGCGCTTCGAGTTCAACAACCGCATCGTCGCCCTCGCTCGCAAAGCCTCTGACAACAACCAAACCTCCCTCGCCATCCGTCTCATCGGCCTGATGGCCTCCCCCTCCGACATCCTCGACGACCTCCAAACCCGCGCTCAGCGCACCGCTCCCAACGTCCCGGAGGCTCTCCAAAAAGAAATCACCAACGCCACCGCCCAACTCACCGATCCGGACAACCTCCACTGGATCGCCCAACTCTCCCTCGCCGGCGCCTACGAACGCAGCGGCAACCCCGCCACCGCCTTCGCCATCTACCAACGCTGCCTCGAACAAGTTCCGGCCAGCCCCCACCGCGACCTCGTCCTCTTCGGTGCCATGCGCGCTGCCCTCGCCCTCGGCCACATGGAGTTCGCCCAATCTCTCGGCGACGCCTTCCGCAAAGAATTCGCCTCCAGCCAATACGCCGCCAACGTCAACACCATGCAGTTGGAAAGCCTCTACTTCACCCAGCGCTACCAGGAAGCCCTCGACCTCGCCAACTCCCTCCGCTCCTCCCTCAAGGAAAAATCCACCGACCGCGACCTCGCCGATTTCGTCGTCGCCGCCTCCCTCTTCCATCTCGACCACACCCGTGAAGCCATCCCCGAACTCCTGAACCACGCCCAAACCTACCCCGACTCCCGCTTCAAAGAACACGTCCGCTACTTCGCTGCCTCCGCTAATCAAAAGCTCAAAGAGTGGCAGGCCGCTGGCACCCTCCTCGACGCCTTTATCAAAGACTTCCCCACCTCCCAGTTTCTCCCCTTCGCTCTCCTCGATCGCGGCTCCTGCTACTTCCAACTCGGCGATCACCCCAAAGCCCTCGACACCCTCGGCGATCTCCAAAAACAGTTCCCCGACTTCGTCAACCTCGACGCCGCCATCGCCATGCGCGGTGACGCCCACCTGATGCTCAACAACAACGACCAAGCCGAAGCCGCCTACCTCAAAGCCCTCGAACTCGCCACCTCCGCCGGTCCCGATCACGCCCCCACCCAGGCGCGCGTCCTCGTCCAACTTGTCCGCGTCTCCAACACCCTCGAAAAGAACGACGCCATCCTTCAGCACTACGATCTCTACATGAAAAATCACGTCGGCAGCTCCTATGACGCCGACATCATCGTCTCCGCCCTCGCCGCCCTCACCGAAGTCAAACGCGGTTCCGAAGCCCTTAACGCTCTCGAGAAAGTCATCATCCGTCTCGGCAGCAGCAACGACGGCACCGGCGTCGAAGAAGCCATCGGCTCCTACGCCGAAAACGCCATCCAAGTCTCCGGCCCCGAAGCCCTTCTCGACAAGCTCCAAAACTTTGTCCCCGAACGCACCCAGGTAAACAACACCCTCCGCGCCTGGCTCATCATGGCCCGCATCGACCTCCTCGAAAAAGACGAATACAAAGACAAGTTCCCCAAGCGCGCCGCCCAAATCCAAGTCGCCTTCGAAGAACTCCGCACCTTCGACAAAAAAGAACTCGCCCCCTACATCCTCGTCCAGGTCGGCCGCAACCTCGCCAACCAAAACAAACCCGAAACCAACGCTCTCGCCCTCGAATGGTTCAACGCCGTCCTCGACCGCGGCACCTCCGATCACTCCCCGCTCGCCCTCATGGGCAAAGCCCGCATCCTGGCCTCCAGCGGCGAACCCTCCGCCTTCGACGACGCCATCGCCGCCTTCGACCAAGTCATCCTCGACCTCAAAGACAAACCCGAATACATCGAGGAAGCCATGCTCGCCAAGGGCCGCCTCTACTACGGAAAACAAAAATGGCAGGAGGCCTCACAAGTTTTTCTCGAAATCCAATCCAACGCTGCCTTCACCCGCAACCGCCCCGAAGTCTTCGCCAAACTCGCCCGCTCCTACGAGGAACAAGGCAAACTCAAAGAAGCCCTCGAAGCCTACACCCCCTTCATCGCCCCACCTTTCGAAAACTACGTCGACTACTCTGCCGAAGCTCGTGTCCGCGCCGCCGAGATCGTCCTCAAACAAGGCGATAAATCCAAAGCCTTCCGCCTCATCAAAGACACGGTCTCCCGCATGTACAAGCATGCCAAACACCCAGTCGCCGGTCCTTACATCGAACGCGCCAAGGAACTCTACAAAAAACTCAAAGTCGAAACCCAAGCCAAAGACGAACCCGATGAAGGCATCTGGGGCGTCCGCTAATGCCACCCGCCCTTCGACCCCTTCCCCCCCACGCCCATGCGCCTCCTCCTTCTCGCTCTTACCCTCGCGCTCCCCCTTCACGCCGCGCCCACGCCGCTTCCCGTTGTGGCTGTTTCCTCCACCGGCCAGCGCAACGCCGGCTTCCTCGTCTCTGCCGAAGCCGATGGCCTCGTCATCAGCAACGCCCCCCAAGGCGGCAATTCCCTCAAGCTCCTCTACTCCAACATCGCCGAACTCAATGTCGAGGAACCCAAAGGTTGGAGCCCCGCTCTCGCCCGCCTCAACGCCGGCAACTACGCCGAAGCCGAAACCGCTTTCTCCACCTTCGCCGACGACTACGCCGCCATCGTCCCATGGAAAGATGGCTACGGTTCCCTCGCTCGCCTTTACCACTTCAGAGCTCTCAAAGGCCTCGGCAAATTCGCCGAACTCGCCACCGCCATGGACCGTCAACTCGCCAAGCCCCTCGTCCTCGGTGACCTCTCCAAGACCCACTTCAACGACCTCCGCGGCTGGGCCATCCTCGCCAAAGCAGACCTGCAAGCCCTGCAATCCTATCTCAATGAATTCATCGACACCTCCGCCTCCAAACAATGGAGCCTCCAACCTCCCTTCAAAAAAGACCTCCCAGCCCGCTTCGTCGCCTCCCTCGCCTACCTTCGCGGTCACCTCCACGAAAAACAGCAGCGCCCCGAACTCGCTCTCCTCGACTACAGCACCGCGATGACCTGCAACAACGGCTCCGATCACACCGTCTTCGCCATGGCCTGCCTCGCCGCCCTCAAAATCACCGCCGCCAAGGCCACCGCCCAACCCACCGACGAGCTCCTCCGAAAAGCAGCGAACTCACTCGCCATCACCTACCGCGACCTCGCCGCCCAAGGCAAACTTCCCGCCGAGTTCGCCCCTTTCGCCCCCCTTCCCGAGCCCCCCACCGCTCCGGCCCCGGCAAAAAAATAACCGCTCGCCGCTCCTGTCGCATTCGTCGGTTGACCCACCCCGCATCCGCCGCACTTTCGGCGGATGAATTTCACCGCCCTCCACCCTCTCGCCATCAACCAACCTCCCGCCATCGGCGTCATCGGCGGCAGCGGCCTCTATGACATCGACGGCTTCTCCGACCGCCAGGAAATCCTCATCGACACCCCTTTCGGCCCCCCCTCAGACGCTCTCATCGTCGGTCAACTCAACGGCCGCCGCCTCGTCTTCCTCGCCCGCCACGCCCGCGGCCACCGCATCCTCCCCACCGAACTCAATCACCGCGCCAACCTCTGGGCCATGCGCCATCTCAACGTCCGCTGGATCATCGCCGTCACCGCCGTCGGCAGTCTCCAGGAGGAATACGCCCCCGAACACATCCTCCTCCCCGACCAATTCTTCGATCGCACCAGCCGCCGCGACCAGCACTCCTTCTTCGGCCGTGGCATTGTCGCTCACGTCTCCTTTGGCGATCCCCTCTCCACCCATCTCCGCTCCCTACTCGCGGAGGAAGCCACCGCCACCGGTGCCACCGTCCACCCTCGCGGCACCTACGTCTGCATGGACGGCCCCGCCTTCTCCACCCGCGCCGAAAGCGAAACCAACCGCAAACTCGGCTTCGACGTCATCGGCATGACCAACCTCCCCGAAGCCAAACTCGCCCGCGAAGCCGAAATCGCCCTCGCTACCCTGGCCATGATCACCGACTACGACTGCTGGAAGGTCGAAGAAGAACCGGTCACTGCAGACGCCGTCGTCGGTCACCTTCACGCCAACGCCCGCCGCGCCAAACAAATCATCACCCAGGTCGTCAACCGCATCCCCGACACTCCAGACTGGCCCGAACACAGCTCCCTGAACGCCGCCATCATGACCTCCCGCGATCTCTGGCCCGCAACCACCACCAACGAACTACTCCCAATCCTCCATCGTTTTCTTTAATTTTTAAGAAAATCAGACTTTCCCGAACCATTTTCAGCCTCTATTCTCGCCGCGTGAAATCCCCTCTCATGTACTTAAGCATCTGGTTTGGCATCATGGTGAGCACCCAATCCGGTTGCTCGATTCCCGGAAAATCTGCCCCACCACCCTACGCTGGCCAGATCCAGGCCCCGGCCACCGTGGCCGCCACTCCCCCTCCTTCCGCACCTGCTCAGCCCCGGCCAAATCCCATGGCCCGCCGCCTCAACGAGCCCTCCAACATGCCCTCCGTTCCCCCGGCTGGCGCTCGCCTCTCTTACTCTTCCATCCAGACGGATCAAATGGTCACCGCCATGACCTTCGACGACGGCCCCCACCCCTCCAATACCCCCCGACTCCTCAAAATCCTCCGCGATCGCAACATCAAAGGCACCTTCTTCCTGGTCGGCAAAAACGCCAAAGCCTACCCCGCCCTCGTTCGCCAAATCATCGCCGAAGGCCACGAAATCGGCAACCACACCTGGACCCACGGCAGCCTCACCAGCATGTCCGACGACCAAATCCGCAAAGAGCTGAAAATGTCCGCCGATGCCGTCTACGAAGCCGCCGGTTATCGTCCTCAAACCATCCGCCCCCCCTACGGCGCCGTCAACGCTCGCGTCAAAGACCTCATCTTCACCGAGTTCGGCTACCCCACCATCATGTGGAGCGTCGACCCTCAAGACTGGCGCCGCCCAGGCGTCTCCGTCGTCACCAGCCGCCTCGTCAATGGCGTCCGCCCCGGCTCCATCCTCCTCGTCCACGACATCCACGCCCCCACCATCGACGCCATGCCCGGCACGCTCGATCAAATCCTCGCCAAAGGCTACCGCTTCGTCACCGTCTCCCAACTCATGAACATCGAGAAGGCCTCCATGCCCGTCGGTGTCCTCGTCCGCCCTGCCAACGTCGTCGGCGCGGACCCTGAGCCCCTCCCTCAGTGATCTGAAAGTGCCCCGGAAGTGCGGGCAAAAGGCAAAGCACCTCCCCCTCCATTCAATTCCCTCCCCAGACGAATGATTGGCGACGACTACTTCAAGCTCCGGGCCCAGCTCGCCTCCGTCATCGAGGACCTGCGCACCCAGGCTGAAAATCACGCCACCGATCTCGACTCCCTCCTCCTGCTCGACAACATCAAGGCCTCCCTCAAAGAGCCCTTCGTTTTTGTCGTCGTCGGCGAGGTCAATGTCGGCAAATCCACCTTCCTCAACGCTCTCTTCGGCCAGGAGTTCTCGCGCACCGGTATCATCCCCACCACCGAGAAAATCCTCTTCTTCAAACACGGAGAAACCGTCACCACCATCCCCATCACGCCCACCCTCGAGGAGGTCCACATTCCCTGCGAGTTCCTCCGCGACTTCCACATTGTCGACACCCCGGGCACCAACTCCATTCAGGACGAGCACCAGCAGATCACCGAACGCTTTGTCCCCGTCGCCGACCTCGTCATTTTCGTCTTCTCCGCCAGCAACCCCTGGGGCGCCTCCGCCTGGCAGTTCCTCGAGAAAGTTCATCGCCAGTGGATGCGCAACGTCGTCTTTGTCCTTCAACAATGCGACCTCCGCACCCCGGAAGAAATCCAGGTCATCACCGACTACATGCGCCAGCTCACCCAGCAGCGCTTCGGCCGTGACTTCCCCCTCTTTCCCGTCTCCGCCAAACGCGCCTACCTCGCCCGCAGCTCCGGTGCCGACCCCGAACGCCTTCTCGCCGAAAGCGGTTTCCCCGCGCTTGAAAGCCACATCTCAGCTTCCGTCACCAACACCAACGCACGCCAAACCAAACTCCTCACTGCCCTCAACCTCGCCCGCAAAGCGCTCGACGACCTCAAGGAAAACGTCTCCAACTCCTACAACGCCGCCCGCCGCCGCGCCTCCGTCCTCCAGGAACTGATCACCGAGCGCGAACTCCAAATGGAGCGCACCCTCCATAAAATCGAACCCGCCATCGACGCCACCGTCCGCGACTACCACGACTCCGCCATTCGCGTCGCTGGACTCGCCGCCGAAACCCTCTCCACCCGCAGTGCCTTCCGGGGACTCCCCCAGGACGAGGACGAAGAAATTGATATCCGCCAGGCCCCACCCAGCCTCGACCACCGCCTCTTCCAAGACCTCCAACACCACAATAGCGACCGCTGGCGCCAGGTCGCCCTCATCCTCGACGAAGACGTCCATCAATTCGAACGCTACCTCATCAGCGCCGGAAGTACATCCTTCCCTCCCGGAGCCAATCCCCTCGTTGCCGAGTCGGACGATTTCCACCTCGAACTCCGACGCCACTTCACCGCTCGCATCGACAGCGCCATCCGCCGCTTTGTCGTCAGCTTGAACCTCGATGAATCCATCGAGCCCGGTCTCAAAAAAGCCGCCGCCCGAGCTCGCGTCATCCCCCGCCTCATCGCTCCCATCCTCATCGGCACAGGCGCCGCCTTTTACTTCGGAGGTGCCATCAGCGCCGCCGCCGTCGTCATTTCGGGACTCCTCGGCTTGCTCGCTTTCTACCTGCTCACCAAAAATGCCCTCAACACCACCAAACGGGAACTCATCGACAAGTTAGACTCGTCCTCCTCCAATCTCCACGACCTCCTCACTCGGCATGTCACAGAGGACGTCGAAGCTTCCTTCTCTCAGTTCCTCTCAGTTCTCGTCCCCGCCGGGAAATCCACCGCCGAGCGCGAAAAATCCCTGGAACTTCACACCCGGACTCTGGCAGACTTGACCACGCGCTTCGACTCCCTCCACCACTCCCTCTCCCCCCGCTTTTAGTTTTCCCTGCCCCTCCCTAAAGCCCAGCGCCTATGCCCGAGACCTGCGCCCCTCCCAAGCCCCCCAGCAAACGACGCGTCTTCGCCAGTCGCCTCTCCAGCACCCTTCTCCTCTGGGCCGTTCTCTCCATTGCTTTCAAATGGAAACAGGACTGGCTCCTCGTCGCCGTCACCGCCTTCTTCGGCGTCTTCGGTGCCATCGAATACTTCCGCCTCCTCCGCGCGGGCGATACCCACCGCTCCTTCTCCCTACTCGGCTTCGCCATCTGCCTCGCCTACTGGGTCACCGTCAGTTGGTGGGTCCTCTCTCATCAAGGCCAGCCTCCCATGTGGTTGGACCTCGCCGCCCTCACCCTCGCGGTTCAAGGCGGCTTCTTCCTCTGCTACCGACATAACCTCGAAGGCATCGTCACCCTCCAGCGCATCTTTTCCCTCGTCTTCGGCGTCGTCTACACCGTCATCTTCTACGGCTTCATCCTTCGCATTCTCTACTTCCACCTCGAAGACGGCAAACCAGGCGGCGTCTTCCTCCTTCTCTTCCTCCTCATCGTCACCAAATTCTCCGACATGGGCGCCTATCTTCTCGGTGTCCTCATTGGCAAACACAAGATGATCCCCCATATCAGCCCCGCCAAATCCTGGGAAGGTTTCGTCGGCGCCTTCATCGCCTCCATCGGCGGTGCCATCATCCTTCTCGCCACCATCCCCGACAAACTCCTCCCCATCACCTGGACCCACGGCCTCATCATCGCCCCCATCCTCTGCCTTACCGGCATCTCCGGTGACCTCGCCGAATCCGTCATCAAACGCTGCACCCAAATCAAAGACTCCGGCCATTCCCTCCCCGGCATCGGCGGCATCCTCGATCTCACCGACTCCCTCCTCTTCACCGCTCCCGTCTTCTACTTCTACCTCTCCATCATCTCCCTCTAATTCAAAAATCCTGTTAATCCTGCATTTCGCAATCCAGTTAATCCTGTCCCAAAAACGTGACCGCCCCAAAAAAACGCGTCCTCCTCCTCGGCTCCACCGGCTCCATCGGCACCTCCGCCCTCAAGGTCGCCCGCGCCCTGCCCGACCGCATGGAAATCGTCGGCCTCGCCGCCCACTCCTCAGTCGATGCCGCACTCGCCCAGGTCGCTGAAACCGGCGTCAAACACCTCGCTCTCTTTAACGACCACGCCGCCTCCCAGGCCCGCTCCGCCCTCCCCTCCACCGTCGAAGTCTACTCCGGGGCCCAGGGCCTCATCGACCTCGTCCACGCCGTCGATGCCGACCTCATCCTCGTCGCCATCGTCGGCACCGCCGGTCTCGCCCCCGCCCTCGCCGCCATCGACCGCGGCATGGATCTCGCAGTCGCCAGCAAAGAAATCCTCGTCATGGCCGGCGAAGCTGTTACCACCGCCGCCAAAGCCAAAGGCGTCCGCATCCTCCCCGTCGATAGCGAGCACAACGCCATCTTCCAGTGCCTCGAAAGCCACCATGGCAATCCCGTCCGCCGCCTCCTTCTCACCGCCAGCGGCGGTCCCTTCCGTACCCTCCCGACCGATCAACTCGCCCACGTCACCGTCTCCCAAGCCCTCAAACATCCCACCTGGGACATGGGCCGAAAAATCTCCATCGACTCCGCCACCCTCTTCAACAAAGGCCTCGAAATGATCGAAGCCAAATGGCTCTTCGACGTCCCCATGTCGAAAATCGAAGTCGTCGTCCACCCCCAAAGCATCGTCCACTCCATGGTCGAGTTCGAAGACCACAGCATCCTCGCCCAACTCAGCCACAGCGACATGTGCTTCCCCATCCAATACGCTGTCACCTACCCCGACCGCGTCCCGAACGATCTCGCCCCCCTCGACTTCGCCTCCCTCGCCTCCCTCACCTTCGAAGCCCCCCGCACCACCGACTTCCCCGCCCTCGACCTCGCCCGCCACGCCGGCGACACCGGTGGCACCCTGCCCGCCGTCCTCAACGCCGCCAACGAAGTCGCCGTCGCCGCCTTCCTCGAAGGCCGCACCTCCTTCCCCCAAATCTGGCACACCGTCGAACGCGTCATGACCACCCACACCGTCATCCCCCACCCCACCCTCGAAGACCTCATCGCCGCCGACGCCTGGGCCCGCCAAACAGCAGGCTGACCCCTACCTCCCCTCGCGCGCCATCGCCCGAAACTTCCCCGGCGCCAGCCCCGCATACCGGCTGAAATGCCTCGTGAAAGCACTCTGATCGCACCACCCCGTCTGCAAAGCGATCTCTCCCAACGCCAAATCCGTCTCCCTCAACAGCCGAGTCGCCTCATCCAGTCGCAACTTGTGCAGCATCTGCAGCGGACTCATCTGAAACAACTTCTGCACCCGCTGCTCAAATTGATACACGCTCAACCCCGCCTTCTTCGCAATATCATCAATCCTCAAACCCTCCGTGTATCGCGCCCGCATCATCTTCAAAGCCGCCGCCAACTCCGCAAATCCGCTCGCCTTGTCACTCGGCGCATTCAAATCCCGCGAAATCCCTGTCACTCCCGTGATGCGACCCTCTTCATCACGGATCGGATACTTCGTCGTCAAACACCACCCCGCCTTCGCTCCTGGATAAAGATGCAACTCCAACTGCTGCTCCACCTTCTTGCCCGTTCTCAGCACCATCTCATCCTGCCTCGTGTAACTCGCCGCCAACGCCGCCGGAAAAACCTCCCCGGGCCGCTTCCCAATCAACTTCGCCTTATCCCCCCCGGCACACCGGTCTGCCAGCGTCCGATTGACCACCACGTAACATCCCATCGAATCCTTGATGAAAAACACCACCTCCGGCAACGCATCAAACAGCGCCTCGATCACCGAATAATCCATCATCTTGCCCACGCCCATCATAGGGGAAATTCATTGCCAGAGACACGTCCAAAATGCAATCCTCACCTTTTGGCTGAAATGCCAGTGGATCACGGACAATCCAATCAAGACCCGCAATCCTTCCCGCTCCATCCTCCCCAATGAACTCATTCACCTGGCAAGGCGTCTTCCCCGCCGTCACCACTCAACTCCATCAAGATCAATCTCTCGATCTCGACGCTTCGGCCCGCCACTTTGAAGCCCTCATCGACTCCGGCGCATCAGGCCTCATCGTCTGCGGTTCTCTCGGCGAAAACCAAACCCTCTTGCCGGATGAAAAACGCGCGGTGGTC
This sequence comes from Verrucomicrobiaceae bacterium, assembly GCA_027487315.1. Lineage (GTDB taxonomy): Bacteria > Verrucomicrobiota > Verrucomicrobiia > Verrucomicrobiales > Verrucomicrobiaceae > JAGRPD01. The sequence continues at coordinate 14,678 of JAIYDW010000143.1, read as the reverse complement.
AAACGCGCCATCGAAGTCGCCGGAGGTCGTCTGCCCGTCATCAGCGGTGTCGCGGAAATGAGCACTCAGGCCGCCATCACCTACATGCGGGACTGCGAAAAACTCGGCGCTTCCGGCTTCATGATCATGCCTCCCATGGTCTACAAAACCGATTCCCTCGAAACCCAGCACTGGTTTCGCACCCTCGCCCAAGCCACCCCTCTCTCCTGGATGCTCTACAACAACCCCGTCGGTTACCACACCGACGTTACCCCGGAAATGTTCGTCGAACTCGCCGACATTCCGAACTTGCACGCCATCAAAGAGAGCAGCCACAACACCCGCCGCATCACCGAACTCCGTAACCTCGTCGGCAACCGCTACCAAATCTTCACCGGCGTCGACGACCTCTTTCTCGAGTCCGCCATCCTCGGCATCGACGGCTGGGTATGCGGCAGCGGCATCGCCTTCCCCAAAGAGAACCAGCAACTCTGGGACCTCGCCCAAGCCGGCCGCTGGGACGAATGCCGCACCCTCTACCGCTGGAGCCAACCCCTCATGAAGCTCGATACCCACATCCACTTCGTGCAATACATCAAACTCCTCTGCCAGGAAACCGGCCTCGGCAAAGAGTGGGTCCGCGAACCCCGCCTCCCCCTCTCCGGTCCCGAGCGCGACCAAGTCCTCTCCATCATCCGCACCGCCCTAGCGGCTCGCCCCTGATCCCAGTTTCCTCCCCAGCAGATACACCCCAAACGCTACCCCAAATCCCACAAACCACGTGTAGTGATACAGCCCCACCCAGAAAGCTGAAACCGCCCCCTCTGGCACCGCCTTCACCTGCACCAAAAACCCTGGCAAACTCGGCAGCACCCCCGCAACCAGAGCGATCATCGCCACCACACTAAAGCCTCTGGTATACCGATACTCACCATCCAGTTGATACAACGCCACCAGATCCAGCTTCCCTTTTCGCCACCCAAAGTAGTCCGCAATCAAGATCCCCCCAATTGGTCCCAGCAGCGCGCTATACGCCACCAGCCAAGTAAAGATGTAACCCTCCGGATCCGCCACCAGCTTCCACGGCATCATCAACACCCCAATCACCCCCGTGATGTACCCACCCATCCGAAACGAAATCCGCTTCGGAGCCAAATTCGCAAAGTCATTCGCCGGACTCACCACATTCGCTGCAATGTTCGTCGCAAGCGTCGCAATGCACAAGGCCACCATCGCCACCACCAGCACCACCGGATTCGTGAACCGCGTCAACACATCCACCGGATCCCAAATCGTCGTGCCATAAATGATTGTCGTCGCCGAGGTCACCGCCACCCCGATGAAGGAATACAACGCCATCGTCATCGGCAACCCCAGCGCCTGTCCAATGACCTGATCTCGTTGCGACTTCGCATACCTCGAAAAATCCGGGATGTTCAACGACAACGTCGCCCAAAACCCAATCATCCCCGTCAGCGCCGGAAAGAAATACCCCCAGAACTGCCCCTCCTTCGACCCGCCCACATCAAAGGCCGATGGCTGGGAAAGAATCGGACCGAACCCTCCCGCCTCACGATACGCCCACCCCAGCAGCACCAAGCCCAGCGTGATCAACAGCGGCGCCTTGATGTTCAATAAGACCCGAATCGTATCGATCCCCCGATAAATCACCCACAGATTGATTCCCCAGAAAAACAAAAAACACACCAACTGCGCCAGAGTGATCCCTAACAGCGGCATCACCTCCCCCGCCACCATCGAGGGCACAAACACTCCCAATATCTTGTAAATCGCATTGCCCCCAATCCACGTCTGAATCCCAAACCAACCGCACGCCACCAACGCACGCATCAACGCCGGCACATTCGCCCCCAAGGTCCCAAACGCAGCCCGGCAATACACCGGAAACGGAATCCCATACTTCGTGCCCGCATGCGCATTCAGGATCATGGGCACCAGCACAATCAAATTCCCCAAAAAGATCGTCAACACCGCCTGCCACCAATTCATCCCACCCCCAATCAACGACGACGCCAGCATGTAAGTCGGAATGCACGCCGCCATCGAAATCCAAAGCCCCGCAAAACTTCCATACCGCCACCGCCGTTGTCCCGATGTCACCGGTGCCAAATCCTCATTGTAAAGCGAACTCGACTCCACCTTCACCAACTCACCTGCAGACAAATCAGAGCAAATTTCAGCTTCTTTCATAACGGCACAGTCCATACGATCCAACCAAAGACCCTTCGATCACCTCCGTTACAAAGCAAATGTCTGGCCAATCTCCAACCTTCTTTAGTCCTCCCAGGCTGGATGATTGATGAGTTATCCAGGCTAGCCTTGGCCGATTTCAAAGTGCCTTGCCCAAATGCCATCAAGACTTCCTCACCCCTCCAACCCCATAGTCTCACCCTGTCCCTCATGATCCGCATCCCCATCATCGACTCCCACACCGGCGGCGAGCCCACCCGCGTCGTCTTGAGCGGCATTCCGCCCGACCAACTCGAAACCTACCGCCGCGCCATCATTTGCGAACCCAGAGGCCATGAAGTCATCGTCGGCGCCTTGCTGGTGGAGCCTCAAGACCCCTCTTGTGCCGCCGGAGTCATTTTCTTCAACAACTTCGGACTCCTGGGCATGTGCGGCCACGGCATGATCGGCCTCATCATCACCCTCAAGCACCTCAATCGCATCTCCGCTGGCGAACATCGAATCGAAACCCCAGTCGGCATCGTCACCGCCACTTTGCACGCCGATGACCACGTCAGTATCCGCAATGTCCTCTCCTATCGCAAAGCCAAGTCCGTGCATGCCGGCGGCGTCACTGGTGACATCGCCTGGGGCGGCAACTGGTTCTTCCTCGTCTCGGATCACGGTCTCGACCTGACCCTTCAAAACATCCCCCAACTCACCCAAGCCAGTCTCAATATCCGCGAAGCCGTCCACGCTGCAGGCTATCCCGAAGTCGATCACATCGAACTCTTCGCCCCTCCTCAAAACCCCGCCAACCACAGCCGCAATTTCGTCCTCTGCCCCGGCGGCGAATACGACCGCTCCCCCTGCGGCACAGGCACCAGCGCCAAACTCGCTTGCCTCGCCGCCGATCAAAAACTCTCCCCCGGCCAACCTTGGCGCCAGGAAAGCATCCTCGGCAGCGTCTTCGAAGGCACCTACGAATCCACCGACGACGGCATCATCCCCACCATCACTGGCCAAGCCTTCGTCACCGCCGAAACCACCCTCATCCTTGATCCCAATGACCCGTTTTGCCTCGGGATCGGGACCACCACAGAGATCACAGAGGAGCACAAAGGCATTAAATCATGAAACCAGCCTTCCTTTTCCTACCTCTGTGGCTCTCCGTGTCCTCTGTGGTCGCCCAAATCCCCGACCTTCCCAAGCGCACCGAAAACAAAGTCTTCCGAGATCGCGTGAAGGCCAACTGGCAACCAGATGGCAACACGTTTTGGTATCGAATCCAAACAGCTCCAGGAACAGCAAAATACGTTTGGAGCGACGCCAAGACGGGCACTCGCAAAACAGCAACCTCGCTGCAGGAACTCGGTTTGCCCGACAAAGAAACCTCCAAGACCTCCGAGATGAAAGTGGAGCTTCGCAGGACCACACGCACGGGCGAGTCCTCCGGCCTGAAATTCATCAACCAACTCGAAGAGGATCTGGACCTGTTTTGGATCAACCAAGAAGGCGAACACCAACGCTACGGATCGATCAAAACCAAAAGCGAACGTGAGCAACACACCTTCGAGGGCCACGTCTGGCTCATCACCAGTCGCACGGGCGAACACCTCGCTATCGTCGAGGCAGAGGCCACACCGAAGACGCTCGTCATCGATGGTAAAGGTCTCACGGAATCAAAGACTGAGCCGAAGCCGCCAGCACCTTCTGGCAAATCCCCAAATGGCTTTTTCACCGTCACCACTGAGTCGGAGGCGGTTCCAAACCGGAAGGTCACTATCGTCGAATCCACCCCAGAGAAGGACCTCCAACCAAAAACCAAAGTCATCGACTACATCAAACCGGGTGATCCCTTGCCCAAGCCGCAGTTGATCATCACACAGGCCGATGGACAAAAGGTTCGTGTGGCCCGCGACCTGTATGAAAATCCCTTCACCATCGAAGGCCACATCGATGTCACCTGGTCACCCGACAGCAGCGAGTTCTACTTCGACTACAACCAGCGCGGCCATCAACTTTACCGCATCCTCGCAGCCAACGCCAAGACAGGCGCGGTGCGTGTGGTCGTGGAGGAAACGTCAAAGACCTTCATCCACTACTCCGGCAAAAGCTGGCGTCACTGGCTGCACAGCAGCGGCGAACTCATCTGGATGAGCGAACGCGATGGCTGGTGCCACCTCTGGCTTTACGACCTCAAAACAGGTCAACCGAAGCATCAAATCACCAAAGGCCAGTGGCCAGTGCGCGAGGTTCTGCATGTCGATAATAGCAAGCGGGAGATCTGGTTCCTCGCGAGTGGTTTGCGTCGCGAAGAAGATCCGTATCACTCGCATCTTTGCCGAGTGAACTTCGATGGCAGCGGCTTCCAACGTCTCACAGCAGGCGATGGCAATCATCGTGTCGAGTTCTCACCGAAACGCGATTTCTTCATCGATGCTTGGTCCCGCGCCGATCACCCACCCGTCATCGAACTCCGCCGCAGCAGCGATGGCAGCCTCGTCTGCGAATTGGAGAAAGCCGATGCTTCGGCTCTGCTCGCCACAGGCTGGACAATGCCAGAGCGCTTGGTTGCCAAAGGTCGTGATGGCAAAACCGACATCCACGGCATCCTCATCAAGCCCTCAACCTTCGATCCCTCCAAAAGATATCCCATCGTCGAAGACATCTACGCCGGGCCCCATGGTTCATTCGCTCCCAAGGACTTCGATCGCCTCCTCCGCATGCATCAGATCGCTGAGCTAGGCTTCATCGTCGTCAAACTCGACGGCATGGGCACCAATCATCGTGGCAAAGCCTTCCATGACGTCTGTTGGAAAAATCTCAAAGATGCCGGATTCCCGGACCGAAAATTCTGGATCACCGAAGCTGCCAAAACACGCCCATGGATGGATCTCAGTCGCGTCGGCATCTACGGTGGCAGCGCAGGCGGACAAAATGCCATGCGTGCTCTGCTCGATCACCACGACTTCTACCACGTCGCCGTCGCCGATTGCGGCTGCCATGACAATCGCATGGACAAGATCTGGTGGAACGAGCAGTGGATGGGCTGGCCCATTGATGAAAGCTACAAGCTCAGCTCCAACGTCGAAGACGCATCCAAGCTCCAAGGCAAACTCCTCCTCATCGTCGGCGAACTCGACACCAACGTCGATCCCGCCAGCACGACGCAAGTCGTCGGCGCCTTGCAAAAAGCAGGCAAATCCTTCGACTTCATGCCCATCATCGGAGTTGGCCATGGTGCAGCCGAAACCCCCTTCGGCACCAACCTCCGCAACGAATTCCTCGTCCGCCACCTCATGCCCAACAGGTAACGATGCTTTCTGTTCTCGACCTCTTCACCATCGGAATCGGCCCTTCATCTTCCCACACCGTGGGGCCGATGAAAGCGGCGAAACATTTCGTGGACTCCCTGATGACAGCTGGATTGAGTGACACAACCACACGCATCTCCTGCACCACTTACGGCTCACTCGCCGCAACTGGCAAAGGCCACGGCACTGACCGCGCCCTCATCCTTGGACTGCAAGGCCATCAGCCTGAATCCGTCGATCTCGACCAAATCGAGTCCTATCTCGTTCTCAATGGCCAACTCCCCCTGCCCAACGGCCACGGCATCGCGTTTGATCCCAAAACCGACCTCGAATTCAAGCGCTTCAGACCTCTGCCCCAGCATCCCAATGGCATGATCTTTGCCGCCTTCGATTCCAGTGGCCACGTTTTACACGAGGAGACGTGGTTCTCTCTCGGCGGCGGTTTCATTGTCAAAGACGATGCTTTCGGTAGAGAAGTCGCCACCACCACGGTCCCCTACCCATTTATCTCTGGGGATGAATTACTCGCTCATTGCCAGACCACTGGCCTCAGCATCTCCGACCTCGTTCTAGCCAACGAAAACGCCATGCGTCCGGAGTCTGAAACCCGTTCGCGCTTGAACCAAATCTGGCTGACCATGCAGCAATGCGTCACAAGAGGCTGCACAAGTGAAGGGCATCTTCCAGGCGGCTTGCGTGTCCCACGCCGCGCCAAAACAACCTTTGACCAGTTGCGCTCGCGCTCCGAGAGCAGTCTCGCTGATCCTCTGGCGATTCTTGATTGGGTCAACCTTTACGCTCTCGCAGTGAATGAGGAAAATGCCGCTGGAGGCCGGGTCGTCACCGCACCAACTAATGGTGCAGCCGGCATCATTCCCGCCGTGCTCCATTATGCTACCCGTTTTCGTTCGTCACCCTTTCGGGATGGCGTGCATCGTTTCCTCCTTACCGCAGGGGCTATAGGACTGCTCTACAAACGCAATGCCTCCATCTCAGGCGCCGATGTCGGCTGCCAGGGTGAGGTCGGTGTCGCCTGCTCAATGGCTTCCTCGGGTCTGGTTGAATATTGCGGTGGCACTCCCAGCCAGGTTGAGAACGCCGCCGAAATCGGCATGGAGCACAACCTAGGCCTCACCTGCGACCCCGTTGGTGGTCTCGTGCAAATCCCCTGCATCGAACGCAATGCCATGGGCGCCGTGAAAGCCCTGAACGCCGCCCGCCTTGCCCTCACCGGAGACGGCACCCACATGGTGTCACTCGACAAAGTCATCAAAACCATGCGAGAAACCGGACGCGACATGATGACGAAATACAAAGAAACCTCCCGTGGCGGACTCGCTGTCAATGTCTCAGAGTGCTAGTCTCGGTCATCAACGAAGTAGCCGTTGATCTTGGGCACTGAAGGTGCGGAGACAGTTAGTGTGACGTTTCGACGGCGTGTGGGATTTGGGATAGGTGCGTGTGGTATCCCGGGCTTCCTTGGCTGGTAGTATCCAAAAACTATTATAACGAACAAACTTCATCACTAGGTGTCTGGAGTTCATGCACTTTTCGCTCCAGCTAGACCGCCAGCAACCATGAGACTTTTTGCAGCGCTATTCTCCATTTCTCTGAACCTGTCAGGCTCATGCTTTGCTCAGGTGGTGAATAGTACGTGGGTCTATCCCTCAACATCTGGGAATCTGCTCTACCAACTCGATGATCGAGGGCAGCGCATTGCCGATTTTTCCCATTGTGGATACCGCAGCGGTGTGGAGCCGCTCCCAAATGTTAATGCCTTGATACCGCAGAACCGCTGGGTGTATGTCAATCCTGGTACGGGCGACGATACCGCGCTCATTCAGGCGGCAATCGATTCGGTGGAGGCGATGACGCCGGATGCGAATGGCTGGCGCGGGGTGGTCTTTCTGAATGCGGGGGAATATCAATTGGCCAGCACAATCACAATCAATGCAAGCGGCGTGGTGCTAAAGGGTGCTGGTGATGATCCCACGACCGGCACGCGACTCCGGGCGACGGATGCGCGGCAATACAACCTGATCTCTGTCACCGTCTCCGGCAATCGCAGCACGGTGGCAGGCACGTCACATGATCTCACCCAGAAGCTCGTGCCCGCAGGCGCACGGACCTTCGAGGTGGACAGCACTGCGGGCCTGGCAGTGGGGCACACCGTCATCGTGAAACGCCCGAGCACGGCGAACTGGATCGCGGACATCGATATGGATCAACTCGGACCGGGAAGCTTTGGTGGGCAGGCAGACGATGTGCCATGGGCACCGGGCGCGTTCGACCTGCTGTTTGACCGCACCATCACGCGGATCGACGGAAACTGGATCACCGTGGATGTGCCGTTGCCGCAGACTTTTGAGCAGGTGTATGGCGGCGGTCAAATCTGGCGCTACACCTGGGCCAACAGGCTCCAGCAGATCGGAATCGAGGACATCTACGGCTTCTCGGATTACGCGAGTGCTACGGATGAGTTGCACGCGTGGACTTTCATACGCATTACGAACACGCAGAACGGCTGGGTGAAAAACACCACCGCGCAGTACTTCGGCTATGCCGCGGTGAGCATCGGCGATGGGGCAAAGTGGCTGACGGTAGCGGACTCGCAGTGCCTGGACCCCATTTCGGTCATCGACGGCGGTCGCCGCTACTCTTTCAACAATGACGGGGCGGAGTGCAGTCTCTTTGTGAACTGCTATGCTCGGAAAGGTCGCCACGATTTTGTGTTCGGTGCCACGGTTCCAGGACCCAACGCTTTCGTCCACGGCACAGCGGACACAGCTTATAGCGATAGCGGCCCGCATCACCGCTGGTCGGTCGGCGGGCTATTCGATCTAGTCACCGTAAATGGAAACGAACTGAATGTGCAGAATCGGGGCAACTCCGGCACCGGACATGGCTGGGCAGGCGCCTACATGACGGTGTGGAATTGCAAGGCGAGCACCTTCCGCGTGCGGAATCCCCCACTGGCGCGAAATTGGCTGGTCGGCTCCATCGGCACTATTGGCTCCAGTCCGGGTGCTGTGGGTGCGGACCCGCCGGGCACCTACGACAGTAGTGGCTCCAGCGGCACGGGTAAACCGGTGCACACTCGCAGCCTCTATTATGGACAACTCCAGCAGCGGTTAAAATGGCCGGGCTCCGAGTTCCGTGAGGTCTGGCTCGGCGACGTGGACCAATTTTCCAGCGCCGGCGGCACGGGGGAATCGGTAAACTGCGATACCATATGGCTCGCGCAAGTGGATGCGCTCGATGCGTTGCCTGCTTCAGCGAACTTCGATCAACTCTCGGGTAGCCGTCATGTCGCCTTCACACTCGACTTTCCTCGCACTCCTGGGGACACCGTCGTCGCTGCTTCTCTTACGGTGAGTCTGCGTGCCATCGGTAGCGCCACCACAGACAGCATCTGGGTGGATAACACGACCAGTCCACAGACCTTTACCAGTCTCGGCTGGAATCCGATTTCCACCACGGCACCGACGGTGCGCACTCTGGAAGTTTCGCCCGCCATGCTCTCGGATGGCCGTCTGAATGTCGCCCTCGGCACAAACTGCGCGGTTGACTATGCGGTGCTGCACTTGCAGGTGCAAAAGGCACAGCCTTCCGTCTCAAACGTCACGCTGCTCGCCGTTGCGGATGCGCATGTGCAGGGCGGAACGAACGCGGGTAGCAATTTCGGCACGGCGACGAGCCTCGCGACGAAAGAGGACTCGAATGTGGACCTGGATCGCGAAGCCTTTGTCCGCTGGGATCTCAGCGGCATTACGGGGAAGATCGTACAGGCGAAAGTGCGACTCATGACGACCAGCACCAGCCAGGCTGGCAATGAGAACGCCGCCAGCTTTGTCAGCGACGACACCTGGAGCGAGACCACAGTGACTTTTTCCAACAAGCCGCCGTCAGACAAACTTTTCGCCCAGTGGATTCCGGTCACCAACCAAGCGGTCGAGTTCAGCGTCACTCCGCAGGTGCTGGACGCACAGCTCGGAGATGGCAACCTGTCCCTCCGCATAGGTTCCACCGATAACCATGGTGCCGCTGGCAACGTCAGCTATGCCTCACGCGAAAACGCCACCACCGCCAGTCGACCCCAGCTCATCCTCACTCTCGAAAACCCTCCCACCGCTGTGGTCAAAGCCGCCTCCGGCAACGTCCTAAGCACCGACACCGCCTGGACGAATGGCTTTGTGCCCATGAATCCCGACACGGCGACCTGGAATGCTACCTCGATCGCAGGAACGATGACTTTTGACACGGATCTGAACTGGTCCGGACTCATTCTCGGTAGTCCCGCCGGAGCGCTCACCTTCAACAGCAGTCAGTTTCTCCTGCTCGGCAGTGCTGGTATCGACATGTCGGCCTCCAATGTGGACCTAACTCTGAATCACCCCGTTCACCTCGGTGCCAGCCAGACATGGAATGTAGCCTCAGGCCGAAGTATCACGGTCAGCGGCGTGGTGTCCGGCCCGGCCACCCTCACCAAAACAGGCTCCGGTATCGTCACCCTCTCCGGTGCCGGCACTTACACTGGCAGCACTACTCTCGATCAAGGTACACTCGCCTTCACCAGCCTCCAATCGTTCCCAGGTGCCCTCACTTTCGGCACTATCGCCACAAACACCACGCCGGGCATCCTGGATCTCACCACGTCCACCACCTCCTTTGGCGGCGTCCTACTCGTAAACACCAACTCCACCACCGCTAATGAAATCAAAATCGGCACAGCGCAAACGCTCACCATCAGCAACAACGTCCAAATCGGTGTGACCGCACCCGCCATCGCCAGCACCACCAACCTCACCTTCACCGGCGGTGGCACTTTCAATGTCATCACCCCAGTTGCAGGCACCTTCTTGCTTGGCGCTGCCAACGGGACCACCTCCAGACAAGACGCCACGCTCGATCTCACTGCGCTCAAATCGACAACAATTAACACCAGCGCCACGGGCACCCTGCGAATCGGCCCGAGCACCAACAACTTCAACGGCAGGGGCACTTTGCTTCTGCCAACCCCGGCGGTTGCTGACACACTTGCCACTACCACCCTAACCGCCGCCACCCTCGCCGTCGGAAACGGCAGCTCCGGTGGCGGCACAATGCACAACATCACGCTCGGCACTGGTCTAACACGAATCAATGCAGACACCATCAATGTCGGCACGGGTAGTCGCGATGTCGGCCAGATCATTTACGGCCAGTCCGCTGGCGACCTCATCATTCGCGCCGCAGATGGCACCAGCCGTGCCGCAGCCATTAACGTGGCCAGTCTCAATGGCGTCACTGCCAACACCCAAACTTCTAGCGTGGAACTCAACGGCCACGATGCCGACATCCTCGTTACCTCGCTAAACGTCGGCAACCAAGCCCGTACTAATGCCCTAAACGTCGCTTTCAATTTCGGCGAGGGCAATGGCTCGCTAGCCAGTAAGCTCGATGTCACAAACGTCAGTATCGGCATCCGCCCGCAAACAACCAACACCGCCAATGTCACCCACACCGCACGCGTCAATCTCTCCGGTGGCGCCGTCATCTTTGGCAATGCCACCAATACTGGCTCCGGTGTCGACATCGGCAACAGTGCCTTCTTCGGTAATGGAACAACCAGCGGCAGCACTGTCGGCGAGTTCAACATCAGCGGCGGAACTGTAACCCTCCACAACAGCACCTCGCTCGGTGCCGCAGTTCGTCTCGGCACCAATACGCCGACTGGTAACGCCACCGTCACCGCTACCATGAACCTCTCCGGTGGCACCACCACCCTTGCCGGCGATATCATTCGCAACGTCACCTCCCCACGCACTACTTCCACCATCAAACTCAACGGCGGCAACCTCAATATGGGCGGCAACAAGATCGGTACCGCCACCGAACCCGTCACCTTAATCGTCGAATCCGGGGCCTTGAGCAATATCGGCAGCATCAACGGCGTTGGGGGCCTCACCAAAACAACTTCTGGCACCCTTACCCTCTCCGGCGCGAACACCTACACCGGCCCCACTACCCTCAGCAGTGGCACGCTCGCTCTCAGCGGTAGCCTCGCCGGGACACTGACTGCGAATAGCGGAGTACTCGCCCCGCGTGGACTACCCGCAATAGGTGGCACACTCACCCTCACCGCCAATAGCACCTTCCAGCCTCGCATCAATGGCCCCAACGCCGGAACGCAATACGACCAGATGACGACATCAGGCAGTGTAACTCTCGCTGGCTCGCTTGATCTTCTGCCTGCTTCGAGCCTCACTGCCGGCTCAAGTTTCACCATTCTAAACAAGACCAGCGCCGGAGCAGTCAATGGCACGTTTAACGGTAAGCCGGAAGGGGCCGTTTTCAATGAAGAGGGTTACACCTGGATCATCAGCTATGTCGGAGGCAATGGAAATGACGTCGTCCTCACACTGGCCACTCATTTGCAATCGTGGCGCTTCACAAACTTCGGTACTCTCTCCAACACCGGGACGGCGGCCGATTCAGCCAACCCCGATGGGGATGCCTGGACCAATGCTGACGAATACATCTTCGGCACCAACCCTACATCGCCACAAAACGGTTCACTCCTGAGCACAACTCCCAGTGGCAGTAACGTCACTCTCAGCTTCAATGCCAATGCAGCAACCGGCCCAGGCTATAACGGCCGAAATCGCCTATACGATGTCGAATGTACATCTGACTTTGTGAACTGGATCACCCTGCCAGATTTCGCCAATATCGTCGGCGCTAACCAAACAGTGATCGTCACCCAACCGCTCTCCGATGGTCGGAGATTCTATCGGCTCAAGGTTCGTTTACAATAGAGTGCGCTAGCTTAGCTAGCTTGCCTCGGATATCAGCAAAACCTTTATCGATGATCAAATCCAACTAGGATTATCGTTTCCACTTCATGATCCGCACTCTCACCGCTTTCCTATTCATCCAGACGGCTCAACTTTACGCCTTGGACCGACCAAAGCTGCAAATCCTCAATGCAGGTGACACGGTCGTCGAAGTGTTCTGGTTAAGTGCGGATGGCAATCGAGCACCAAACGGAAAGATCAAGCCGGGAAAAGACAATATCATCGGCACGTCACTCGGTCATCGATTTGTCGTCGTCGATGGTGCCAGGGAAACCGAGGTGGTAAGCCAGGTGCCCGTGCAGACGTTCCGCTATGACCCTGCCTCAAAAAATGGTGTTCCTGCCTTCTACAGCCAGGTGGTTCATGCTCAGGGCTATCCGATCTGCGCTTCGTCGAAAGTCAGCCCCTATGCTCTCAAGGAAGCCGCTTACCTCGCCGACCTCATGCTGGCAAAACGTCCCGATGTGCGCGCGGCGATGATCGCCAGCGGTTCCCGGCTCTGCATTCTGGCCCTCAATGAATTCACCACCGATCAGCCCGAGTGGGCCTGGCTCGAAAAACTCCCCGTGCCCGGCTTCGAGACCATGTCCATCAAAGACTACCGCGACGCCCGTGCTCGTGGCATGGGTGGCAGCGCCACGGATCCTTTTTGCTCCTGCGCGGAGGAAAATCTCCTTGCCTATGAAGGCGACCCTTACTCGACCGAGTGCATCTTCATTCACGAGTTCGCCCACAACATCCACCTGCGCGGCCTAGCGAATGTGGATCCAACCTTCGATCAGCGAGTCAAAGCCGCCTACGATTCTGCGATGAAAATCGGCTTGTGGAAAGGCAAATACGCCAGCGTGAATCATCACGAATACTTCGCTGAAGGCGTGCAGAGTTGGTTTGACAACAACCGCGAAAACGATCACGACCACAACCATGTCAACACTCGCACAGAACTGCTTGATTATGATCCCGGCCTCGCTGCGCTCTGCCGTGAAGTCTTCGGGGACACTGAGCTGAAATACACGAAGCCCGCAACAAGACTTACCGGCCACCTTGCAGGCTACGATCCCACCCAAGCACCCAAGTTTGAATGGCCTGAACGCCTCCAAAAAGCCAAGGCCGTCATCCGAGAGGCAGCGCAGAGGCGCTCAGATGCCGCGACGAGCACGAAATCACATGCCGAGCGACAAATCGCAGGCTGGACGGTGCATGTGAGCAAAAACATCGAGGCAGGAGCTTTGGCCAAGGCACTACCCCTCCTCCAAGCGCAGTTGGAGGAGATCGTGCGGGTTGTTCCTGAAAATGCGGTCGCTGAATTGCAGAAGGTGCCGTTGTGGTTCAATCCCGAGTATCCCAAGACCCCACCACGCGCCGAGTATCATCCCGGCGCGGATTGGCTCCGCGAAAACGCTCGAGATCCAGCCATGGCGAAGGCCATTGAGTTCACCAACGTGCGCATCTTTGAGGCAGAATGTCGCCGCATGCCAAACTTTGCCCTTCACGAACTCGCACACGCTTTTCATCATCGCACGCTGCGCATGAGCTATGGCAACCTGGAAATCAAAGCCGCATACGACAAAGCCAAGGCCAGTGGCAACTATGACCACGTCGAACGCAAAGACAGCGAGGGCCGCATCCGTATGGACCGCGCCTACGCCATGACCACACCTCAGGAATACTTTGCCGAATCAACAGAGGCCTATTTCAGCCGCAATGACTTCTTCCCCTTCACCCGCGATGAATTGAAGAAGCACGATCCTGATATGTTCACATTGCTGGAAAAGCTTTGGGGCGTGAACTCTCCATAATGGAGGCATTTATCGAGCGCTTATCTTGAGCATTCCGGTGCTTCGAACGCTGGGTTTCTTAGCGCTGGGAGCGCTGAAGTGGCCGATCATGCCTGCACCATTCGGAGTGCGAATACCACGGAAGATGACAGCGCGGGCGCGACTGGTTTTAGTGGCAGGCATGGTCATGCTTCCGGTAAGGAGGCCTGTCTTTCGATCGAAGTTCAGTTTCACCCCACTCACCTTTGAGCTGGCAAGGGCCTTCATGCTGGTGCGTTGCACGGTGAGTGAGACTTCAGCGTCGGCAGGCACGTCTTCACCAATGAGATCGAGTTGGGCATTGATAATGCTTTCTTCGAGGCCGAGAATGTTTAACCCCGCTGGCTCTGGAACATGGCGTGAGCCAATGACGCCGGCGTAGGCGACAAGTGGGATGCCTTCTGGGAAGGCACCACGATCCGTCGCTGATTGATACCACGTGAGTTCCCCTGCTGCGTCGCCTTCGGCATTGATGAAAACTTGCCCGATGAGTGTGCTGGCGCCACTGGAGTTGGGAATAATGAAATAGACAGGGAACG
>JAIYDW010000237.1 GCA_027487315.1 Verrucomicrobiaceae bacterium | reverse complement strand
TGGAGGTGGCGCGGGAGTGGTTGATCGCGCTGTATGGGGAGCGGGGGTTTCAGACGGAGGCGCCGGGGGATCGGGAGCGGGTGCAACTGGGTTGGGCGTGGCTGGAGGAGGTGGAGGCGGTGGCAGCGGTGCTGGAGCGGACAGGGGTGGTTTTGGGTCGGCAAGAGGAGTGGGCGCTGGTGATGGAGCGGTTATCGGGGGGGATGTTGGAGGCGGTGCGCGGGGAGGTGGATTTGGTGTTGCTGGGGTGGCTCGAGTTGCTGTGGGAGGATGCGCCGGCGCTGGTGGTGGCGGGGTTGAATGAGGAGAATGTGCCTGGGGTGCTGCTGGGACATCCGTTTTTGCCGGATCGGTTTCGCTATCAGTTGGGGTTGCCGAGTCAGGTGAGTCGATTTGCGCGGGATGCGTATCTTTTGACGGCGCTGGGGAAACAGCGTGTGGGTGGGGGAAGGTTCGGGGTGACGGTGGGGCGGTGGAGTGCGAATGACGATGTGAGGAAGCCGTCGAGGTTGTTGACGCTGTGCGAGGAGGCTCAATTGGCGGGGCGGGTGCGGCATTTGTTTCCGGAGAAGGAGGCGGAGGAGGCCGGGGGGGCGCCGGTGAAGACGGTCCAGTGGCGGCTGGAGCCGAGGCGGGTGGAGATGGCGGTGGAGACGATTTCGCCGTCGAGGATTGCGGCGTATTTGGACTGTCCGTTCCGGTTTTACTTGAGGAGTGGCTTGAAGATGGAGGCGGTGGGGACGGTGGGGCGTGAGATGGATGCGATGCAGTTTGGCGAACTGGTGCATGAGGTTTTGCGTCAGTATGGAGAGGATGTGGAGGCGCGGCAGTGGGTGGAGGCGGGGCGGATTCAGAAGTGGTTGAAGGAGCGACTGGAGGAGGGGGCTCGGGCCAAATATGGGGAGCGGCTGCCGCCTTTGGTGCGGTTGCAGGTGGATGCGGCGGGGCAGCGGTTGCAGTGGCAGGCGGAGGTGGAGGCGCGGGAGCGGCGGGCGGGATGGGAGATTGTGGCGGTGGAACTGGAATTGGGAGGGGAAGAGGATTTGGCGCCGTTTTTGATCGAGGGAGCGCGGTTTACCGGAAAGATTGACCGGGTAGAGCACCATGTGGGGAGAGGGGAGCGGCGGGTGCTGGACTTCAAGACGATGGACAAGTTCACTCAGCCGTTGGCGGCGCATTGCAAGGCGGTGAAGCAGGTGGAGGCGGGGGAGGAGTGGAAGGTGTTTTCGATTGGCGGGGAAGGGAAGGTATGGCGCTGGGTGGATGTGCAGTTGCCGTTGTATGCGGCGGCGCTGAGGGGGCATGCGCTGGGGCCGGTGACGCAGGTGGGTTATGGGTGCCTGCCGAAGGGGGTGATGGAGACGGATCTGGCGCTGTGGGAAGGGTTTGACGAGCGCTGGGAGGAGGCGGCGGTGGCGTGCGCGGCGGAGGTGGTGCGGCGGGTGCGGGCGGGGGTGTTTTGGCCGCCGAATGAGGGAACCGCGAGGTCGCGGGATTTTGAAGCGTTGTGGCCGGATGGAGTGGCTGGAGCGGTGAAGTGGGGCCAGTAAAGGAGGCAAGCCAGCGGCTTGCTCCACGGGATGGCTAGGGAGTGGCGGCGAATTTGGCGCGGAGGGCGGTGGCGACGGGGGGCTGGACGAAGAGGTCGATCTGGCCGCCGAGGCGTCCGATTTCTTTGACGAGGCGCGAAGAGATGTAGGTCAATTCTTCGCGAGGCATGAGGAAGACGGTTTCGAGGTGGGGCTGGAGTTTGCGATTCATGAGGGCGAGTTGAAACTCGAACTCGAAGTCGGAGACGGCGCGGAGGCCACGGACGAGTGCGACGGCTTCCTGTTCGCGGGCGAAGTTGACGAGGAGACCGTCGAAGGGCATGACGCGGACGTGGGGGAGATGGCCGGAGACGGAGCGGATGAGGTCGACGCGTTCGTCGAGGGAGAAGAGGCTTTGTTTGTTGTTTTCGCGGGCGACGCCGACGATGACTTCGTCGAAGAGGCCGGTGGCGCGTTCGAGGACATCGAGGTGACCGTTGGTGACAGGGTCAAAACTTCCGGGGTAGATGGCTCGTCGCATGGCGGGATGGTTGGGGAAGAATGTAAGGCCGAGGTTGCGGGGTGGAAAGGACGAAATGGGTGTGGTATGGAGGGGGTGCTTTATGACACGCCTTGATCCAGTCGAACTTCTGCACGCCTACTGTGAGGGTGTTTTTCCGATGGGGGAAGGCGATGGGACGATTTCTTGGTATCGACCTCCGATGCGGGGGATCTTACCGATTGCGGAGTTTCATGTGCCGCGGCGCTTTGAGCGATTTTTGAAGGGGTGTCCGTTTGAGGTGAGGTGGGACACGGCGTTTGGGGATGTGGTGAGGGGGTGTGCGGATCGGGAGTCGACTTGGATCACGGAGTCGATTTTGGAGGTGTATGAGGAGTTGTTCCGGATGGGGTTTGGGCATTCGGCGGAGGTGTGGCGGGAGGGGAAGCTGATGGGAGGGGTGTATGGGGTGGCGATTGGGGGGGCGTTTTTTGGGGAGTCGATGTTCAGCCGGGAGCCGCAGGCGTCGAAGGTGGCGTTGACGCATTTGCAGCGGCGGTTGCATGCGCGGGGATACGTGGTGCATGACACGCAGTGGACGACGGAGCATTTGGCCCAGTTTGGGGGGCATGAGATTCCCTGTGCGGAGTATCTCGACCTTCTGGCGCGGGCGGTGCGGATGCCGGTGACGTTTGGGTGAGGGTTCGACCGGGTTTGAAGCGAGTGGTCTGCGGGCGGAGGGGAAGCTAGTGGTGACGTGGCGGGGGTGAATGGGGACTTGGTTGGTGCTTGAGCGAGGGCTCATCACGCGGAGCGATGATGGCCACTTTTGGGAACATCACGCGGAGCGGTGATGGGTACTCTGGCTTGGCCCTAAAAAAGTTGGAGCCGGGCGGCTCCCGATTCCGCCCGGCTCCTATTGGCATCAACCTCAGCATGGGGTTTTGCGTTTTCGCAATTCTTATGCTGACAACAACCAATCACTCTCAAGACCAGCACTGTTAGGCTTGGGCCTTCTAGCACTGTTGAATGTTTAGTCAGCGGGGGGAGGAAATGTGTTCAAAGATTTTGAAATTTTTTTTCAGGGGATGTTTTTCAATAGGACGTGCCGGTGATTTCATTGGCGAAGGTGTCGATGCGGGCGATGACTTCGTCGGCTTCCTGGCTGCTGATGCCGATGGCGGAAAGGGTTTCGAGGAGGTGTTTGACGAAGGCGCTGAAGTGGGAGGTGGTGATGCCGCGGCCATGATGGACGGAGCCGAGGGGGCGACCGGTGTAGGCGACGGGGCCGCCGAGGGCCATGGCGAAGAATTGCTGCTGCATGCCTTGGAGGGAATCCATGGAGGCGTGTTTGAAGAAGGGGGAGAGGTTGGGGTCGGCGAGGACTCGGGCGTAGAAGGCGGGGATGAGTGTTTCGATGACGGGGGCACCGCCGATGCGATCGTAGAGGGTGGTCATGGTGAGGAGGAGGGGGTTTGGAGTTCGGTGTTTTTGAGGAGCAGAATGGATGCCGAAGCGGGGGAGGGAGGTGGTGGGGATGAAGATGAGCGCAAGATAGGGTGGGTGATGGACAGATTCGGAGGTTGAAATGGGAGCGTGGCTTGGGCAGGGTGGGGTTTCCCTTTTCATGAGAGTAGCTTCTTACTGCACGACCTTTTTGAAGCCTGAGATGCTGCATATTTATCGGCAGATCACGGGGTTGAGGCGTTGGGAGACGTTTGTGGTGACGAAGGAGAGTCAGTGCGAGGAGTTGTTTCCGATGCCGGAGGGTGGGGTGGAGGTGCTGCCGAAAGTGAAGAGTCATTTTGTGAGACGGTTTTGGCTGAAGTATGTGAAGAAGGAGCCACCGATTGTGTATCGGGGAGAGTATGGGGTGCTGGCGGGTTTGTTGGAGCGGCGGAAGGTGGATTTGATGCATGTTTATTTTGGGCATACGGGGGTGCATTTGCTGCCGTTTTTGAAGCGATGGCCGAAGCCGTGTGTGGTGTCTTTTCACGGTATGGATGTGCAGACGCGGGCGAATGATCCGAGTTATGAAGGGCGGTTGCGGGAGTTGCTGGAGACGGTGACGCTGGTGCTGGCGAGGTCGGATAGTTTGCTGGAGCGACTGCTGGCGTTGGGATGTCCGCCGGAGAAGTTGCGGATGAATCGGACAGGGATTCCATTGGAGTCGTTCCCGTATCGAGAGCGGGTGAAGCCGGCGGATGGGGCGTGGCGGTTGGTGCAGGCGTGCCGGTTGATTGAGAAGAAGGGGCTCGATGATGCGCTGCATGCGTTTGCGGCGTTTCGACGGGTGCATCCGGAGGCGACGTTTACGATTGCGGGTGAGGGACCGTTGTTGGGGGCGCTGGAGCGGATGCGTGATGAGTTGGGGCTGGGGGAGAGTGTGCGATTTGCAGGGTTTTTGAAGGGGGCGGATTTGTGTGCGTTGTATCATGAGGCGCATGTGTTTTTGCATCCGAGCCGGATAACGGCGGATCAGAATCAGGAGGGGGTGCCGAATGCGATGCTGGAGGCGATGGCGACGGGTTTGCCGGTGGTGGCGACGCTGCATGGGGGGATCCCGGAGGCGGTGCGCGACGGGGTGACGGGGGTGTTGGTGGCGGAGCGGGATCGGGAGGGTTTGGCGGCGGCGCTTTTGGGGATGGCGGAGGAAGAGGGGCGGTGGCGTGCGATGGGGGCTGCGGCTGCGGCGGACATGGCGGCGAATTTTGAGGCGACGGCGCAGGTGGCGAAGTTGGAGGCTTGTTATGATGAAGCCTTGAAGATGAGATGAAGACCCGTTTTGGACATGCCCTGGGGTTTGTCTTGATGGTGATGGTGATGTGCTCGTGTCAGAGCCGGACGGTGCAGCGGTTGGTGAAGGCGAAGACGGCACCGGTGACGCCTTTTTTGGAGAAGCGGGCGGAGATGAAGCCGCTGAGGGATCGGTTGCCGGTGCACTATGTGTGGCGGAATCTGGATTTGGAGACGCAGAAGCGGGTGATGGAGAAGAGGCGGATTTACATCGCGCCCGTGAGTCTGGCGTATTTGCAGCCGGTGACGAAGGATCTGGCGTTGATGGAGATGGAGGCGGGGGTGACGGAGCGGGACGAGAAGGAGATGGCGAGGGAGCTGAGGAAGCGTTTTGCGGTGGCGTTTTTGAAGTCGCCGACACCGAGGTATCGGATCGCTAGGGAGCCGGGTCCGGATACGGTGACGCTGGAGTTGGCGATCACGCAGTTGAGTCCGACGAGCATCAGCGGGAACGTGGTGAAGACGGCGTCGAAGTTTTTTATCGGGCCGTTGTCCGGGGTTTTTGGGATTTTTGCGAAGGGGAATATCGCGATCGAAGGGAAGGTGACGCTTTCGGATACGGGTGTGCCGGTGCTGCAGTTTGCGGACAATGAGAAGGACAAGGTGACGTTCTATACGGCGCGGGATTTTCAGCCGTATGGGCATGCGCTGGTGGCGATGGATGAGTGGGCGGCGCAGTTTGAGGAGTTCACGCGGACGTTTAGCGATCACATGGTGGAAGAGAGTTCGTTCATCACGCTGAAGCCGTGGTGAGGGCTTGCGCAGGGGGCGGGATGCGGTGTAGGGGGAGGTGATGCTGTTGGCGTTTTACAAACCTTATGATGTGCTGTCGCAGTTCACGCGCGAGGTGGAGACGCACCGGACGTTGGCGGACTATGGGTTTGCGCCCGGGGTGTACGGCATTGGGCGGTTGGATCGGGATTCGGAGGGGCTGCTGTTGTTGAGTGATGAGGCGGTGTGGACGGACCGGTTATTGAATCCGAAGCGGGAGCATCCGAGGACGTACTGGGCGCAGGTGGAAGGGGCGATGACGGGGGATGCGGTCAAGGCGCTGCGGGAAGGGGTGCGGATGAAGGAGTATCGAGCGCGATCGTGCGGGGTGCGAATTTTGGATGAGGAAGATCCGGGGGCGGTTTTGCCACCGAGGGTGCCGCCGGTGCGGTATCGGGCCAGTATTCCGACGACGTGGGTGGCGTTGACGCTGACGGAGGGGAAGAACCGGCAGGTGAGGCGGATGACAGCGGCGGTGGGGCATCCGACGCTGAGGCTGGTGCGGGTGCGGATTGGGGAGCTGGGGTTGCGCGAGCTGGGGCTGGCGCCGGGGGAGTGGCGGAGGTTGAGCGAGGAGGAGGAGCGGCTGGTGATGGCGTGAGGGTGGATCGTTATTGCAGGGCTTGGCCTTTGGTTTCGGGGGCGAGCCAAATGAGGATCATGCCGACGAAGTAGACGGCGCAGAGGGCGGAGTAGGCGTTGGCCGAGGAGCCGAAGGCGAGGACGAGGTTGGCGATTTGGAGACCGCCGATGGCGGCGACGATGCGGCCGACGTTGAAGCAGAAGCCCTGGCCGGTGGCGCGGACGGAGGTGGGGAAGAGTTCGGGGAGGTAGAGGGGGAAGAAGCCGTAGAAGCTGGCGGTGATGCCGCCCATGAGGAAGGCGGTGGCGAAGAACCAGGTGTTGATGACAGCGTTGGTTTGATAGAAGAGGAGGGCGGCGGCCAGGGAGGCGGCGCACATGAGGATGTAGGTGATGCGGCGGTTGAGTTTGTTGGCGACGAAGGGGGCGAAGAAGGAGAAGATCATGGCGCCGAGGGAGGTGGCGATTTGGGTCCACTGGGCGACGTTGACAAAGCCATTGGCGTTGAGGTCAGGGGAGGTGGACCATTTGGCAGATTGCTGAGTGGCGCCCCAGGTGCCGAGGAGGGCGACGCCGGCGAGGCTGGCGCCGAGGAGGAGGTTTTTGCGGATGGTGGCCTGGCTCAAACTGGTCATGCTGCCGGCGATGCCTGCGCGGTCGAGGTAACGGCGGACGGGGAGGAGGTAGCCCCAGACAACGATGATGAGGCCGAGGACGGTGATGACGGCGGCGATGGGGGTGGTGATGCCGGCGTCGATGCCCATGGGGGACCAGGACCAGATGATGCCGAGGGCGACGAGGGCACCAATGAAGACGCCTTTGAGGTCGGGAGTGCTCCAGTGGGAGGTGGTGCCAGCGGCTTTTTCTTCCTCCCATTTGTCGGACTCGGGGACGAAGATGCGGATGAGGAAGATGATGAGGGCGGGGAGGGCACCGGAGAGCATGAGGAAGCGCCAGGCTTGGTTGTCGAGGAGCCAGCCGGCGAGTTGTTCGTTGCCGCCGAGGGTGATGATCCATGAGCGCATGGTGCCGATGAAGGTGTTCATGCCGAGGCTGAGGCCGGCGACCATGAGGTAGCCGATATTGGCGGCGGCGCCGATGGCACCGGCGACAAGGGCACGGTTGCCTTTGGTCCAGAGTTCGTTGACGAGGGCGACGCCGAGGGCCCACTCGCCACCCATGCCGAGGGAGGCGATGAAGCGGAGGATGGCGATGTGCCAGGCTTCGGTGGCGAATCCACAGAGGCCGGTGAAGACGGCGTAGGTGAAGATGCTGATGGACATGGCTTTGACGCGGCCGATGCGATCGCCGAGCCAACCGAAAAAGACGCCACCGGTGGCGGCGCCGACGAGGAAGGTGGCGATGATGACGCTGAACCAGCGGTCAAGGGAGGCGGAGATGGTTTCGGCGGAGGCGGTGGCGGAGAGGAGGTCCTGGAGGGCGGGTTTGCCGATGAGGGGGAAGAGGCCCATTTCAAAGCCGTCGAACATCCAACCGAGGAAGGCAGCGATGAGGGCCATGTTGCGGCCGGTGTTGGAGGGGGAGGCGGATTTGGCGTTGGGAGCGGAGGGCATGAGAAAATGAGGAAAGCAGTGTACGGGGCTCAGGCCCATCTTTTTCTTTTGTGTTTGTTGGGTCGCAAAAGCGGCATCGCCCATTTGAGGTGTTTTTTGGGCTTGAGGTGGGGGGTGGGCGGGGGCAAGGAGGCGGGCGATGGAGATCGATTTTTCTTTGGCGACTCACTGGACTTATCTGCTGCTGTTTTTGGCGGGATTGGCGGCGGGGTTCATTGATTCGATCGCGGGTGGCGGGGGATTGATATCGGTGCCGGCGTTGCTGGCGGTTGGGTTGCCTCCGCAGTTGGCGTTGGGGACGAACAAGATGCAGAGTGTGTGGGGGACGCTGCTGGCGGTGACGCGGTATGCGAAGGCGGGGCTGGTGGATTGGCGGGAGATGCGGCTGGTGATTGCAGTGACGTTTGGGTTTTCGTTGTTGGGAACCTGGGCGGTGACGCAGGTGAGCAATGAGTGGCTGAAAATGGTGGTGCCGTGGCTGCTGCTGGGGATTGCGGTGTATGCGTTGTTTAGTCCGAGTTTGGGGACTAAGCCGGTTCAGGCAAGGCTTTCGCCGGGAGTGTTTGCCTGGCTGGGAGGGGTTGTGCTGGGGTTTTACGATGGGTTTTTCGGGCCAGGGACGGGGTCGTTTTGGACGCTGGGTTGTGTGTCGCTGCTGGGTCTGGAACTGACGCGGGCGACGGGGTACACGAAGATGGTGAATTTGACGAGCAATGTGGCGTCGGTGCTGGTGTTCGTCGTGGCGGGCAGCATCGTCTATGAGGTGGCGGCGGTGATGGTGGTGGGGCAGTTGATTGGGGCGAGGTTGGGGTCAGGGATGGTGATCCGACATGGGGCGCCGTTTGTGCGGGTGGTGTTTTTGATGGTGGTGTTCACGCTGGTGGTGAAGTTGCTGTGGGATCAGTTTGGGTGAGGGGGGCCCGGACAAGGCGGATCAAACTGAAATGTGCGACTCCCGAACTCTGGGGTGGGAGGGGTGAACCTTAGGGGTGGCGGAATGTACATTTGGCTTTTCGGCATCAAAACCCGGATTTTCGCCAAAAAACGGAGCAGGGCTTGCTGTTAGGGTTCGGTTTGTTGGGTTTTGTTTCCGGGTTTGTTGTCGTTGGGTTTCAGGTAAACGCTTTGCCAAGTCTGACGGTCCCAGGGAACTATTGCTCCATCACGAAAAAGAATCTGAACATATCGTCGCACTTCATCGCCATGGTAGATGATTAGGGGGTCTGATAGAATCACGGAATCAAAGGTCGTAAGGTTTGCGAACGTTTCGTTGCCCCATTGTGACTTGATCAAATCGTCCAGCTCTGGTTTGGGAATGCGGACTCGCTCTGCCCATCGCTCATCGATCTCATTCCACATATCGGTGAGCAGTGCTTTAGCGCTGCTGAGCGCCATCGCGTCCTTCCGGCTTTTCTGTTCATACTGATATAGTGCAGTCAAAAAGACGACAAGGAGTGCAAAGAAGACGAGAAGTCCAAGCCGCAAAAGCCATTTTCCGGGTTCACGGAGAACACTCATCAGAGACCTCTAGAATTCGTTATTACGGGCTGACGACCCATTGGCTGACGCAGCCTTGGTGGGCTTGGGTGACGGTGGCGGCGAAGTCGGCTAGGTAGCCGCGTTGGTGGCGGATGGGGACGATGGGGGATTGGCTGTCGGGGGCGGTGAGGTCGGCGTCGACGTGGATGGTGCCGGCGAGGAGGTCGAAGGAGATGGGGTCGCCATCGCGGACGGCGGCGATGGGGCCGCCGACGGCGGCTTCGGGGGAGCAGTGGACGCCGACGGCGCCGCTGGAGACGCCGGAGACGCGGGTGTCGGTGATGAGGGCGACTTTGCCTTTGAGTTCGGGGACGGTGAGGGCGGCGCTGGCGACATGGACTTCGGGCATGCCGGAGGCGACGGGGCCACCGCCGCGCATGACGACGATGTGACCGGGGCGGATGCGGCCTTCGGCGGCGGCTTCATGGACGGCTTTGGAGTCGTCGAGGCAGATGGCGGTGCCGGTGAAGCGGGGATCGTCCATGGAGGAGACTTTGAAGACGATGCCGTTGGGGGCGACATTGCCGAAGCAGATTTGGATGTCGGCGTGGGGTTTGAAGGGGGCGTCCAGTGGGGCGATGAGGATTTGGTCCTTGGGGACTGGGGGGGCGTGGGCGAGGTTTTCGGCGAGGGTTTGGCCGGTGACGGTGAGGCAGTCGCCATCGAGGAAGCCGCCATCGTAGAGGTGTTTCAGGAGCATGGTGGTGCCGCCGATGCGGTGGAGGTCGCTCATGGTGCCGAGGCCGCGGGGGGCGAAGTTGCAGAGGACGGGGGTTTTGCGGCAGATGGGTTGGATGTCTTGCAGGGTGAAGTCGACGCCAGCTTCGTTGGCGAGGGCGAGGATGTGGAGGATGCCGTTGGTGGAGCCGCCCATGGCGACGAGGGTGGTGGTGGCGTTGATGAAGGCGCGGCGGGTAAGGATGTCGCGCGGGCGGATGTTGCGTTCGAGGAGGAGGCGGACGGCGTGGCCGACGCGGAGGCATTCGGTGCGTTTGGAGTCGTCGATGGCGGGGCGGGAGGAGGTGTCGGGGAGGGAGAGGCCGATGGCTTCCATGGTGATGCCCCAGGTGTTGAAGGAGGCGGCGATGCCGCAGCCGCCGGGACCGGGGCAGGCGGTGCGGATGACTTGTTCGGATTCTTCAAAGGACATGGTGCCGTTGGCGGCGCGGGCGGCGACGTCGTAGACATCGAGGATGGTGGTGGGTTTGCCTTTGTGGCAGCCGGGCATGATGGAGCCGCCGTTGACGATGAGGCCGGGGTAGTTGGTGCGGGCGAGGGCCATGGCGAAGCCGGGGCCATTTTTATCGCAATGGTGCAGGCCGATGATGGCGTCGTAGCAATGGGAGGTGCAGACGAGTTCGGTGCCGTTGGCGATGACGTTGCGGGAGGGGAGGGAGGCGTTGCCGCCTTCGTGGCCCTGGGTGATGTTATCGCTGACGGAACTGACTCCGAAGGGGAAGCCGATGAGGCCGGCTTCGGCGCAGCCTTGTTTGATGAGTTGGGCGAGTTCGTGGGTGTGGACGTTGCAGAGGTTGCCGTCGAGGAGGGGGGTGCCGATGCCGATTTGGGGTTTGTCGAAGTCCTGGGGGGTGAAGCCGAGGCCCCAGTAGAAGGCGTGGATGCCGCGCTGCCAGCCGTGGGTGAGGGAGTGGGAATTCCAATTCAGGGAGCTGGTAGGGGTGTCTTGGTTCATCGAGGACAAAGGAGCAAGCTGAACGGGTTTTGCAAGGTTAGTGCGAGCACGAAAAAAGCCCGGATGACTGGGTCATCCGGGCCTGGAGATGAGATCGAAGCGATCCCGTGATCTTAGAAGGTCACGGACACTTTGACGCCACCGTAGAGGTCGTTTTGGCCTTCGACGGTGTTGATTTGCTCACGAGCATCGAGCGAGAAGTTCGCGGCGATGTAAGGGACCAGGGAAGCGGTCTTGGTGAGTTTGATCGGAGCGGTGATCATGGCGCGGACGTGGTTCCAGCCGGAGCTGACGCCAGTCACTTCGTTGTAGGAATAGTAGTCCGAGACGTTGTAGCCGATTTGAGCGGCTGGAACGATGGACAACCAGTCGTTGACAACGATGGTGTAGTCAGTGCCGAGTTCAGCGTAGTGACCTTCGATCCGGAAGTCATAGACATAGGATCCGTAGAGGTTCAGGCTGCCGATTGGCACGGCGACGGAGAGCGCGATATCGCGAGCGTCGCTGAGGGTCGAATCAGGAGCTTCGGCGAAACCGAAGGTGGAACCGTTCACGCTACCGGAGAAGGTATCGAAGAAGTTGTAGTTGGTGAAGGTCAGACCGAACTTGGCGAAGCCAGCGTCATAGGTCACGCCTGCGAAGAGATCGAGCTCGGAGTAGTCGAAGTCACCACCGCCAACGTCGGTATCAACCGTGCTGGTGTAGAGAGCACCGGCGGTCAGGGTGAGCTTTTCCGCGAGAGGGATCGTTGCGGCCAAGCTGGTCCAGACGTTGTTGTTGGAGAACCACAGACCACGGAAGTAGTAAGCGGACTCGTAACCGGTTTCGAGGGTGAGGCCGAGGGCATCGGACTCTGGCTCGATGACGGGCTGGACGCCCTTGGCGCTTGGCGCGGTGGTGGTGCCGGCTTGCGCGCTCAGGGCGAAGCAGGCGGCCATGACGGCAGCAGACTTAGTGAGGAGGGATTTCATGGATTTGCTTTTCATGTTTGGTTGATTTGTTTTGTTGATGGTAAACCGCGGGACGGTGTTTCCGACACTTGGCTCGCCCTCTGATGAAGCAAAGGGCGTGCCAAGTTTGTCACTAACAGTTCCCCGCGATTGGCACAAATTGTACGTCTTTTGGGGCCAAGAGGCTACAATGAAATGCTGGGAGACGCAAGTATTTGTGGCATCTACTTGCCAGCAAGCGGCTCTTGGAGGGGGGTCTGTGCCGAACGATTTGGCATGGGAGACGGTGTTGTGGTGGGACGCCCGGTGGGCTAGGAGCTATTCTGAGACGCGGCCGACGTAAATGAAGGCTGGGGGGAGGTTGCCCCAGAGGATGCGACTGGACTCGACGCCGACGAGGCGGGAGTGGAGGAGGTTGCGGAAGCGGCGGCCGCTGGGGAGATGGTGGAAGCCCCAGTAGGCGAAGGTGGCGAAACGTCCGCCGGGGCGGAGGCGTGGGAGGACGTGGTCGAGGATGTCGGTTTGCAGGCTATCGGGGAAGGAGGTCCAGGGCAGGCCGGAGATGACGACATCGAAGGTGGCATCGTCAGGCCAGAGGGAGGTGAAGTCGAACTCCTGGGCGGCGGCGTTTTCGAAGTGGTGGCCGGGGTGGCGGGAGCGGAGGTCTTGGACGAAATGGTCGTTGAGTTCGAGGCCGAGGTATTGGGAGTCGTGGGGGAGGGCGTCGAGGATGGGAGCGGTGAGGGCGCCGGTGCCGGGGCCGAGTTCGACGACGCGTTGGGCACGCCAGACTTCAGCCACCTCGGCCATGCGAGCGCCCAATCTGGGGGAGGACGGGGCGATGGCGCCAACGTCCTTCCAGTTTTTGAGTGCCTGCTTGGCAAAGGTGAGAGATGACATGAAATTGAAGCTTAACTTGCATCCTGGTTGAAGCGAGTTCTTTTCCAGATCGCACAGAACACACTGATTGAAACGCTATGCCCCGAATTTTCAGAGCTTTGATTCCGGCACTTTTGCTGCTTTCAATTTGCTCCTGTGGAAGCAGTGAAACGTACCGGATGACACTGAGAGACGGGCGGGAATTCATTGCGGCGAGTGAGCCTGTGATGCAACGAAAAACGGGATATTATCGATACAAGACGTTTCAGGGGAGGGATGCTTTGATTCGAGCGGAAGAAGTGATTTTGATTGAGAGGAACTCGTGAACGGATGAATCGGGGTGTTGAAAATCGGAGGTTGGTTTTGGCGTCGCAATCGCCGAGGCGGGCGGAATTGCTGAGGGCGGATGGTTTTGAAGGGTTTGAGGTTTGTGCGCCTGAGGTGGATGAGGCGCATGATGAGGCGATGAGTCCGGAGGCGTTGACTTTGGCGAACGCGAGGTTGAAGGCGCGAGTGGTGGCGGGGCAACGCCCTGAGGCGGTGGTGGTGGCGGCGGATACGCTGGTGTATGTGGATGGGGTGCCGCTGGGGAAGCCGGGGGATTTGGCTGAGGGACGGGGGATGCTGGAGAGGCTCTCGGGGAGAGGGCATCAGGTTTGCACGGGGGTGGTGATTGTGTGGGATGGCGGGGCTGCCGAGGAAGCTTTTGCAGTGGTGACGGAGGTGGTGTTTAAGGCGCTGAGTGCGGAGGTGATTGAGGCTTATCATGCGGTGTGTGATCCGCTGGACAAGGCGGGGGGCTATGGGATCCAGGATGGGACGGCATTGATCCTGGAGGGGATCACGGGTTCGTTTTCGAACGTGATGGGGCTGCCGATGGAGGAGGTGGGGCCGCGGTTGAGGCGGATCTTGGGAGAGTGAGGGGTCTGGGCAAGCAAGATGCTTGCCCCACCTTGGGTTTAGCGTTGGCCGAGTTCGCGGCTGCGTTCGGTGGCGGTGGAGACGGCTTGGATGAGGGCGTGGCGGAGGCCGTGGGCTTCGAGTTGGGCGAGGCCGGCGATGGTGGTGCCGCCGGGGCTGGTGACTTCGTCACGGAGGGCGGCGGGGTGTTTGCCGGTGTCGAGGACCATTTTGGCGGCGCCGAGGACGGTTTGAGCGGCGAGGCGGAGGGCGTTGGCGCGTGGGAGGCCTTTGAGGACGCCGGCGTCGGCGAGGGCTTCGATGACGGTGTAGATGTAGGCGGGGCCGCTGCCGGAGAGGCCGGTCACGGCGTCGAGGAGTTTTTCGGGGACTTCATCGACGGTGCCGACGCTGCCGAGGATGGTGCGGGCGAGGTCGGCATCGGCATCGGTGGTGGTGGTGCCACGGGCGAAGGCGGCTGCGCCTGCGCCGACGAGGGCGGGCGTGTTAGGCATGGCGCGGATGACGCGCTGGGAGGAGCCGAGCCAGGATTGGAGGTCGGCTAGGGAGATGCCGGCGGCGATGGAGAGGTAGAGGCGCTGGCCGGAGAGTTGGGAGAGGGTTTGGCAGAGGGCCTGCATGTCCTGGGGTTTGACGGCGAGCAGGATGACGTCGGAGTCGGCGGCGGCTTGGGCGGGGGTGCCGGTGGAGGTTTCGACGGGGAGGGCTTCGCGGAGGGATTTGACCGCGGCGGGGACGGCATCGCAAAGGGCGACGTGGAGGTCTTGTTTGCCGTCGAGCGCGGCGCAGACTCCCTGGAGGAGTGCGCCACCCATTTTTCCGCAGCCGATGAGTCCGAGTTTGAGCATGGGGGCAGTTTCGGCTGGGAGGGGGCGAGTTGCAAGCTTGGAGCGACTGGGGCGTCACGCGGAGCGGTGACGGGTACTTTAGGGGGTCACGCGGAGCGTGACTGCCACTTTTGGGGGCTATTGGAGGGGGCTGGGGGCCTTTTTGCTTGGGCGGCGGAAGAGGCGGGAGAAGAAGCCTTTGCGGGTGTCGTCGACGGTGACTTGGGGGGTGGCGTATTCCTGGGGTAGGTCTTGGGGGAAGCGGATGGCGGCTTCGGCGCCGATGTCGGTGCGGCGGTCTTCCTGATTGGAGGCTTTGAAGAGGGACATGTTGTCGGTGACGACTTGAGGTTGGATGAAGATGATGAGCTCGCGGCGTTTGTCGCTGTCGATGTCCTGGCGGAAGAGTTTGCCGAGGAGGGGGAGGCGGCTGATGTAGGGCATGCCTTGGCGGTCGTTCTTTTTCTCTTCGGAGATGAGGCCACCGAGGACGATGGTTTTGCCATCGGGAACGGTGACGGAGGTGACGATTTGTTCGGTGCCGATGATGGGGATGTCGTTGGGTTCGACGCGCTGGCTGCCGATGACGGTGTCGTTGATCTGGGCGATGGTGAGGTTGACTTCGCCGTCGGCGTTGATGAGGGGGACGACTTCGAGTTTGAGGACGACGTCGCGGTATTCGATGGTGGTGGTGACGTTGCTGGCGTTGGCGCCGTTGCCGACGAAGGTGGTGGACTGGGCCGGGACGGGGATGAGCTGGCCGGAAGTGATGGTGGCTTTTTTGTTGTTGAGGGCGAAGACGGCGGGGCGGGAGAGGACCTTGAAGCGGTTGCTGGTTTCGAGGGCGTTGACGAAGACATCGACGCTGTCACCGAAGGAGCCGTAGAGGTTGAGGCCGGTGGCGGGGCCGAAGGCGGAGGTGATGAGGTTGTCCCGGATGTCGGTGATGTTGTTGTTGGAGATGATGTCGTCACGGCGGGTGAAGAGGCTGCCGGTGCCACCGGCGTCGCCGCGGGTGCTGTTGAAGCGTGTGAGGTAGTCGACGCCGGTTTCCATGCCTTCGCCAAGGGTGAGTTGGCCGATGACGGTGGAGAGGTAGACCTGGGCGGGTTTGCGGTCGAGTTTGTCGATGAGGCCGTCGATCTTCTCGATGTTTTCTTTGCGGCCCATGACGAGGATGGCGTTGGCCATGGGGTCGGCGACGATGCGGGTTTTGTCGACGATGACGGAGACGGGGGCATTGTCTTCGGTGGGGCCGCTGATGAGGTCGGGCCGAGAGCCGATGCCGGTAGCGGAGCCGGTGCCGAGGTCGTCGGTGGCGCCGCCGGTGGAGGTGGTTTGGCCGCCGCGACTGTTGGTGGCGCGGTTGCCGCCGAGGAGTTGGGCGCTGCTGGAGGTGAGGGCCTGGCCGCGCTGGGCGGTGAGGCTGCCGCCGCCGGGGAGTTGGGTGGTGCCGGCGGTGGATTCCTGGAGGACGTCAACGAGGGCGGAGAGGATGTCGACAGCAGAGGCGTATTTGAGAGGGCGTTCGTAGGGTTGTTCGAGTTCGAGAGGTTGGTCGAATTGAGCGATGAGGCTGGCGATGTAGGTGTAGTCTTCGGGGGCGGCGACGACGAGGACTTGATTGAGGCGGGCGTCGGCGACGACCTGGGCGGTGATGGTGACGACTTCGGAGGATTTGCCGTTCATTTGCTGGACGCCGCCCGGGGTGGGGGAGGATTTGCTTTCTTTGCCGTCTTTGCTGTCGCTTTTGCCGTCGGAGCCGGGGGTGCCGCGGAGGGTAGTGATGCCTTTGGTTTCCTGTTCCTGGGCCTGGGCGGTGACGGTGGCTTGGACGATTTGGGCGACGACGGTGGCGTCCGCGTGTTCGAGGGGGATGAATTTGGTGATGAGGTCGGAAGCGGTGGAGGGGCTATCGATGGCGTCTTTGATGCTGATGAGTTGGCGGACGATGGTGGCGCTTTCGGTGATGAGGAGTCCTGGAGGGGTGGTGACGGGGGTCATGCGGCCGTAGATGGAGAGGCCGACATGGTTGGCGAGGATGGTGGCGGCGTCTTCGGGGACGAGGTTGTCGAGGGCCATGAAGTAGGAGACGAGGGTCTCGCTTTGAGGGATGTCGGCGGCGGATTGATAGAGGGTGACGCCGTGGGAGAATTGGACGGCGGTGGCGCCCTGGGTGCGGGCGGGGAGGACGCGGGCGCTGGTGCCACCGGGGTCAATGACGATGGCGTAACCGTTGGTGAGGAGAGCGGCTTCGATGAGGCGGATGGCTTCGCTTTTTTCGACGGGGATGGGGGTGACGAGGCTGATGGTGGCGCCCTCGAAGATGCCGGTGTCTTTGACGAGGGTCATGGAGGTGAGGCGCTCGTAGATGTTGAGGAGGTCTTCGACGGGGTTGTTGGGGAACTGGAGTTTCACTTTGTCGCCATCGACGATCATGGTTTCGATGCCGTCTTGACCGACAGCGGGGTTCATGCCGCCGCCGGGGCCGAAGCCACCGCCGCGGGGGCCGCCGAAGCGGGGGCGATCACCGCCGGGGCCGAAGCCGCCGCCGGGGCCGCCAGGGGTGGGGGCGTTGGGAGGAGGGGTGGTGGTATCGGCTGGGGTGGCGGGGGCGGTTGGGGTGTCGGAGCCGGCGGCGCCTGGGGAGGGGGTGGATGGGGTGGCCTGGGCGAGCAGGCGCATTTCGGGGAGGGGGCGGGTGGGCTCGACGGGGGAGCGGAAGTCGATGGGGGTGGGGGCTGGGGAGGGGAGTTTGGTCTCGGCCTGGACGGTGGAGAGGCGCTGCTCGGGGCTGGGGCGGGTGGCCGCGGCGGTGGGTTCCTGAGCGGACAGGGAGGCCGTGGTGAGGAGGGTGGTGAGGAGCGGGATGAGGCGCTGGGGGAGAGAGGGAGAGGGCATGGGAGGGAGAGGAGGGCGGAGAGTGGAGAGTGGAGAGTGGTGGAAGGGGGATTGTTACACGCCTGGGACAGGCGTGGTACTTTGTTTGGGGTCGGGAGTTAGCGGGGGCTTCGGTTGCGGTCGCCGCCGTCGCGTTTGCCGCCGCCACCACCGGCGCTATCTTCTTTGGCAATGCGTTCGAAGGTGCTTTTCATGAAGGCGGAGCGTTCTTCGGGGGTGGCGTTCATGAGGCGTTCGCGGTTTTTGGTGAACTCTTCGCGGAGTTTTTCGCGGGATTTGTCTGACAGGCTTTTGTAGCGCTCGATGTCTTCCTGGGAGGGGCGGGGGCCGGAGCGTTGGTAGCCTTCGCCGCCGCCTGGGGGTGGGCCTCCAGGGGGTGGGCCGCGATTTTCTCCGGAGCGTTCCTTTTTGAGTTTGTCGGGCAAGAGAGCTTCTTTGTTGTAGCGGATGCTGACGATTTCTCCGCCGATGGAGATTTTGGCCTGGGCGGTGCGGATGTCCTGGGTGGCGAGTGCTTCGCTGAGGGTCCAGCCTTTGGCGTTGGGTTGATCGGAGACGATGAAGGAGGTTTTGGTGGCGGAATCGAAGAGGGTGGCGACGGGTTTGCCATCGATGAAAGCGAGGCCGCTGAGGACGAGGGAGTCGGAAGGGTTGACGGAGCGGGTGAAGGGAGGGTTCGCGATGAGGGAGGCGAGTTGGGTGGGGTCGAATGGTTTGGGGAGATCAGGATCCTCGGCGGAGTCCTGCGCGGAAAGGGGGCGGAGTGAAGCAGTCTGCGCGAGGAGGCAGACGAGCAGGAGGGCTAGGGGTGAGGATAGGAGGTTCATGGGGCTGCCGTTAGGTGCTGGCATCTGGTTTGAACCAACGAGCGAGGGTGAGGTCGCACTCGGCCTGAGGTTTTGGAGCTTTGGCGCGGGTGTCGATTTCGTAATCGAGCTCTTTGATGTGTTGAAAGCGTTCGGGGGATTGGAGGGTGGCGAGCCAGCGGAGGAGGACTTCCAGATCACCTCTGATGCGGACGTTCACGGAGACTTCGCGGTAGCTGGGTTGGCTGACGGGTTCGAGGAGGGTTTGACGTTCGATTTTGAGTTGGAGGTCGAGGGTGGCGTTTTGGATTTCCTCGAGCATTTGGCCTTGGGAGCGGCCGAGGCTGTCGGTGGTGGGCATGTTTTGGGCGAGCCATTCGGCGTGCTTTTCCCAGTAGTCGCGATCGGAGAGCCAGGTTTCGTTTTCGGAGAGTTCGGACTTGAGGCGGGCGATGGTGGTGAGGGAGGCAGAGCGGCGTTGTAAAAAGGAGTTGGCGAGGATGATGGTGGCCATGAAGGCCAACGCGAAGAAGCAAAGAGCCAGGAGGCGCTTCTCGCGTGTGGAAAGTTTGGGGGCGGCCATGTCGATTGCGGATTGCGGAGGGCGGATTGGGGAATGCAGAGGGTTATTTGAGTTTGCCTTGGGCGCGGAAGGTGGCGGTTTTTTCGCGGACGTTGGGTTGGGGCATGCTCCAGGCGTAGCGGCCTAAGATGCGGTGTTTTTCGAGGTCTTCGAGGAATTGGTAGGCGAGTTGGGGGTCACGGGCTTCGCCGGTGAGTTCGATGTCGGTGGGGCGGGATTCGAAGTTGCGGATGACGATGCCGCTGGGGGGCATGAGTTGGGTGACTTCGGCCATGAGGACCATGGCGTAGCGGGAGGGGTCGATGGCTGGGGCGAGGCTGCGCCAGGCTTCGGCGGTTTTTTTGACTTGGGCGGCAGGGGTGGAGGTGGCGTCGACCTTGGCCTGGAGGGTTTCGATTGTTTGGGTTTGGAGGCGGAGGTAGGTGAAGGCGGCGAAGATGAGGGCGGCGTAGATGAGGGCGCCGATGATGCTGTAGCGGATGAGGCGAGCGCGGGCGATTTTCTGCTGGCGGGCTTCGCGGACTGCGGCGGGGAGAAGGGAGGTGGCGGGGACAGCTTCGAGTTGGCCAGCGCGTGGGAGGGTTTCCTGGACGTGGGCGGGGAGGTCGGCGAGGCGGGCGATGCGATCGGCCTCCCAACCGCGACCGACGAGGGTGACGGCGGTGATTTGTCCGAAGCCGGGTTGGGCTTCGAGGGCCCAGCGGGTGATTTGGATTTCCTGGGCGATTTCTTCGGGGGAGGCGCCGGCGGGGGCGAAGATGTGACTGCGGAAGAGGCGTCCGTGATAGGAGGCGGCGAGGACGAGTTCGCCCTGTTCTTCGATGACGACGAGTTCGTTGGCTGGGAGATCGAGGAGGCGGAGGGCGGCGATGTAGTCGGTGGCTTGATTGGCGGTAAGGTGGTCGGGGAAGGGGTCGGCGAGGACGTCGATGCTGACGATGGCCATGCCGGCGGATTGGCCGAGGAGGTGCCAGCGGTGGGGTCGGAGGGTGCCTTCGGGAGTGCGGAGGCCGTGGCGTTCGAGCTGGGTTTCGATCATTTGGCCGAGGACCTCCTGGTCGGCCATGGGGAGGAGAATGCCGAGGGTGCGGCAGGCGGTGGCGGGGAGTCCGACGACGAGGGGGGAGGAGGATTGGCGGACGTGAGCGGGGCTTTCGACTTCCTCTCCGGCGCTTGCGGCCTTGGGTTTCCACAGCCGCCAAGCGGTGTCCGTGCTGGGCAGGAGGAGGGTGGAGGCGGCGAGAGACATGCGGTTGTGAAAGGGGAGGGCGGAATAGATCAGGGTTTTAACGTGGTAGGATGGCGCGAGTTGCGAGTAATTGCAGGACAATTTTGGGAGAAGGTCGCGAGGAGGGGAGGCTTTTGGGTTTGGGTGGGTTGAATCGTCGAGATCGAGTGTGGTTTGCTACGGTTTTTATGGATTGAACCTCGTCTAAGCTTGCGGTGGGATTTGCGTTTGAGTAGTCTCTTGGTCCAACTTTGCTTTGTATGCGTTTTGCGAAATTTGTTTTGTCGGTGGGTTGTGTCGTTTTGATGCCGGGTTTGGCCGGGGCGCAGGAGTATCGGGCGTTTAAGAGCAGCAAGGGGGTGGAGATTCGGGCGCGGTTGGTGGGGGTGACGAATGGGCAGGCGACGATCATCAAGGAGGATGGGACGAAGTTCACGGTGCCGGTGGCGGCGTTTTCGGCGGAGGATCAGAAGTTCATTCAGGATGCGGGGGCGGCGATGGCTTCCGGGTTCATCACGAAAGCGAGCGCGAATGACAATCTGCCGGTTGAGGAACTGAACGCGCTGGTGGGGGCACCGATTTTTGGGGAGACGGTGTTGTGGGAGAGCGATGCGGAGGCGGTGGCGACGAAGTTGGCGTTGCGGGCGGAATCGAAGACGAAGACGCAGAGCAGTTATCGGAGCTATCCGAAGGAGGATTATCGGTTGTTTGGGGCGCGGCCGTATTCGGTGGCGCTGTATGCGGAGGGGGGGAAGCCGGTGCAGTTTTCGATGGTGTTTGCGAACAAGGGCGATTTTTTTGGGGCGGCAGGATCGGCGGAGCAGCACTTTGACAAGAAGGCGACGCCGAAGGATGCGCTGGCGAAGCTGGCTGAGGCGATGAAGAAGGACATTGATGATGTGACGGCGGTGCTGTCGAAGAAGATGGGGGAGCCGGTGAAGCAGCGATTTGGCGAGGGGGAGGGGCGGCGGACGGTGTATCGATGGGACTGGAGGGGACACTCGATTTTGCTGTCGGAGGTGGAGGAGGAGTATGTGGGGATCGAGGTGGCGACGCAGGCGTTTGCGGATGCCGGGGGGAAGGTAGAGCGATTGAAGGATGTGGAGATTCGGGCGCAGGCGGCTGGCAATGTGCAGCGGCGTGAGAACGGGGATGTCATCATTCAGGACATTCCGATGGTGGACCAGGGGCCGAAGGGGTATTGTGTGCCAGCGACGGCGGAGCGGGCGATGCGTTATTTGGGGGTGCCGGCGGACATGTATGTGCTGGCGATGGCGGGCGGGACGGGGTTGGGCGGGGGGACGGTGGTGAATGAGTTGCTGGCGGCGGTGGGGAAGGACATTCGGCGGAAGGGGCGGTCGTTTGATCAGTGGACCGGGCCTTTGAAGATCAAGGATTTGACGAAGTACATCGACAAGGGAGTGCCGATCATTTGGGGGATTTTTTCGTCCGATGAGTGGAATTCGAAAGCGACTGAGCGGACGAAGAAGCGGGCGGAGACGACGGATTGGGTGGCTTGGAAGACGGAAATGGCGGGGATCAACGAGACCGGGGCGATGGCGAAGGACAAGGAGAGCGCGCATGTGGTGCTGATCATTGGTTACAATGCGGAGACCAATGAGATCGCGTTCAGTGACAGTTGGGGGGAGCGGTATAAGGAGCGATGGATGACGCTGGGGGAGGCGGAAAGTGTTTCTCAGCAAGAGTTCTGGATGGTGGGGTTTTAGACCGACTCTCGAAATTCTTGTCACCTTGCCCGGCGGCGGAGCGGCCTCATTGGCTGCGTCAGCCGCTTGCCCGCTATTGATTTAATAGCGGGCTGCGCGACTTCCTTGCCACTGAGGCCGCTGCGCTCGCCGGATCAAAATGACAATCCTTTCGAGAACCGGTCTAAGCGTGCGCCGACTTTTTGCACGGGTCAGGGATTGACGGTGCTGAGGCACTGGATGCCGTCGGTGAAGGTCAGGATGGCGGCGACGGAGCGGTCGACGTCGATGACATGGCCGAGGCCGATGCCGAGGGCGCCGGAGCGGGCGTCGGTGACGGGGGCGGAGAGGAGGATGGATTTGATGATTTCGGAGCCTGGGCGATTGAAGCGGGAGCCTTTGCGGAGGGCGAGGACGGGATCGTGTCTGCCGGAAGTTTGATGGGTGTAGAGAGCGAGGTCGTTTGTGGCATCGGCACGGCCGGGGGCGGAGGTGAGGGTGGTGAGGACGGTCCAGTGGCCTGAGGTGCGTCCATCGATGAAGGGGAAGGCTTTGATGAGGGCGCCGTTGGTGCCGGGAGCGGGGGTGCCTTTTTGCAGGAGGATGCGAGCGCTCAAGGGGCTGAGACTGAACTCGATGAGTGCGAGGTTGTTTGTGGCGAAGGAGCCTGACCCGGTGATTTGAGCGAGGACCATGATGGCGCCGGGGCGGTCGATGCCGTAGCGGAGGAAGCGGGTGATTTTTGGGGTGCCCTTGATGGAGGAGATGCGGATGCCTTTTTGAGCGATGAGCAAGGGCGTGGGGCTGAGGGTGGTGTCGTAGACCCAGAGGCCCTCGTTGGTGGCGGCGGTGACGCCGGCGCCGCGGAGGGAGGCGCGGAAGAGGACGGCTTTATGGGAGCCGAAGCCGTCGGAGTTTTCGCCGAGGAAGGAGGAGAAGGTGGCGGAGGTGGGTGTGGCATCGGGCGCGACATCGCCTTCGCGGGCGACGAGGGCGTAGGTATTGGTGACGGTGTCGTAGGAGCCGAGGGCGGAGTCGGAGGAGGGGGGGGAGCCGGGTAGGGTCAGGGGGAAGACGGCGTTGCGGAACTCGTGCGAGAGGCGGCCGGAGAACTGGCCGAAGAGGCTGGCGGTGGGAGGAAAGTTGGAGGTGCCTTCACGGATGGTGAGGAACTCGGAGCCGGTGGGGGAGAAGAGGGTGATGCCGGAGTCTGAGGCAGAAGAAACCGGGACGCCTCCGGATTTGGTTTGATAGATGGCAGGGAAGGAGAAGAATTCGTTGCCGGGCGCGGCGGCTTGAGCGTGGCGAGGGGGGGAGAAGGATTTGAGGGCAACCTGGGCGAGGGGGAGGTTTTTTTCGACGAGCAGAGACTCGGTGAGGATGCCTGAGACGAAGGCGCGGAACTGGGTGGGGATGGGGGAGTAGCCGAAGTAGTTGCCGGTGTTGCCGACGAGGGCGGTGGGTTTGGGTGGGAGAGAACCGGGGGGCTGGTAGGTGAGGGAGCCGAGGTAGGGCACGAGGAAGGCTTGACCGCGGATGGGGCTACTGCGCGTGGTGTCCTGATAGCTGGTGGTGACGGCGGAGAGGGTGCGGGATTGGAAAGGGCTGACACCACTGACGGCGGCCTGGGTGAAGCCGGTGATTTGAGGCGAGAAATTGCTGGGGAGGGACTCGCCTGAGGTTTTTTCAATTTGGATGAGATTGGCGCTGTCAAAGGTGGACGATGAGAAGGAAGCGGTGACGACATCGCCAACGCCAGGGGAGCCTGCAGCGACTTCGGAGCCGGTGATGGCGACGGCTTGGCCGGTC
>JAIYDW010000073.1 GCA_027487315.1 Verrucomicrobiaceae bacterium | reverse complement strand
GTTGGAATCGGGGTCAGACAAAAAAGACATGGCACACTAAAATCAGCAACCCCTACACGAACACAAGCCAACCCATTTGCCAATCGCGATTTGACCCCAATTCCTGAGTGCCCCCTCCAACCTGATTGACAGGGTTTACTTCACATCCCCAGGGCGATTCCAATTCGCCAATCCACCACGCAGCGCTTCCGGAGCATCAACCACTCTCGCCAACCCTCCTTCAACACACGCGTCCAATCCCCTCCGCAACGCCCCGCCCATCGCCGAAATCACCTCCATCATCGCCCCCGTATAGATCCCAGGAAAAGGCTCCGGCCCATGGCTCCCCGTAAACAAAATACCTCCCTCAAAGGCATCCAACGCCTCAATCAATTCCCTCGTCACCTCCGGCATATCCACACTCAACACCAGCGCTCTTTCCCCCGCCACTCTCATCCCCAACTCAAGTGCCTCAACCATCCCTCCCTCCCCCCGCTCAGGATCGAACACCACCTCCAACGCCATCCCATTCCCCGCCGCCCATTCGCCCGCCAATTCCTCCAATCCCTGCTCCCGCCTGCAACTCAGCACCAGCCGCTCCACCCCCCCCACCCGCATCAACTCCCCCTGCCACCACCACAACGGCTTCTCACGCCACACCAAAAACGCCTTGTCCCGCCCCATCCTCACCGACCGCCCACCCGCCAGCAACACCCCTGTTCGCACCCCTCTCATTCCACCTCACCTCGCGTCAGCCAGCCATCACTCAACACCTTCACCCGCAGCCCTCCCCGCCCCTTCAGCGCCTCCTGCGCCCCCTCGCCAAACGCTGTGTCCATCCAGTAACACGGCTTCGCCTCCTCCGTTCCCAAAAACCGCACGCCTTGCACCTCGAACTCCTTCCCTATCAATGCGTTCAATCGCATCCCACGCGTCACCACATTCCGTCGAAACACCCACGCCGGCTTCCCCGTCACCCCCAGCGCTTTTTCCAGCCACTCCAACGTCTCAATCTCAAAAAACGTCACCTGCCCCTTGTAGTCCGGCTTCCAATCAAAAAATCGATCCCCCTCCAGTCCCTTGCCCGCCACACAATTCGCCCGCTCCACCTCCACCATCGGAGCCTCTCCAGGTGCCTGCCCGTGATGCCCATAGTAGTTGTGCTCCGACGACAAAAAAAGGTGCACCAGTTCCATGTCACGCCCCCCTCATGTTCACGCCCCAGCCGCGATCGCCGACACCAAAGCCTGCTCCAACAACCGCATCTCCTCATCACGAACCCGCAACGTCGGATGCTCCACCGCCAAATGAATCAACCCCGCTTGCGTGTCGCACGACAACACCGCCAGTTGCCCACCCGAACTCAGCACCTGCCGCACCACCTCCCGCCCCACTTGGCACGCTCCCACCGCACTGGATCGACTCAACGCATTCGCCGCCATCATCGCTGACAAAATAAGCGCTCCCTTCGCCTGCGCCCCCCACAGCACATCCCCGTGCTCATCCAGCAACACCAACTCGCCCGGATCCAAACGCCGATGCGCCCACTGAGAAAAAGCCTCCACCCGCTCCACCACCGATCCCACCGGCACCTCAAAATACCCCTCCTCCTCTGCAACCCCCGCGTCAGTCACCACCACCTCGTCCTCCTCCTCGCCCTTCATCCCCATCGTCTCAGCAACTTCCATCACCACCGGTGCCACCGGTGCTACAACGGCCGCCAACGGCGGCATCGGCCGCTTCAACAAACCCGCCGCTTCCGCCCGCTCCCTCACCTCCCTCAGCCGATCCCGAATCCGCGCCACCTCAGGGGCCACCTCTTCATGCTTCACCCCCTCAACCACCCCCGACTCCACCTCGTCCTCAGCCTCCGCCTCAGCCTCGCTCGCCTCCACTTCCTCCGGCTTCACCTCCACTTCCGCCACTCCCCAAGCCTGCCCCACCTCCTCACTCACCGCCGCCTCCTCTTCCATCAACACCGGCTCCACCCCCGCCTCAGGCATCGTATGAGTCTCCCAGGCCTGCGTCCCAGACTTCGCCTGCGGCACACTGTCACCGAGCCGCTCCAGCAGCCCCTTCAGTTGGTCGGAATCAATCCAGGAGACTTGCATGTCGATGTAATGGCTCGCGTTCTTTCTTCAAACCCGTGTGCTCCTCCAACTCCGCCGCCACCTGGTCAAACAGCAGCGCCTCAGGCGGCGGATTCCGCCTCAGCAACGCCACCGGCACCCCGTGCGCACTCGCCTCTAAAAAACTCGCCGACCTCGGAATGCTCTGCTTAAACAGCAGCTCCGGCGGCAGCATCTGCCGCAACTCCCGCGCCACCTGCAGGCTCATCTCCTGCCCCTCCATCACCATGCTCAGCAGGATCCCCGCCAGTTTCACCCCCGCACCCTCCGCCCGAAACCGCGCCAGCGTCTCCAGCAAATGCGGCAAACTCCGCACCGCCAACGGCTCCGCCTGCTGCGGCACAATCACAAAATCCGACGCCTTCACCACCGCTTCACTCAGTCCCGTCAATCCCGCCGCCGTGTCAATGAGCAGCACCTCCACCCCGCGCAACTCCGCCTCCCGCATCAAATCCCCCAACCGCCTCGGCGCATCATGCAGCGCCATCCCCCGCCGCGCGCACTCATCATACTGACCCGCCGGCAAAATACTCAACTCTGGCAGCCGACTCTGAATCACTCCCTTCTCTAGCGACGCCGTCCCCGTCAGAAAATCATAAAACCCCACCTTCGTCCGGCTCGACTTCGCCAGCGACAGCCCCACCGCCCCCTGGGGATCCGTATCCACCAGCAACGTATTCCACCCCCGCCTCGCCAGCGAGTACGCCAAGTTGATGCAAAGCGTGGTTTTA
The DNA here is from genome assembly GCA_027487315.1 of Verrucomicrobiaceae bacterium. Taxonomy (GTDB): domain Bacteria; phylum Verrucomicrobiota; class Verrucomicrobiia; order Verrucomicrobiales; family Verrucomicrobiaceae; genus JAGRPD01. Next base: position 24,023 of record JAIYDW010000073.1, on the reverse strand, counting down.
CCCACCCCTCCCTTTTGACTTGCGGTTGCTACGGCGATCACTCCCTCACCCATAGACCGCCCTGATATCTTTGCATCCCGAAATTTCACCCACCCTCACGACCCCGAAAACACCACTGCATTCGCTTCATACCGGCACACCGTCTTCGAAACCCCCGCCACATACTTGATCGCATCCGTCAGTGGAATATTCTTCAAATTCAGATTGATCCGCTGCGGCATGTCCGCCTCACCTCGCACGATGAAGTTCGGCACCACCTTCCCACCCGACGCCACCTTCGCCAGCTCCTTCAAACCCTCCAGCGCCTCCGGCACCGTCACATCCGAAAAATCCACCGTCTCCAGCTTCACCTCCGCCAGCTTGTCCATCAGCGTCGGCCCCTGCTTCTCTTGCAGCTTGATTCGCGCCAGCATCGCCTGAGTCTCCACATGCCTCGGATCCGCCGCCGCCACCTGTTGCAGCAACGGCTTCGCCTCCCGAAACTTCCCCTGAAAAAACAACGCCCGCCCCTGTTCAAACACCACCTGCATCTCATTCCCAACCACTGAAACCGGAGCCCAAAAGCCCCCCATCAATATCGCCGCCACCCCGGCAACCAATCCCTTCCCCTTCACCACGCATCCAAACACAGCATTCGTATTCATTGCATTCAGCAAGGTTCATCAGCAGCCACCACGACCACCAATCATTTCCCGTAATTTCACCAAAAATCCCCCAAAAAGTCAAGCCGCTCGTCCTCCACTCTCCACTCCCATGCCCCCCACCCCCGTCGTCTGCGCCCTCATCTGGAACCCCTCCCAGACCCAACTCCTCATCGCCCGCCGCCCCCCCGGCAAACACCTCGCCGGCCTCTGGGAATTCCCCGGCGGTAAAATCGACCCCGGCGAGTCCGCCCCCACCGCCCTCCACCGCGAACTCCAGGAAGAACTCGGCTGCCAAGTCGAAATCCTCGAAACCCTCCCCGACATCCTCCACACCTACCCCTGGGTCACCATCCGCATGACTCCCTTCATCTGCCGCCTCACCCCCGACTCCCCACCTCCCCAGCCCCTCGAACACACCCACCTCGCCTGGACCTCCTGGTCCGATCTTCCCTCCTACACTCTCGCCCCCGCCGACCTCCCCCTTCTCTCCTCCTACCATCCCCGCCCCCTCGCATGAACCTCGCCTCCACCCTCCTCACCACCCTCCTCCTTACCACCACCCTCACCGCTCAATCACCCGCCCCCACCGAAAAGCCCGAACTCCTCCATCGCCTCCTCTGCGGTTACCAAGGCTGGTTCAACACCCCAAACGACGGCTCTCTAAACAACTGGACCCACTACGGCTTCGACAAACCCGACCGCACCCACATCGACCTCTGGCCCGACGTCTCCGAACTCACCGCCGACGAACGCCATGACACCCCCCTGAAAAACGCCGACGGCACCCCCGCCCAGGTCTTCAGTTCCGCCCACCCGCGCACCGTCCTCCGCCACTTCGAATGGATGCAGCAGCACCAGATCGACGGCGTCTTCCTCCAGCGCTTCGGCACCGTGCTCAAAAGCTCGAAAAACCGCGCCCACGCCGATCTCGTCCTCGACCACGTCCGCACCGCCTCCCGCCAGACCGGCCGCGCCTGGGCCCTCATGTACGACCTCTCCGGCCTCAACCAGGGCGACATCCTCACCCACGTCATGCAGGACTGGAAACACCTCCGCAACACCCTCCACATCCACGAAGACCCCCATTACCTCCACCATCAGGGCAAACCCCTCGTCGCCGTCTGGGGCATCGGCTTCAGCGACGACCGCCGCTACTCCCTCGAAGAAACCGCCGAACTCCTCCGCTTCCTCAACCGCAACCCCGAATTCGGCGGCATGGCCACCCTCGCAGGCGTTCCCACCTTCTGGCGTGACGGCGGGCGCGACGCCACCACCGACCCCGCCCGCCTCGATGTCTTCAACCTCGCCGATGTCATCAGCCCCTGGTCCGTCGGCCGCTACCAAACCCCCGCCCAAGCCGAAAAACACATCACCTCCCTCCAACCCGGCGACCTCGCCTGGTGCACCCAACACCAAAAAACCTTTCTCCCCGTCATCTTCCCCGGCTTCAGCTGGCGCAACCTCTCCGCCATGCGCGGTCAGGACGAACCCCTCAACGCCGTCCCCCGACTCGATGGCCAGTTCCTCTGGTCCCAAGCGCGCGCCCGCCTCCAAAACGGCACCACCAGCCTCTACGTCGCTATGTTTGACGAGCTCGATGAAGCCACCGCCATCATGAAAACCACCCCCACCCCGCCCGTCCACGACACCCTCAAATTCGTCAACGACCCCCACCTCCCCTCCGACCACTACCTCTGGCTCACCAGCCAAATCGCCCAAGCCCTCCACACACAAACCCCCCTCCCCAAAACAACCCCACCCCCCAAGTAAACCCCCTCCCAAATCCCGTTAATCCTCAAATCCTGTAAAATCCTGTCAAAAATCACCCCTCACCCCCTCGATTCCCCCACTCCATCAAAGCCCCCCGAACCCTTCCCCACTCCGCCTCCGAGAACCAATACTCCATCACCTCGGTATACCGCGAAACCCCATCCTGCTTCCACGCAACCAGCAACCCCTCAGCAATAGGAGCAATCTCCTCCACACTCGCCCTCGGAATCTCCACCCACAGCTTCCCTCCAACCGGCCCGCACAACCTCTCCTCTGAAAGCTCCATCCATTTCGACGGCTGCCTCCGCGCCCGCCATTCCCAGATCAACGCAAACACCAGGAATCCCACAAAGAGCCCATTCTTCCAGGTCAAGCCCTCGCGATAAAGATCCGATCCAAACCCTGCAAGAAACCAAACCGCACCCACCGCCAAATAAACCCTCCATCCCAACGACCGCACCTGCGGCACACGCAACATCTCAAACTTCCGCACCTCACTCATCCCCCCACCCTCCCAAAAAAGAAGCGGGCCCGCAAGCCCGCTCCCCATTCAGAATCCTGTTAATCCCAAAAAAATCCTGTCCATCCTGTCAAAAATCACCCCGCATACCCCTCACCCACCGCCTTCCAGTTCACCACGTTCCACCAAGCCGCGATGTAATCCGGCCGCTTGTTTTGATACTTCAAATAGTAAGCGTGCTCCCAAACATCCAACCCCAGCAACGGCTTCCCAAGATCACTGTCCGGCACCACCCCCTTCATCAACGGATTGTCCTGATTCGGCGTCGACACCACCGCCAGCTTGCCATCCGCCTTCTGAATAAACCACGCCCAGCCCGACCCAAACCGCTTCGTCCCCGCCTCACCAAACACCTTCTTGAAATCATCGATGCTCCCAAACGTCGACTGAATCGCCTCCCCCAGCTTCCCTTCTGGACCCGCAGGACCACTGCCCGCAGGCGCCATCCAGTTCCAGAACCACGAGTGATTCACATGCCCGCCCGCATTGTTCCGCACCAGCATCCGCGCCGCCTCCGGCACCACACTCAAATCCGAAACCAACGCCACCACATCCGTCTCCGCCACCGACGCCCCCGCCAAAGCCGCCTTCAAATTCGTGATGTAAGCCTGATGATGCTTCCCGTGATGAATCCCCATCGTCATCGCATCAATGTGCGGCTCCAACGCCTCCGGCGCATAGGGCAACGCAGGCAATTCCAAACCCAAAGCCGCCGCTTCGGAACGTGAGGGCGACAACACCGACCCCGCCACAGCGGCTCCGGTAACAGCAACAAAAGAACGACGATTCATGGTGAATTTAAAGAATAGGATACAGGGTTTTCAAACGACAGACGTGCATTGACGCCCAAACGCCTTTACGTTCATCACAACCAACGCACCCAGTCATTCTTTCATGCAGCCAGTTTTTGCGCCAGCCAATTACTTCCGCCACCTCGAAAAATCGGAAATCTTCCCCGACCCCACCCGCCCCCTCGAGATCGACCTCGGCTGCGGCGACGGCACCTTCACCGCCGCCATCGCCTCCATTCATCCCGAACGCGACTTCCTCGCCGTCGAGCGCCTCAAAGGCCGTGTCGAAAAAACCGCCCGCAAAGCCCTCGCCGCCCGCTGCGCCAATGCCAAAGTCATGCGCCTCGAAAGCGCCTACACTGTCGCCTGGCTCCTCCCCACCGCCGGCGTCTCCCGCCTCCACCTCCTCTGCCCTGACCCCTGGCCCAAAAAACGCCACCACAAACACCGCCTCATCAACAGCGAGGAATTCCTTACCGGCCTCGAACGCATCCTCGAACCCGGCACCGGCGAGTTCCTCCTCAAATCCGACCACGAAGAATACTTCCAAAACGCCATCGAAAACTTCGCCACCCGCCCCACCTTCGAGCGCCTCCCCTGGCCCCCCGACGCCTTCCCCTACCCCCAAACCGACTTCGAAAAACACTGGCTCTCCCAAGGCAAATCCATCCACCAATCCCGCTGGCGCCGCTTAGCTGAATAATCCCACCCCACCCTCCCCATGACCCGCTTCATCCTCCAACGCCTCCTCCAGGGCCTCGTGGTCATCATCGCCGTCATCTCCATCACCTTCCTCATCATCCGCCTCGGCCCCGGCAGCCCCTTCGCCAACGAACGCGAAATGCCCGACTACGTCCGCGAAAACCTCGACCGCCTCTACGGCCTTGATCAATCCCTCATCGTCCAACTCGGTCGCAACCTCTGGAGCTTCATCACCCTAGACCTCCCCGTCTCCTACCGACTCAAAGGCTGGAATGTCGGCGAAATCATCGCCCAAGGCATGCCCGTCTCCTTCACCGTCGGCGGCGCCGCCTTCATCATCGCAGTCCTCGTCGGCGTCCCCACCGGAGCCATCGCAGCCCTTCGCGCAGGCAAGTTCGAAGACCGCTTCACCATGGCCCTCTCCACCCTCGGCGTCTGCATCCCCAGCCTCGTCCTCGGCCCCCTCTTCGCCCTCCTCTTCGGCCTCCAACTCCACTGGTTTAACACCGCCGGCTGGTACGATGCCGACGACTGGGTCCTCCCCTCCCTCACACTCGGACTCATCTCCGCCGCCGCCGTCGCCCGCCTCACCCGCGGTGGCCTGCGCGAAACCCTCGCCCAAGATTACATCCGCACCGCCCGCGCCAAAGGCGTCCCGGAATACCGCATCGTCACCCGTCACGCCTTCCGACTCGCCTGTCTCCCCCTCTTAAACTACCTCGGCCCACTCGCCGCCGGACTCCTCAGTGGCTCCTTCGTCACCGAAACCGTTTTCCAACTCCCCGGCCTCGGCCGCCACTTCATTAGCTCCGCACTCCACAAAGACTTCACCCTCGCCATGGCCCTCGCCGCCTTCTTCGCCACCCTCATCGTCCTCTTCAATCTCCTCGTCGACATCCTCCAAGCCTACCTCAACCCCCGCATCCGCCTAAAATAACCCAAAAAACGCCCACCACCACTCCGCCTGACGCCCCCTCCACTCTCTGCATTCCCAAATGCCCCTCATTCCCTCCACCTACAAACCCCCACCCTATCTCACCCACCCCCACGCCCAAACCATCCTCCGAGCCCTCCTCCCAGCCCCCAAAATCCCCCCTCACACCCCCGAATCCCTCGACCTCCCCGACGGCGACTTCCTCGAACTCCACTGGCATCTCCCTCACCCCACCTCCGCCCCCCTCGCCATCCTCTGCCACGGCCTCGAAGGCCACGCCCACGCCAGCTACATGCTCCACATGGTCACCGCGCTGCACGCCACCCAGTGCAACGCCCTCACCTGGAGCTACCGCGGCTGCGGCACACGCCCCAATCGCCTCCCCCGCTCCTACCACAGCGGCGCCACCGAGGACCTCGCCTCCGTCGTCGACCACGCCCTCACCCACACCTCCGGCCCCCTCCTCCTCATCGGCTTCAGCCTCGGCGGCAACCTCATCCTCAAATACCTCAGCGAACGCTTCCCACCCCCTCGCATCACCGCCGCCGCCGCCATCTCCGTCCCCATCCACCTCGCCTCCTGCGCCGACGTCCTAGACCAAAAACCGGGCAACGCCCTCTACCGCAACCGCTTCCTCCGCACCCTCACCAGCAAAGCCGCCACCAAAGCCCACCGCTTCCCCGACCAAGTCCCCCACCTCCCCCCCGCCGCCCTCCGCTCCATCCGCGCCTTCGACCACGCCTTCACCGCCCCCCTCCACGGCTTCACCAGCGCCGAAGACTACTACACCCGCTCCAGCGCCCTCCCCCTTCTACCAAATCTCACAGTCCCCACCCTCCTCCTCAGCGCCCTGGACGACCCCCTCCTCGCCAGGCCCTCCTTCCCCACCACCCTCGCCAAAACCCACCCCCACCTCCACCTAGAAACCCCCACCCACGGCGGCCACGTCGCCTTCCTCACCCACCCCTTCCACTCCTGGCTCAACCTCCGCATCCCCCAATTCCTCACCCATTTGGCTTGAACCACAAATCCACCCCTCACCGCACCTCAAACCCCGCAAAATCCGCCGCCACATCCCGCGCCGGCCCCCAACTCTTGTCACTCCCCCCGTGAAACGTGTTGAACAACAGCGAATCAATGCCATAATCACTTACTTGGCGGAAGCGAAGACCGGTTTTTTCCAGTTGGAGTTGCTCGGCACCACCAAGCGGCGTGGTCCAGATGCGGATGGTACCATCCTTTTTTGACGGAGTGTTGATGCGCACCTGCATGCGGATCGTGACAGGCACTCCCACCGGAAACCGGAATGACTCCGGAAAGTCGAATTCATCCCCATACTTCGAGGGCTGGTCCATGTGATAAACATAAGCCTGTCCCCGGCCATCCTTCCGCCACATCAATCGCACCGAAAACCCGTCCTTCCCATTCACCGCATCACCCCCCGTGATCGTCTTTGGCCCGCCACACAACCCCGGCATCTTGCCCCCCTTGTTAAAATCAAATCCCTCTTCAAATCGCACCGTGTAACGCAACTCCGCCTCCTCACGCGTTCCAAACGGCATCCGCCATCCCCCCCCACCCTGATCCGGCCCCACAGCCCCCTTTGCATAACTCGCCCTCAACCAGCGCATCCCATCGCGGTCCACCAAACCAAACCGCCCCTCCTTCACTCCATCTTCAAATTCACACCCCGGCCAATCCTTCTTCCACTGCGACACATCGTAGGGACCCGGATTCCCCGACAAGACAACGCTCACCGACTCAACCGCCCCCAGCGTTCCCACCATCGACAAAAGCATCAAAACACGATTTAGTAAGTTAGAAATACCCAACATGAAAAGCAATCAAGCAGGCGGATCTTCCCGCCGCAAGTCCGAAAACCGCCCCTCACGCGGCCAATCCACCCAGCGCCCCACACGGTCCACCCGCAGCGCGCCCTCCCATGAGGACATCATCCTCCAGCGCCTCGCCCACAAGGACTACCGCCCCACCACCGCCGAGGTCCTCATCACCATGCTCTCGATCTCCGAACAAGATCGACCCAGCTTCCTCGCCACCCTCGATCACCTCGAAACCCAGGGCCGCATCCTCCTCACCAAAAACAATCGCTACATCGCCGCCGAAGAGGCCGACCTCGTCCCCGGCATCATCCAACTCACCCGCCAGGGCCGCGGCTTCGTCCAACCAGACGCCCCAGGCCTCAAAGAAATCGCCATCCCCGATCACGCCACCAGCACCGCCATGCACGGTGACCGCGTCCTCGTCCGCCTCGACGTCCGCCCCACCGGCCTCCGCAATGCCACCTCTCCGGAAACCCGCTCCGGCGCTGTCGTCCGCATCCTCGAACGCAAACGCAGCCGCCTCGTCGGCACCCTCGCCCAGGGCAAATACGTCTTCCACGTCATCCCCGATGACCCGCGCATGCAACACCAGGTCGTCGTCCCCGAACCCAAAGACGTCGGCCGCAAAGCCCAAATCGGCGACAAAGTCGTCGTCGAAATCCTCTCCTGGCAGGACCGCTTCTCCAGCCCCGAAGGCGAAATCGTCGAAGTCCTCGGACCCCCCGACCAGGAAGGCGTCGACATGCTCTCCGTCCTCCGCCAATACGACCTCCCCCTCTCCTTCCCCCGCCCCGTCCTCGACGAAGCCCGCGCCATCGCAGACGCCCACGCTCAAATCGTCGCCAGCCCGGAAGAACTCGTCGATCGCACCGACTGCCGCTCCCACAACGTCGTCACCATCGACCCCGACGACGCCAAAGACTTCGACGACGCCATCTGCGTCCAATCCACCACCGACGGCCATTGGAAACTCTGGGTCCACATCGCCGACGTCTCCCACTACGTCCGCCCCGGCAGCGAACTCGACAAAGAAGCCCGCCTGCGCGGCAACTCCACCTACCTCGTGGACCGCGTCATCCCCATGCTGCCGGAAGCCCTCAGCAACGAACTCTGCTCCCTCAAGCCTCAAGTCGACCGCCTCACCAAGTGCGTCGAATTCCTCCTCGACCCCCGCGGCGCCGTCCTCAAGGCCAAGTTCTACCCCGCCATCATCCACTCCAAACGCCGCTTCACCTACCAGGAAGCCCTCACCGTCATCGAAGCCAACAAACCCGCGGATCACCTCGAGGAAATGCTCCTCCAGGCCCATCAGCTCGCCCAGCACATCCGCCGCGCCCGCTTCAAAAACGGCTCCCTCGACCTCGACTTCCCCGAGAACAAAATTCGCCTCGACGACCGTGGCCGCATCCTTCGCATCGACCGCAACGAAAACGACGTCTCCCATCAGCTCATCGAAGAGTGCATGCTCCTCGCCAACGAAGCCGTCGCCGGCCGCCTCATGAAGCTGAACCTCCCAGCCGTCTACCGCATCCACGAAGCACCCAAAGACGAAAAACTCGCCGAATACCGCGAAACCGTCCTCTCCCATCACGTCCCCTGCGGCAACCTCTCCAAGCGCGAGGAAATCCAAAAACTCCTCCGCAAACTCAGCACCCTGCCCATCGGCGCTGCGCTAAAGATCGGCTTCCTCCGCTCCCTCATGCGCGCTCGCTACTCCGTCGAACCCCTCGGTCACTACGGCCTCGCCAAAGAAAAATACACCCACTTCACCTCCCCCATCCGCCGTTACGCCGACCTCATCGTCCACCGCGTGCTCTTCGACAAAATCCCCGCTCCCGCCGCGCAAATCGCCAAAATGGCCGACCACATTAGCATCACCGAGCGCAACTCCGCCGATGCCGAACGCGACAGCCGCGACGTCAAACTCTACGCCTACCTCGAGGCTCAGCTCGAAAGCGACACCCCCGAACTCTATGACGCCCTCGTCACCGAAGTCCGCAACTTCGGCTTCTTCATCGATGTCACTCGCCTCGGCATGAGCGGCATGGTCCACCTCTCCTCCATCCCCGACGACTTCTTCGTCTTCGACCCCCAACGCTCCACCCTCACCGGCAAACAAACCCGCCGCGTCATCAGCCTCGGCGACAACGTCAAAGTCCAAATCCACCGTGTCGATCGCACCAAAAAGCAAGTCGACTTCCGCCTCACCAACGGCGACAAACCCTCCCCAGCACCCAAGCCCCGCGCCGGCAGCTCCGACCACCGCGGCCAGGACCGTCCCCAACGCCGCAGCGGACCCCCACGGCGCGAAATCTCCAAAGGCCAACCCCCCGCCAGCAAAGACCGCGAACCCCAACGAGACAAAAAAGGCCCCAGCCGCCAACGCCGCCGCCGATAGTACCACGCCTGTCCCAGGCGTGAGACACCCAGTGGTGCAACCGGCTAGGTTGCATCCTGGTAGCAGAGGGCGAGACATCGGCTCGCCCCACTATCGATCCCATCAAGCCGGTTGTATTTCCCACCCCGCTCGATAGTCCCGCGTCAACAACGCCTCCGCCTCCGGCAGATTCGGAATCCGCATCGCCTCCGCGTCCCACTCAATCAGCCTCGGCGTCTCCATCCGCCCCGTCCGCGGGTCCACCTGACCCACCGCCAATCGCGTCGCCACATTCCCCAGTTGCACCGTCTCCGCCAGCGGCCCCGCATAATCAAACCCATCGCTCGTCTTCCCGCCGCTCAAACACGCGTCCACCCACACATGCCAGTGGTTCCGCCCCTCCTCCTTCGGATAGCTGAACCCCTTGAACTTCTCCACCGGATAAAGCCTCGGCCCCGCCACATGCGCCAGCACCAGGTTGCCTTCCTCCCCGATAAACAACGACCCACTCTTCGGCAGATCCAACTCCGGCGGCATCTTCGCCAGCTTCCGGTCCGGCCTCAGCCCCCCATCCGTCCACGTCACCTTCAGCTGGTCTCCCGCCGTCATCTCATTCCCCGGAAACACATATTGAACCTGCTGACTCGTCGGCCAAATGTGCCGATTGATCCCGCTATTCTGCGCCACCACCGTCAGCGGCGCCTTCAAACCCAGCGCCGTAAAAACAGGATCCAAAATGTGGCACCCAAAGTCCCCCAGCGCCCCGCCTCCAAAATCCTGCCAGTCCCGCCACACAAACGGATGATACGCACCGGAGTACTCCCGCATCGGCGCCACCCCAATCCACAAATCCCAGTTTACATGCTCCGGCACCTTCTCCGCAGCCGGCGGCTCCAGCAGCTTGTTGCGCTCATTGCCCGTCACCCCCACCCACGAGTGCACCTCCTTGATCTTCCCGATCGCCCCCTCCCGAATCAACCGCGTCCCCAGCCGGTACTCAATGTTCGAGTGAATCTGGTTCCCCATCTGCGTCACCACCCCCTTCTTCGCCGCCAACAACCGCATCTGCCGCGCCTCCCACACCGTCTGCGCCAAAGGCTTCTGACAATACACATGCTTCCCCGCCCGCATCGCCGCCATCGCCACCGCCGCATGCATATGATCCGGCGTCGCCACGCTCACCGCGTCAATCTGATCCCCCAACTTCGCAAACATCTCCCGGAAATCCGCAAAGTGCGCCACCCCGGGAAAAGCCCCGTCCACCTTGTCAAACCGCTTGCTGTCGATGTCGCAAAATCCCACAAACTGCACCCCCGCATGCTCCCCAATGTTCTTGATGTCACTGAACCCCATCCCGTTCACCCCCACCGACGCCACCTGCAGCTTGGAGTTCGGGCTCGCACTGCGAGTGATCGCCGGAAACCCCAGCGAAGACACCGCCAAGGCACTCGTTTGGATGAAAGCACGACGGGACGAAACAGCAGAACTCGGTTGGGTCATGTTCAAACCTACGCCACTCCCATCCCCAGCTTTCCGCCCGCAGTGAAACGGCAGGCCAGAGAAGCCAACACCCCAAATTCACCATTGCCACTCGCTCTCTCCCTCTTCTAAATGCGCCCCATGACACTCAAGCCCTTCGCCCTCGTCCTCTACTGCCTCGCGCTCGTCTCCTGCGCCGCCACCGATGGCATCGACGTCCCACCCGGCTACCCTTCCTGCCAGCTCATCTTCGCCCAAGGTGTCCTCCAACCCGCCATCGAAGGCACCCAACCAGTCCAACCGCTAAAAATCAACGGGCGCACTCCCAGCGTCCTGCGCGCAGATCACAACGTTTTCAACGTCCCCGCCGGACCCGTCTCCGTCTCGATTCAAGGATTCGGTTCCGGAACCTCCGCTTCCGCCGCCGTCCAGTTCGACGCCAAACCCAACGAAACCTACCGCTTCGGCCATCAACCCGGCGCCAACCGCCAAACCACCTTCGTCGTGATCGACTCCAAAGGCAAAGTCATCGGCACCTCCGCCCAAACCCTCGAATCCCGCGTCACTCAGGCCCCCATCTACACTCGCACGTTTTAGCGACGTGCCCGTCTCCACCCGAAATTCGCAAAAATTAACGGTATCGGCACAAAATCAGCCTTGCCCACCCGCTTTCTTCCGTTTGGCAACCCCAAAAGGACGTGTATGCTCATCAACTGCCCGCACTCCGCGCGCGTATTCCATTCAAGACTATGTCAGAAGATAACCAAGGTAATCGCCAAGATGGACCCGGACGCAAGGGTCAGGACCCGCAATTCAATTGGCGCGGATTTTTGTTTTTCGGCGTGACCCTCGCTCTCGTGGTGTCAGCGCTCATGATCAACACCTCCGCTCAGCGTTCCACCCGCATCTCCTATCAGGAATTCCGCAAGTATGTCAAAGAGGGTCAGGTCGATCCCAACAAGCCCCTCGAACTCGTCCAGCAGGACACCTCCATGGAGCAGTTCATCCGTGGCTGGCGCCTCATCGAGCGCAACGCCACCCCGGTCACCGAAGCCGCCACCGGCGGCACCCCCGCCGCAGCCGCTGAACCCATCCCCTTCACCGTCTCCGTTAACGTCGACCTTCAGAAAGACGAACTCAACACCATGCTGTCCGAGGCCGAACTCGTCCTCAGCCCCAAATATGAGAACAACATGCTCAGCTCCATGTTGATCCCTCTCATCCCCCTCGCCCTCGTCCTCGGCCTCATCTACTTCCTCGTCCGCCAGCAAATTCGCACCGCCGGCCGCGGCGCCCTCGGCTTCGGCAAAAGCAAAGCCAAAATGCTCGCCCAGGACCGCAACAAAGTGACCTTCAAAGATGTCGCCGGCTGCGACGAAGCCAAGGAAGAAGTCCAGGAGCTCGTCGAGTTCCTCAAAGACCCCAAACGCTTCCAACGCCTCGGCGGCAAAATCCCCAAAGGCGTCCTCATGGTCGGCTCCCCCGGCACCGGCAAAACCCTCCTCGCCAAAGCCATCGCTGGCGAGGCTGACGTCCCCTTCTTCAGCATAAGCGGCTCTGACTTCGTCGAAATGTTCGTCGGCGTCGGCGCCAGCCGCGTTCGCGACATGTTTGAACAAGGCAAGAAAAACGCCCCCTGCCTCATCTTCATCGACGAAATTGACGCCGTCGGTCGCCACCGTGGCCACGGCATGGGCGGCGGTCATGACGAACGCGAGCAGACCCTCAACGCTCTCCTCGTCGAAATGGATGGTTTCGAAACCCAGGAAGGCATCATCATCATCGCCGCCACCAACCGCCCCGATGTCCTCGACCCCGCCCTCCTACGCCCCGGCCGCTTCGACCGCCAAGTCACCGTCAGCCTGCCGGATGTCAAAGGCCGCGAAGAAATCCTCCGCGTCCATGCCAAGAAAGTGAAGCTCAGCGAGTTCGCTGACCTCTCCAAAATCGCCCGCGGAACCCCCGGCTTCTCCGGCGCGGAACTCGCCAACCTCATCAACGAAGCAGCCCTCCTCGCCGCTCGCAACAATTTGAAGGCAATCACCAGCGCCGAACTCGAAGAAGCTCGCGACAAAGTCCGCTGGGGTCGCGAACGCCGCAGCCTCGCGCTCAACGAGAAAGAAAAAGAAAACACCGCCTACCATGAGGCCGGTCACGCCATCCTCATCGAAGTCCTCGATCACACCGACCCCCTCCACAAGGTCACCATCATCCCCCGCGGCCCTTCCCTCGGCTCCACCATGTGGCTGCCCGAAGAGGACAAGTTCACCCTCCGCCGCAACGAAATCCTCGATGATCTCGTTGTCGCCATGGGCGGCCGGGTCGCCGAAGAAATCCAGTTCGGCGACGTCACAAACGGCGCAATGGGCGACATCCGCCAGGCCACCAATCTCGCCAGAAAAATGGTCTGCTCCTGGGGCATGAGCGATCGCATGGGCATGGTCGAATACGGCGAAGAAGAAGGCGCCGTCTTCCTCGCCCGCGACATCTCACGCAGCCGCAACTACTCCGAAGCCACCGCCCAGCAAATCGACGAGGAAGTCAAACGCCTCATCGACGAAGCCTATTCGAAGGCCACCGATCTCCTCACCAAATACCGCGACCAACTCAACGCCATCGCCGCCGCCTTGCTCGAGTTCGAAACCCTCGATGGCATCCACATCAAGGACATCATGGCCCACGGTCGCATGCTCAACCCACCCGACCATCCCAAAACGCCCCCAACTCCCCCACCACTTCCAGTCGCCGCCGAATCCAAACCTCGGACGCAGCAACGTGAAGACGAAGGCGGTCTTCCTGGGGACCTGGCCGGCGTGCCAGCCTAACCCCGGCACCCCATGCCCCTGGTCACCCTCCTCACCGCCCTCGCCATCGGCGTGCTGAGCGGTGTGGTCGCTGCACTCTGCGGCGTCGGCGGAGGGGTCGTTATGGTCCCGGCGTTCGTCAGCCTCCTCGGTCTCCCGCAAAAAGTCGCCGTCGCCACTTCCCTGGCCATCATCATCCCAACCGCCCTCACCGCGACCATCCAAAACGCTCGCAACGATCTCGTCGACTGGAAGTTCGCCGCGGTCACCTCCATCTCCGCTGCCACCTTCGCCTACTTCGGCGCAGGCTGGCTCAAAAACATGTCCAACGAGCGCCTCACCCAAATCTTCGGCGTCATCCTCATCGTCTTCGGAGTCCGTATGCTTCTCCAAGGCCGCTCCTGAGTTCCCTCACGTTAGCGTGTCGATGACCCGCAGCCCCGGGATCCTCGCAAAATCCGAATCCAAAGTCAGGACCATCGCATCACTGGTCAGCGCCGAAGCCGCAATCACCAGGTCGGTCACCTGCATGGTGAACCCTTTCCCGGCTAACTCCCACGCCAAATCCGTCGCCAATTCCCACACCATCGCCGTCGTCGGCACCCAACACATGACGGCAAAGTCTTTCCGAATGGCCTCATACAAGCGCCGATTCCTCACCCCCCGGCACACCTCGGTCATCACCACGCCGCACGAATAGAACTCATGGTCAAAATCCGAGGCCTCCAGCAGCCGGAAAGGGTCCTTCCCTTCCCGATACCGCTGGATAAACCAACTCGAATCCACCAGGACATTATCCTCCATAGGTCTCGCCCTGTTCAGCCACCAATGCAGGCTCGTCCTCCACCAAGTGCCCCCTCAACCCCAAAGCGACATCAGGATCATAGGCGGCCACCAACTCTTCCGCGCTCATCCCCAAGTCCCTCTTCCACCTTTCCCTTTGCCTGTATTTGACCGCCACTTTCCTCAAAGCTTCGTGCACGGCAGCCGTCTTACTCGCTGCTCCCGTTGCCGCCATCACCTCTTTCAATAAGGCTTCATCGATGTGCATGGTCATTTTCATCCCTCGAGTATGGCATCATTGCCATACTCCTTCAACTACTTTTCCCAATCTTCCATCCATCCACGAATCATCATACGTTGATATGAAACAAATTTGACCCCGGCCCCGCCTGCGCTATCCTCCTTCCAACATGCCTGCTCGTCCCAATTGCCGTCCCGAACTCGAAGCCGCCATGCGCCAGCGAATCCTGGTCATCGACGGCGCCATGGGCACCACCATTCGTGGCTACGGTCTCTCCGAAGCCGATGCCCGTGGCTCTCGCTTCCTCTCTAACGAAAAAGACCTTCTCAACAACGGCGACATCCTCTCCATCACCCGCCCGGACATCATCGAGGACATCCACCGCCGCTTCCTCGAAGCCGGTGCCGACATCATCGAAACCAACACCTTCTCCGGCACCAGCATCGCCCAGGCGGAGTTCTTCAAAGAAGTCCCCGAAGGCCGCCGCAAAGACCCCGACTTCTTCCAGGAAGTCCTCGAAGACAAATTCCTCAACGACCTCGCGTGGGAAATCAATTTCGAGTCCGCCAAACAATGCCGCAAATGGGCCGACCAAATCGGTGACCAATCCGGCCGCAAACGCTACGTCGCCGGTGCCATCGGTCCCCTCACCGTCTCCCTCTCTCAATTCCCCGACCTCACCGACCTCAGCTTCCGCTACGTCACTTTCGACCAAGTCAAAGCCGCCTACAAGCACCAAGTCCGCGCCCTCATCGCCGGCGGTGTCGATACCCTCATGGTCGAAACCATCTTCGACTCGCTCAACGCCAAAACCGCCCTCGTCGCCATCCGCGAAGTCTTCGAGGAAGACCACCTCGAACTCCCCGTTCAAATCAGCGCCGCCGTCGGTCCCGGCGGTGAGACCATGATCTCCGGTCAAATCACCGAGGCCTACCTAAATGCCATGCGGCACGTGAAGCCGCTCTCCATCGGCCTCAATTGCTCCCTCGGCCCTGACAAAATGCGGCCCTTCCTCGCCGAACTCGCCGCCAAGGCCGATTGCTTCGTCTCCGCCTACCCCAACGCGGGCATGCCCAATCCCCTCGCCCCCACCGGCTTCGATCTCCTCCCACCAGACATGGCCGCTTACGCCACCGACTTCGGCTCCAGTGGCTTCGTCAACATCATGGGCGGCTGCTGCGGCAACACCCCCGAACACATCGCCGCCATCGCCAAAGCCGTCGAAGGCCTCCCCCCTCGCATCGTCCCCGCCGACAACCAAACCATGCGCCTCAGCGGCTCCCAGCCCTACGTGCTGACGCCCAGCTCCAACTACCTCATGATCGGCGAGCGCACCAACGTCGCCGGCTCCCCCAAATTCGCCAAACTCATCAAGGAGAACAAGCTCGAAGAAGCCGTGGCCATCGCCCGCCAGCAGGTCGAAAGCGGCGCCAATGTCATCGATGTCTGCATGGACGAAGGCCTCATCGACGGCGTCGCCATGATGACCAAATTCCTCATCCTGCTCCAAACCGAGCCCGAGGTGAACAAGGTGCCCATCATGGTCGATTCCTCGAAATGGGAAATCATCGAGGCCGGCCTCAAATGCCTCCAAGGCAAAGGCATCGTCAACTCCATCTCCCTCAAGGAAGGCGAGGAAAAATTCAAAGAATGCGCCCTCAAAATCAAGCAATACGGCGCCGCCACCGTCGTCATGGCCTTTGACGAGCAAGGCCAGGCCGCCACCTACGAAGAGAAAATCCGCATCTGCGAACGCGCCTACCGCATCCTCGTCGACGAAGTCAACTTCCCGCCCGAAGACATCATCTTCGACCCCAACATCCTCACCGTCGCCACCGGACTCGAAGAGCACAACAACTACGCCCTCGACTTCATCAACGCCACCCGCTGGATCAAAGAAAACCTCCCCCACGCCAAAGTCAGCGGCGGCGTCAGCAACATCAGTTTCAGCTTCCGCGGCAACAACAAGGTCCGCGAGGCCATGCACAGCGTCTTCCTCTACTACGCCATCAAGGCAGGCATGGACATGGGCATCGTCAACGCTGGCATGCTCGAGGTTTACGAAGAGATTCCCAAAGAAATGCTCGAGAAGGTCGAGGACGTCATCCTCAACCGCCGCCCCGACGCCACCGAGATCCTCGTCGATTTCGCCGAACAATTCAAAGGCCAGGCCGGCACTTCCAACAAAGCCGAAATCGACATGAGCTGGCGCGAGGCCCCGGTCGAAAAACGCCTCGAACACTCCCTCCTCCGCGGCATCACCGACTTCATCAACATCGACACCGCCGAGGCCCTCGAGAAACTCGGCAAACCCCTCTCCGTCATCGAAGGCCCCCTCATGGATGGCATGAGCGTCGTCGGCGACCTCTTCGGTGCCGGCAAAATGTTCCTGCCGCAGGTCGTCAAAAGCGCCCGCGTCATGAAGCAAAGCGTCGCTTACCTGCAACCTTACATGGAGGCCGAAAAAGCCGCCAACCCCGCCCAACGCAGCGCCGGTAAAATCGTCCTCGCCACCGTCAAAGGCGACGTCCATGACATCGGCAAAAACATCGTCGGCATCGTCCTCGCCTGCAACGGCTTCGAAGTCACCGACATGGGCGTCATGGTGCCCTGCCAGAAGATCCTCGACAAAGCCGTCGAAGTCGGCGCCGATGTCATCGGCCTCAGCGGTCTGATCACGCCCTCCCTGGACGAAATGGTCCACGTCGCCAAAGAAATGGAACGCCTTGGCTTCAAACAGCCTCTGCTCATCGGCGGCGCCACCACCAGCGCGGCTCACACCGCCATCAAAATCGCCCCCCACTACAGCGGCCCCATCGTCCACGTCCTCGATGCCTCACGCAGCGTGCCCGTCACCACTTCCCTCATCAGCGACGACCAAAAAGCCGATTTCATCCAGAAAAACGAGGACCGCCACACCCGCCTTCGCGACGAATACGGCAAAAAGAAAGACCGTGAACTCCTCTCCCTCGCGCAAGCCCGCGAACGCGCCCAGAAGAGCGATTGGACCACTCAAGAGATCGCCACACCCTCCTTCACCGGCACCAAAACCATCGAAGGCACCGAACTCGTCGCCACTTTGCGCGAATTCATCGACTGGTCTCCCTTCTTCCACTCCTGGGAACTGCGTGGCCGCTGGATCCCCGGCGAAGGCCGCTTCTCTTCCGCCCACGAGGACCCCCAAATGAAAGTCTCCGCCGAAGCCGAGGCCCTCAAACTCTACAACGACGCCCAATCCCTCCTGAACCGCATCAGTGCCGAAAATCGCTTCCAGGCCCGCGGCATCTACGGCTTCTTCCCGGCAAACAGCATCGGTGATGACATCGAAGTCTACACCGACGAATCACGCACCACCGTCAAAACTGTCTTCCATACCCTGCGCCAGCAGGTCATCAAAAAGGACAAACCCAACTTCGCCCTCAGCGACTACATCGCCCCCAAAGACAGCGGTCGTTCCGACTACATCGGCGGCTTCGCTGTCGGTATCCACGGCGCGGATGAATTCTCCAAAGAATTCGACGACGCCCATGACCCCTACAGCGGCATCCTCACCAAAGCCGTCGCCGATCGCCTCGCCGAAGCCTTCGCCGAATACCTCCACCAGCAGGCCCGCTTCGACTTGGGCTACGAAAAACCCGGCGATCTCTCCCTCGAAGAAACCGTCAAAGAAAAATACCGCGGCATCCGCCCCGCCCCCGGTTACCCCGCCCAACCCGATCACACCGAAAAACCCATCTTGTTCGACCTGCTCGACGCCACCGCCAGAACCGGCGTCGAACTCACCGAAAGCATGGCCATGCATCCCGGCAGCGCCGTCAGCGGCCTCTACTTCGCCCACCCCGACTCCCACTACTTCGGCATCAGCGTCCTCGGCAAAGATCAAGTCGAAGACTACGCCAACCGCAAAGGCATGAGCGTCGAGGAGATGGAACGCTGGCTTGGACCTTGGTTGGGCTATTGAGCTTGACGTCATGCGCTACGCGTGAATGCTCTCGCGAGGAAACTTATCCCCACTTACGTCGTGTTCCCCCTTTGGCATCAGACTCATGCTGCTAGCCTTTGCCATTTTGCTGGCGTCATGCACAAACCGGGACGGCGTGGCACAACGCGCTCCCGCTGACAGGAATCCGAACTGATGGTTTGACAACACCATCGCGCACCCCAGGAAGCATTCGGCAAACTATATTGGGACCAACAGCGGTGGCGGTGCAACTCCAACCTCTTGGAGGCAAGCGGGAGAGTTTGATTAGCAGATTCCACCTATTTTGGATTCCACAGCGAGTCGCTGGCGATTTCTGCTCAAGCCTATCCGATCTAAAAAGCCTGGGCGCTGCTCCGATGCGTTCTTCCTGAACACGCTCTGCCTCATAAAAAATCAATTCCGAAGCGCTCGCTTCATGATATGCTGAAGTATCATGAAAACAGTCACTACCGCAGACTTACGCAATCACTTCCGCCGCGTTTCCTCTTGGTTGGACAACGGAGAATCCGTCGAGATTCTCAAGCGTGGCAAACCTTATGCCACACTTTTACCCATTGCCAAACCAACTCCGTCCCGGCCACCCCGAGTTGATTTTGCCGCTCAGCGAAAGGCCATATGGAAAGGGAAAAAATTCAGTGCGGCCGAAGTAGCGGAAATGCGAGCCTCGGAGTTGGAGGGCGACGAATAAGATGCGTTGTTTTAGTGACACCTCCTTTCTCTGCGCCCTCTACCGGGAACAAGACAATTCAGAACGTGCCGATGCCTTCATCAAGCGGTTCAATGGTGAGATCACCGTGTCATCCCAAGTCCTCTGGGAGTTCCGTCAATCCGCCCGATTTCAGGTGTTTCGCCATCAGAGGGACAAAACGAAGGGATTTTCAAAATTGGAAGCCGAGCGCATGATGGAAGTGCTGGCAACCAATGTGAAGGCAGGCAGCCTGACATTGACGCCGGTGGAATGGCCCGATGTGCATAGCATTGCGGAGACCCTTTCAGCCACCCACACCATGAAAGGCGGGCACCGCCCCATGGATATCATCCATCTCGCTACAGCGAAGCATCTCAAAATCGGTCAATTCCTCACTTTCGACGGGAACCAGAAAAAGCTCGCCGAGGCCGAAGGGATGGTGGTGCCATTATGATGGGACAAACCTCCAGTTTCAGCCATTACGAGGGCTGGCGAAGTAGTCGGAAGCGCAATAGCTAGAGGGAGGATTACTACAGGCTTTACAAAAGGCAGGATTTATTGATGTCCCCCAATCCACTCTCAGTAAGGCTCAGTCACCCACTCGCACGCCAACCCCAATCCCTCAGGCACCGGGCCGCTCAGCGCCTTCTCCAGCATCTCTGGCCGCCACCCCTGGGGCCCCGTTTTCGACTCGTCTTTCTTCAACGTTTTGAAATGCACCAGAAACTCCCCCGTCTTCTCGTCCATCACCGCGATATCCACCCACCCCTTCATCTTCGCCATCACCGCATCCACTTTCGCCGCGTTCCCGCCCTTGGAATAATCCGGCACCTTCAAATGCAGCCAAGGCTCATACGGCCTGCCATGCAGTTGCACCGCCTCCATCACTCCCTGCGCGATCTGATGCGCGCTCGCCTTCGACGGGTCATACGTTACCCGCGCCACACTGTCCAGCCGCTGCTCCAATTCCACGTTCGCCACGCCCTCCACCTCCGCCACCGACTGCCTCACCACTTCCACACACGCCGCGCACTCGATGCCTCCCACAAAAAAGGTCAAGTTCGCTACCGGCTTCTCCGCCGCCAGTAACCCACAACCGGCGACCACCAGTAGCCCGCCTCTCAGAAACATCTCGATCACCATGACTTGTCCGCTACTTCATCAAGCAAACAAATGCGCCAACGGCTTGCCCTTGTCAGCCACGGTAAACGGACGCTTTGAGGGCGAGAACAGCACCTGATCCAAAGGCAACCCCAGCGCATAGCCAATGGTCGCATTGAAATCCGGAACGCTGACCACCCCCTCCGCAACCGTGTTCCCCCGTTCATCCGATGCCCCATGAACCGTCCCACCCTTCACCCCGCCCCCTGCCATCAAACAGGAAAAAGCCTTCGGATGGTGATCCCGCCCATCATTCGCATTGATCTCTGGCGTGCGACCAAACTCGGTGGCCAAAACCACTAGCGTGTCCTTCAACATCCCGCGCTTCTCAAGGTCTGACAGCAGCGTGCTCAACGCCGCATCCAATTCATCGCACATCTCTGGCACCTTCGTGAAATTAGCATTGTGCGTGTCCCAACTCCCGAAGGTCACCTCCACAAACCGCACACCATGCTCAACCAATCGACGCGCCAGCAAACACCCCTGACCAAATTTGCCGTCTCCATATTTCTCTCTCAAACCCGCATCTTCCGCGCTCAAATCAAACGCCTTCAACTCCTCGCTCTTCATCATCTTCACCGCGTCATCATACATGTCCGTGTAAGCACGCACACGCCCAAGGTCATAGGTCTGCTCAAAAGCCGAGTCCAACTTCTTCGACAAACTCAACCGCTCCTGAAACTCCTCCTCCGTAAACCGCTCCAACCGACTCACATTCTTCAGTCCCGACTCCGGATTGCTCACCATCAATGGCGCAAACTTCGCCTCAAAAAATCCCGCTCCGGGATGCCGACTGTCATTGCCAATCATCACCGTCGCTGGCAGCGAGGGATTCCCTCGATTCTGAAACTTCTCCAACCACGCGCCCATCCCCGGATGCCGAATCGAACTCCGCAACGTGTAACTCGTCCGCATGAAATACTGCCCCTGCTCATGCGCCCCCTGCGTCGATGACATCGACCGAATCAAAGCCACCTTGTCCATCTGGCGCGACATCAACGGCAGATACTCGCTAATCTGAACCCCATCCGCCTTCGTCTGAATTGCCTTGGTCAGCCCCATCACCTCACTGTCTTTCTTCGGATCCCACGTGTCCAAGTGACTCATGCCACCCGTCATGTACAAATAAATCACGTTCCGAGCCGTCGGCACCTGCTTCAGAGGCGAGGTATTCTCTCCCGGCACCGCCAGGGCCTTGCCACCCACATGGCAAAGGGCCGTAACACCCAGAAAAGTCTTCGCCGCTCCCGCAATGAATTCACGGCGGCCGGTTTCAGTGCGTAGCAATGACGCGTTAATCGAGTTCATAAAATCAGTGAGTAGGAGGTGAAATTTATTGGATAAACAAAAACTGCTTGGTGTTGATCAGCGCCCAAAGCGCATCCGCCTGGCCCTTCGTATCGCCCGTTTGGATCATCGACCCCAAAAGCTTCTTCTCCTCCACCGTCGCCCTGCGACTCAGCAGGCTCAAATACAGGGTATCCACAGCCGAATCCGCATCCTTGGCACCCTTCAGTGCCCTCGACAAAACGGTGAACGGATTCAGGATGTCTTCAAACTGCTCCCCGTTCAGCATCATCAGCGCCTGACCCACCGTGGCTTCCTTGTTCGAATTCTCGATGAGTTCCCGGTCCGACTGCCCAAACTCCCGCAAAAAGTGCCCCAACGGCGCCGGCGACCTCACATCCGCCGCTCTCACCATCACCTTCTCGCAATTGTAAGCGAACCGGGAAAACTCCTTCGCATTCTCCTTCGACACATCAAACGAGTCCCGCATCCGGTCACGCTGCGCCTCCTCGATCTGATTCAGCCGACTCCGCCGCATCTTCTGCACCGCTGCCAGAGCCTCATCAAAACCAAGCTTATCCCCGTTCTTGGATTTGAGCACTGCCGTGATCTCCTTCGCCATCTCAGGATCAGTCTGCTCCTTGATTTTGCCGTCCTTCGCTAACTGAACAAACTTCTGATAGCCCATCTCATAAACGATGTCCTCCACCGCCTGATCAATCTCATTCCTCTGCTTCGCCACCACCCGCTTCGCCGCCCGAATCCCATCCTCATCCTTAGCCTCCTGCGCCTTCGTCAAATCCTCCTGCGCCTTTCGCACATCCGCAGCCAATTGCTTCTGCACCCCCGCAATCCGCTTTGCTCCTTCTGTCAATTCCTCGTCACTCAGAGCCGCCAACGCATTGTCCAACCACCGCACCCGCGTCAGCAGATTCTCACGCTCCAACTCCGCCTCCAAACTCACCCGATCCGCCTGTGGCTTGTAAAGCACCACCATCGAATCCCAAATCTGCTCCGCACTCATCCGCCGCATCAAGGGTCCAGGGAAATAGAACGGCTCACCTAACGCCAACTCCTTCGTGTAAGAGGCCCGCTGGTAGGATTCCGTGTTCATCAGCACCCGCAGATACCCCTTCATGTCATAATTCAGCTCCTTCATGAGCTTCTCCAGGTAGCTCATCAAAGCCGGATTCGTTGGCACCGATGAGTCTGTCAGCTCGTCAATCGGCTCGATCACCCCCTGACCCATCACCTTCTTCCAAAGCCGGTTCGCAATGACTAGGGTGAATCTCGGATTCTCCTTCGAGGTCATCCACTGCGCGTAGGCATCCACCGGAGACTGGCCCTCGACCGTCACCTTGCCGTCTGGCGCAAACGCCGCCGGAATCACCGGCTGCACCACATCAAACGGCTTCGCATTGTCATACTGATAGTCATGCGGCAGCTTCAAGGCGCGCGAGGTTCGCACCACCGTGTTGTAACGCAGCGGGCGCAGAATTTCCGTCATCGCCTTGCCCAATTCCTTCCTATCGGCAGCGCTCGCCGCCGATCCATTTTTCCCTTTCTTGCTCTTCTTGGAATACATCGTGTCGGTCACGCTCCGACCCACCAGCCCATTGCTCCCCGTCACCCCGTAAGTGTGCGCCGCCATCTGGTAGTAATCCATCATCGACCACTTATCGAAAGGGTGGTCATGACATTGCGAGCACACCATCTGCGTCCCCAAAAACACCTGCGTCGTCACCGCCATGTTATCGAGCTGCATGTTGTAATCCCGAATGTAAAACCCCACCGCCCCGTTGTCATAGGTCTTGCCCTCCGCCGTGATCAACTCCTTCACCAGCAAGTCATACGGTTTGTTCGCCGCTAGGCTTTGCTTCAGCCAATCCGCATAGGCCAGCCCCGCAGGCAGACTCTGCCCCCCGCCAATCGAGGTGCTCTTCAACCGCAAAACGTCAGCCCAAAAATTGAAGTAATGTTGCTGATACCCA
Organism: Verrucomicrobiaceae bacterium; assembly: GCA_027487315.1. Classification (GTDB taxonomy): domain Bacteria; phylum Verrucomicrobiota; class Verrucomicrobiia; order Verrucomicrobiales; family Verrucomicrobiaceae; genus JAGRPD01. The sequence continues at coordinate 28 of JAIYDW010000073.1, read as the reverse complement.
GGCGATGCCAGCAACTGATCAATCAATT
>JAIYDW010000220.1 GCA_027487315.1 Verrucomicrobiaceae bacterium | reverse complement strand
GGTCCGATCGCGATTCGGTATCCGCGCGGGAATGGTCCCGGAGTGCCGCCGAAAGAGAAGCCGGTGCTCTTGGAGATTGGGAAGGCGGAGGTGTTGGCTGAGGGATCTGATGTGGCGCTGGTGGGGCTGGGGGCGATGTTTGAGATCGCGCAGAAGGCGAAGGTGGAGCTGGAGAAGCAGGGTCTGTCCGTGGCGTTGATCAATCCGAGGTGGATCAAGCCTTTGGATGCGGGGACGTTGGAGGATCAGGCGCGCAAGGTGAAGGTGGTGTGCACGCTGGAAGATCACGTTTTGATGAATGGGTTTGGCTGCGGGGTGATGGAGTTGCTGGCTTCGGCTGGGATTCAAACGCCGGTGGTGCGGATTGGCTGGCCGGACGAGTTCATCGAGCATGGGAACGTGCCGGTGCTGAGGTCGAATCACGGGCTCACGGTGGAGAACACGGTGGCGGTGGTTTTGAAGGCGCTGGGGAAGTAGGGGGGATGAACGTTGAACGTTGAACTTCGAACTTTGAATGCTGAAAAGGGTTAGCGTTGGAGGGCGGGGATGAACGCTGAATGTTGAAGGACTGAGACTGGCAGAAAAAAGGGGGGCAGAAAAAAGGGGACCACGAATGTCGCGATTGGGCACGAATGGGAGTTTGTTTTTTTGGGCAGGATTGCTGCGCTTCGCTTCCCCTCGGGCTGCCGTTGGCAGGCTGTCTTCCTTCGGTCGGCTAACGGGATTTGGGTCGCACGGAGGGCGGAGGTTGGGTGTGGTAGAAAGATTTGGGGTAGAAAGATTGGAACCGCGAATGTCACGAAGGACACGAATGGGAGTTTGGGGGAGGTCGACAGGAGAATGGGGACAAGAGAATGGGGGACTTGGGGACGGGGCGCATTCTTTGCTTAAGCGTCGAATGGTGCGCTTCGCGGATCGAGGTGGTGGGCCTCTCTCTGTATCCTCCATTTTTTTTGGGATTTTGTTACAGGGAATTGGCGAAAAAGTTTGGGAAAGGGTGTTTTTTTTGGTGGGGAAGGGGATTCGGCTCAGGGTGAGCGGAAGGGCCGATTAGGGAAAAGCTATGTCGATGGTGCTTGCGGAGACTGAGGGGAGTCCCTATGGTCGGGGGTTATGATTGGGACTTGCGTGAATGGGAAGCAAAATGGCTCGGGAACCTGCGGGCGAACGCAGTTAGTTGGGGTGGTGGCGGTAAGTTTGGGCTCAGGTTATCGGTTTTTCTGAGGTGATGAGTATTTCCGTCTCCCAGCTCGAATCCCACCTTTGGGAGGCCGCGAACATCCTTCGCGGGCCGGTGGATGCGGCGGACTTCAAGTCCTATGTCTTTCCGCTGCTGTTCTTCAAACGGCTGTCGGATGTTCATGATGACGAGCACGCGGCGGCGCTGGCGGAGTTTGAGGGGGATGAAGAATCGGCGCTGTTCCCGGAGAACTACCGCTTCCAGATTCCTGAGGGATGCCATTGGTCGGATGTCCGAAAGGTCGCCACGAATGTCGGGCAGGCGCTTCAGACGGCTCTGCGCGGCATCGAGCAGGCGAACCCGCACACGCTTCATGGCATCTTTGGCGATGCGCAGTGGACGAACAAGGATCGGCTTTCGGATGCCTTGTTGCGCGATCTCATCGAGCACTTCTCGCGGCTTTCGCTGGGGAACTCGGCGGCCAAGGCGGATGTGCTGGGGCAGTCTTATGAATACCTGATCAAGAAGTTCGCCGATGCCACGAACAAGAAGGCGGGCGAGTTCTACACCCCGCGCTCCGTCGTGCGACTGATGGTGAACATCCTTGATCCCCGCGAGGGCGAGTCGATCTATGATCCCACCTGCGGCACGGGGGGCATGTTGCTGGAGGCGATCCATCATGTCGCGGAGACGCGGGGTGATGTCCGCACGCTCTGGGGCAAGCTCTACGGTCAGGAGAAAAACCTCACCACCTCCGCCATCGCTCGCATGAACCTCTTCCTGCATGGCGCGGCGGATTTCCAGATCGTGCGGGGCGACACCCTGCGCAGCCCGGCCTTCTTCTCCGGCGACAACCTCGCCGCCTTCGACTGCGTCATCGCCAATCCGCCTTTCTCGCTGGAGAAATGGGGGGAGGATGTTTGGACCAGCGATCCCTATGGTCGAAACTTCGCGGGAATGCCGCCCAGCAAGAGCGGGGATTTTGCTTTCGTGCAGCACATGATTAAATCCATGGCCCCCAAGACCGGGCGCATGGCTGTCGTCCTCCCGCACGGAGCCCTCTTCCGTATGGGCAAGGAGGGCGAGATTCGAAAGAAGCTCCTCGGCATGGACCTGCTGGAGGCCGTCATCGGCCTCGGGCCGAATCTCTTTTACGGCACCGGACTCGCCGCCTGCATCCTCGTCTTCCGGCAGAAGAAGGTGAAGGACCGGAAGAACAAGGTGCTCATCGTCGATGCCTCGAAGGAGTTCAAAACGGGCCGCGCCCAGAACGAACTGCTGCCCGAGCACGTCGAGCGCATCCACGGCTGGGTCAGCGACTACAACGATGTCGAAGGCATCGCCCGCCTCGTTACTCTCGACGAGATCGCCGCCAACGACCACAACCTCAACATCGCCCGCTACGTCGAACCGAAGATCACCAGTGAAGTGCTCACCGTGGAGGAGTCGATGAAAAGGCTGCGTGAGAGCGCGGAGGCGGCGTTTGCTGCGGAGGAGAGGCTCATTGCGTTGATAAGCCGAGAAAAATTTTTGTCCGACCTTCAACCATGATCACTGAACAGGCACTTCTGCATCTTCCCGAAATCTTGACTGGCTCTGGCTACCCTGAGCAGCACTACGAGAGTGGCATAGTCAGTGCATTTAGTCTCGCTCTGCTGCAGTCATTGAACGGGCGAAACGTTCCCAACCCAATCGCGTGTCTGCAAACTGAAAAGCCGTTCCGTGGAAGAGAAGGATGGCCGAGACCTGAACCCGAGACACCGCGCTACTTGCGAGCAGATTTGAATGTTCGTCTGCACCAATTGAGGGTGGGTTCCAAGAGATTGGCCGCCTACGGTTGGCGCCACGACAACTGGATTGAGTCAAAGTTTTTTCGAGGGGACGTGCCAAACAAACAGGTGAACACTGGTTTGCTTCTAGCTGATTTGGTCCGGATACTCGCGCTTGTGCCAAGCGTGCGGGCCAAGAGATTCCCCGATCATGATCTTGCAGGGCGGTTCCTGCTTCATGTTTATGAAGGGCTTTCACCCGAGCCTTACCTTTCGACCACTCGGCGAATTGGTGGTGCCACTGAAGTGCGCAAGTGGCTTAAACCACTAATCACGAGTGGACGCAGCAAATGTGCGCCAATACTACTTTCTGAATACGAAGCCGCTGGAATCCTCGGCGAAATCAATACTAACCTTGGTGAACTTCGAATCGAATTCGATGCGACCACTTTCCGAATAGAACCAACCGTTGATCTCGGTGGTGACTTTACCCAATACACCTGTATCCTCACTCGAATTGACGCTTTTAAGGTGTCAAGGGGGGATGTTTCACTTGAGGTTCAGGCCGACCGTTCCGTCATTGAAACGCCAAACAAAGACGCCGTTCGAACTGAAGTTAGGGAGCACGTTGGACGTTGGATCAGCACGAAAGCCGGTGGTGTGGAAGAGAAGAAGCCTGACGAGGAAGAAGTTGAAGATGAGGAGCAGGAGGAGGACCAGGCGGCTCCGGCACAAGTAGCTCCAGCGTAGCCATGACCCGCATCACCCAACAGAACCTCGAATCCTACCTCTGGGGTGCCGCCGTGCTCCTGCGGGGGACGATTGATGCGGGGGACTACAAGCAGTTCATCTTCCCGCTGCTGTTCTACAAGCGGCTCTGCGATGTCTTCGATGAGGAGACGGTTACTGCGCTGAGGGAGTCGGGCGGGGACCAGGACTTCGCGCTGTTCCCGGAGAACCACCGCTTCCAGGTGCCGGCGGACGCGCATTGGCGGGAGATTCGGAAGGTCAGCCGGGAAGTGGGCCGGGGCTTGCAGCAGGCCATGCGGGCCATCGAGACGGCCAACCCCGACAAGCTCTTCGGCATTTTTGGCGATGCGCAGTGGACGAACAAGGACCGCCTGTCCGATGCCATGCTGCGCGACCTCATCGAGCACTTCTCCACGCTGGAACTCACCGTCGCCAACCTTCCCGAGGACGAGCTGGGCCAGGGCTACGAGTATCTCATCAAGAAGTTTGCCGACGACTCCGGCCACACCGCCGCCGAGTTCTACACGAACCGCACCGTCGTCCACCTCATGACCGAGATGCTCGACGTGCAGCCCGGCGAGTCCGTCTATGATCCCACCTGCGGCTCCGGCGGCATGTTGCTCTCCTGCATCGCCCACCTGCGGAATCAGAAGAAGGAGTGGCGGAATGTGAAGCTCTACGGCCAGGAGCGAAATCTGATGACCTCCTCCATCGCCCGGATGAACTGCTTCCTCCACGGCATCGAGGACTTCCGCATCGAGCGCGGCGACACCCTGGCTGAGCCGAAGCTCGTCGAAGGCGACCGCCTCCAGCGCTTCGATGTCGTGCTGGCCAATCCGCCCTACTCCATCAAGCAGTGGAACCGCGAAGCCTTCGCCGCCGACCCCTGGGGGCGGAATGTCTTCGGCGTCCCACCGCAGGGTCGCGCCGACTACGCCTTCCAGCAGCACATCCTGCAAAGCCTCAAGCCCAAGACCGGCCGCTGCGCCGTCCTCTGGCCCCACGGCGTCCTCTTCCGTCAGGAGGAGGCGGACATGCGCCGTAAACTCATCGAGGCCGACCTCATTGAGTGCGTCCTCGGCCTCGGCCCGAACCTCTTCTATAACTCGCCCATGGAAGCCTGCGTCGTGGTCTGCCGCACGCAGAAGCCCAAGGCCCGGCGCGGCAAAATCCTCTTCATCAACGCGGTGAGCGAAGTCACCCGCGAACGCGCCCAGAGCTTTCTCACCGACGAGCACCTCCAGCGCGTCGTCCGCGCCTATCAGGACTTCAAAGACGAGCCCGGCTTCACCCGCGTCGTGCCCATTGAGGACATCCGGGCGAAGGACGGGAATCTGAGCATCCCGCTGTATGTCGGCGGAGAAACGCAGGCGCAGACGGATGCGGCGGCTGAGTCGGCTACCACGGCGTTGCCGGATGCGCTTTCAGACTGGCTAGAAAGTTCCTTCGAAGTCCGAAACGCTCTCTCCCAATTACTACGCGATGAGACTACTCGTTGAAATGCGCGCCGAATACCCGTTACACTCTCCATCATGAGCACTAAGCCCAAAACTGAACCGGATGCTGCCCCCATCCTCAAATCTGCTTCTATCAAGAAGTTTGGCCTCTTCACGGATGAAACGCTGGAGTTCTCGCCCGGACTCAATGTGTTCATCGGCAGAAACGGCTGCGGCAAATCGCATTTGATCAAGCTTCTCTACACCTTGGTTAAAGAGTGCGGTGAATCGCCTAGCAACGGCAGCGCACTTAAAGCAGAGAAAATTGAAAACCGACTGGCCAGCAAGTTGGCTGGAGTCTTTCGACCGGAGGGCGACCATATCGGACGCCTCGTGCAAAGGAAAAAGGGACGGAGTTCCGCCGAAGTCAGCGCTACCTTCACCAACGGAAAGAAGTGCGGATTTACTCTGAGCAACCTGGACAATATCAGCGGAGCCAAGGGCAACGTTGGCAAGTTGCAGGAAGCCGCCTTCCTGCCATCACGTGAGGTGCTCGCATTGTTTGAGGGTTTCATCGCTGCCTACGCGAAGCGGGAGCTGTCCTTTGATGAAACCTTCAATGATATCTGTGTCGCGCTGAGCGCCAGCCAACTCCGTGGCAAGCGAGATGGCATGTTGGACGTGTTGGTGAAACCCCTTGAGGAAGAAATACGCGGCAAAGTCAGCCTCGAAGGCGGCCGGTTTTATGTCACGGGAGAGGACGGCAGTATCGAAGCTCATTTGGTATCGGAAGGCTGGCGCAAGCTCGCTGCACTCGCCCAACTCATCATCAATGGCACCCTGACCAAGAACGGCTTCCTCTTTTGGGACGAGCCCGAGGCCAACCTCAATCCCAAGATGGTCGTGCAGCTTTCGGACACGTTGCTGCGACTCGCCAATCAGGGGATTCAAGTCTTTGTCGTCAGTCATGATTACCTGCTCACCACTCGCCTCTCGCTGGCGTCTGAATATCCTGATGCCATCCCGGAGGATCAGCGCTGCCCGGTGAGATTCTTCGGCCTCGCCCGCCGGGGTTCCGATGAAAAAGGTGTCTCGGTGAGCAGCGGTTCCAGGCTCGCCGATCTTCAAGACAATCCCATCCTCGCAGAATACGCCGCCCTGTATGACTACGAAGGCAGCCTGTTCGAGAAAACCCAAACTCGAGACTGACCTATGCCGCCCCCTCTCGATGTCGAAAAGCAGAAGTTCACGTTTGGTGACTCGTGGACTGTCGCTTTCAAATACGATGACTCGCGGTTTTACCGTGACGGACCTGAGCGGCTGAAGGGTGAACTAGAAGAACGCTCGAAAAACGCTACCAAGACTGTCCCGCAAGCGACTAGGGCGGTCGATATCATAGGATTGCACCAGGAAGACGGGTTGCTCCTTCTTGAAGCTAAGGATTTCAGGGGGCATCGCATCGAGAACAAGAATAGGCTGCAAGGGCAGGTCATTCTCGAAGTGGCCTTAAAGACGAGAGATACGGTCGCCGGGCTGCTTGGCGCTGGAAGGAAAGCAGTGACCGAGTTTCCTTCTGCGGACCTTCTTGCAGCAGTACAACCCGGGAAGACGGTGACGGTCGTTCTCTGGCTTGAGGATGATACTTTTCAGGATGAGCAGAAAACGAAGGCTGCTTTGAATCAACTGAACGGGGTGTTGAAGGCAAAGCTTGCGTGGATGAATGTGAGGACGCTTGTCCAATCTTCAAGTGCGCCAACCAAGCTTCGCGATTTGACAGTGACTAATCTCCCCGGAGCAGGCCAACCAAATCCGTGAAATTTGTGTCATCCGTGGTTTCCAACTCTTTGAAGCCCAATCCCGACTGGGCCTCGGTCCCGCTGTTCGACCGCACGGGCTGGAAGCGCGTGCGCTTCGGGGACGTGGTGGAGAACTGCGCTGAGACCTGCGATCCAGAGGCGGCGGGGTTGGAGCGGTTTGTGGCGATGGAGCATTTGGAGCCGGGGTCGCTGCATGTGCGGAGCTGGGGGAATGTCGCGGACGGGACGACGTTCACGCGGCGGTGCCGGCCGGGGCAGGTGTTGTTCGGAAAACGGCGGGCCTATCAGCGGAAGGTGGCGGTAGCGGAGTTCGAGGCGGTGGTGTCAGGCGACATCTATGTGCTCGCGCCGAAGGACACCCAGCGCCTGTTGCCGGAATTGCTGCCGTTCCTCTGCCTGTCGGAGCGGTTCTTTCAGCACGCGGTCGGGACGAGTGCCGGTTCGCTCTCGCCGCGCACCAACTGGAGCAGCCTCGCCAGCTTCGAGTTCGACCTACCGCCGCTCGACCAGCAGCGCCGCATTGCGGAAATCCTCTGGGCGGTGGATGAAGTGAAGCTGGCGTTTGAAAAGTCTGCGCAGGCTGCTGCGGTGGCTCGCCGGACGAAGATGCAAGACGCTTTCTCCAACAAGGAATATCCAACCGTCACGATCCGTGAGAGCGGCGATGTCCAACTTGGTCGCCAACGTGCGCCAAAATATCAATCAGGAGCCTTCACCAAGCCGTATCTCCGCGTGGCCAATGTTTTTGACGGATTCATGGACTACAGCGACGTGCTGGAAATGGACTTCGATGAGCGAGATTTTCGGACGTATTGCCTCAGCCCTGGTGACATCTTGCTCAACGAAGGACAAAGTCGGGAACTGGTGGGCCGCTGCGCAATTTACGACGGCAAACTTCCTGAGTGTTGCTTTCAGAACACACTGATCCGCTATCGGGCTGGGGATAAAGTGCTGACCGACTACGCGTTCGCTTTCTTGCAGCATTCCTTTCACACAGGTGTCTTTGCCGCCATCTCAAGCCAGACAACATCCATAGCTCACCTCGGCGCAGACCGTTTCGCAAAGTTACGGATTCCGATTCCTCCCAAGCGCGAGCAGCAAAGGATTGCAGCGGCCTACGCCGAAATCAGGAACGCTGAGCTCGCTAATGCGGAGCACATTTCCCGAATCAGTGACCTTCAGTCGTCAATCATCAACGCTGTCACCTCATGAGCTTCACCGAATCCAACACCGTCGAGCAGATGATCCTCGACGCTGCGACCAGCCTCGGCAGCAATTTAGGAAATTAACGCCAGTTACGTTACAACTCAATAGGACACAACTTCAACACATCGATCATATGGCGAAATCCAAATTCCACGTTTTCTTGAGTCATAACAGCAAATCAAAGCCGACTGTCGCCAAGCTGAAAGCATTGCTTGATGCGAAAGGAATTAAATGCTGGTTTGATGCCGAAGAGCTTAGACCCGGCGAACTGTGGCAGCCTAATATTGAAGACGCTTTGGCTGCCTGCGAAACAACGGCAGTCTTAATTGGGGAAGAAGGTTTTGGTCCTTGGCACCTTGAGGAACTAAGTGCAGCACTTCAACGTGCAGCACAGGGTGGCCATCGAGTAATTGGGGTTTTGTTGCCTGGAGCACCTCCAGATGCGGGGGCAAAGTTGCCTCTTTTCTTGAAGAACCGGACCTACGTTGACATGCGTGAGGGGCTTGAAGGGCCAGCGTTCGCAAATCTCATACATGGAATAACCGGCAAGAAACCCAAACCAGATGAATCGGTCCGCCCACAAGTTCGAGATGGTGCTCACCCTGAACTTATAGGGACACGCAAGGAATACTTGGATGAGCGCTTGTATGAACTCTATCGAAACGCTGGTGCTGAAGTTCTGGAGAAATACTATTTGCTGCTCAGTTATTTCATGCCCAATCCGAAATGGGTAAATTTGAAAGAGTTTGTCTCATTTTTGCTCACGCTGTCACAAGGCAAGGCAAGTGTTGCAAGTATCAATGGATACCCCGGAACCGGGAAGTCCTGTTTACTAAACTGTGTCTACTTACAGCAACAGGAAGATTATTTGGCGAAGCGATCCACTTTCTTCCCAGTGTTGGTGAATCTTCGCCACTTTCTTGATGAACATGAAAATGAGACCAAAGATGCTGATCAGTCTGCGTTGGCTCTAGTGGCGGATTCTCAAGCATTGTGTAAGCCTGCAGCCAATTCAGATTTGATGTTAATCGTGGACGGTTGCGAAGATTACTTTCATCATCCATGGCAATCCAAAATTGCTGCTGCGTTTCGAGACTTTATGGAGGGACTGTCTGGCCATACAAGGGTCCTCAAGATTGTTGGATACGGGCAAGTTGATCCCACATATCCAAAAGACAAAGATTTCGATGACTACAAGTGGGCTGAGCGAGAGGATGTTATGCAGTTCCAGAGGGTGCTAAGTGATGACAAGAGTCTTCCCGAACTTCTAAGTCATTACGCTCGGCTTAACGCAGTGGATAAGAGTGAAGTAAATGCTGACGTGATGGCATCCCTCATTCGAGACCACAAGATACCCGAAGTTGATCTTTTTATATTATCACTAATTGAAAAGGCGATTAGAAAGAAATGGCATTCGGAGGGATCCGGGTTGTCGTTTCTATACGCGAACTATTGTCGAGACCAAATTCGTGGCTCGGGTCGAGCCCAATCGGGACTCAAACAGGAGGGCAAAGCACTCAAGAAATTGGCCCGCGATGTCTTTAATTTTTATGTGAGGCGGCCTTACCCGAAAAACGAGAATGAAACGTCGGTGACCAGCAAGGAGCCTGAGTATGATGGGTTCTTTTTGTCGGGAGTCCCTCATCTGCATGCCTCCGTGAAAGAATATTTAATTGCGGAACACATTGTCGGCCTAATATGTTATGAACCGGCAGATGAGGCCCACCGTGAGCGATATATTTTCCCATACGGCATCAATCGTTTTGTGCGTTCGATTATAAATCAGAGCGAAGAATCCCAAAAACAAGTGTTGGGTGCTATCAAAGCCCATTACCCAGATTCGATTATTCGAGACAGAATACACCTTGCGTACCTTCTGGGTCGATTTGACGACGAAAACTACCGACGGCAGGCTAAGCGACTTGTAGTTGATTATTTGAACCAACACCGAAAAGAGAATAAGCCTGAAGACAACCGCGATGATCAAGATGTCGCGTCCAGACAACGACTACTGTTAGAAAGAACTCTTTCAATCAGCGCAATTTATCTTGAGGATGATCAAGCCGCCAGGGAGTATTTAGAAGCGTTGTTGTCCGATCCATTGAGTGACAATTTGAATCGGGGGTTTCATCTCGAATACTATGAAGATGCACCGAGGCTTCCAGATCCCGAGGTGATGGTAGCAAGGGACAACGAAAAGTATCGACCAAGAAAGACTTTCGAGGTGTTACACCGAAAGCTTCGATCGGACCTTGAGTCGAAAAAGTGCCGGGCAATGACAGCGATCGAGTTGCATACATTGTGCTCTCTGTGCATTTCCAGGCACATAAAAGGCCGTTTGGCTCAGAGTATGCGTGATCGTCTCGCTCAATTATTGGCTGATTTTATGGCTAGTGACAAGCTTGGACTTCCAAACGAAATGGCTCCTTATCTTGAAATGGCGGTGCATCTCATTGGACAGGAGCGAACGAGTGTAGGAAGCGTATTCTCTGAACTTCACGGGGTTAAGGACCAGGAGCGTGCGGGATGGAACACGGACCATCCTGTAGGCGACATTACTTACAAGCGGGTTTGCCCATACCCGGAGTCGGTGAGTGATCACATTTTTGGATGTGTTCTTCTAGCGGAGGCTCTCCTGCCGGAGACTGCTAGTTATACTGGCTATTCGAAAGCCGAAATTATTCGAATGCTGACTATTCATGATCTTATGGAGGCCTTCACAAAAGATAAGCCGTTTTTCCTCAAGAACAAAGAAGATGACTTGAGGGAGAATCGCTACATGCGCAGGACCATTGCGCTGGCGACCGTTCCTGGTTTCGACGGTATTGCGGGGTGGAAACCTATTTGGGATACCTGGATAGCTCACCAGACCGAGAACGCCAAGATCGCTCATGACATCGATAAGATAGAAAACTACGTGCAGTTGATGCGGTATTACCGTCGGGATGAACCTAAATGCACAATTGAGGACGCCCATATCTGGGCTTCTGGCATCGCTGGCCGTCTCGATAGCGATTTAGGCAAGATGATGTTTGCGTCCCTTCGACACGAAAACGCTGAACTGTTGGATTGGTTCCATTCAGAATCCATTTCATGAGCTTCACCGAATCCAACACCGTCGAGCAGATGATCCTCGACGCCGCGACCAGGCTCGGCAGCGGCGCGGACAGTTCCTTGCTGCGCGAGGACCCGCCTGCGGGCTGGGGCGGTTCGTTGGGCGAGGAGTTCAAGCCATCGCGCTGGTCCTACGTGTCGGCGACGGCGCTGCCGCGTCAGCCGGGCGAGGTGATGGTGGAGCCGTGGGTGCGGGAGGCACTCATGGCCCTGAATCCCGAGATCGCCGCGCAGCCGGACCGGGCGGACGAGGTGATCTATGCGCTGCGGGCCATTCTGCTCTCCGTGCAGGGCGACGGGCTGGTGCGGGCGAACGAGAACTTCATGGCCTGGCTGCGCGGGGAGAAGACGATGCCCTTTGGCCCGAACGGCGAGCATGTGCCGGTGCGGTTGCTCGATTTCACCCAGCCGGCGAAGAACCGGCTGACCGTGACGAACCAGTGGACCTACCAGACGGGCAGTGTGGTGAAGCGCTTCGACGTGGTGTTTCTGGTGAACGGTCTGCCAGTGGTGATTGGCGAGGCGAAGACGCCGACGCGGAGTGCGGTGACGTGGTTCGACGGGGCGTATCAGGTGAACGAGATCTACGAGAAGGAGATCCCGGCCATGTTTGTGCCGAACGTGTTCTCCTTTGCCACGGAAGGCCGCGTGCTGCGCTACGGCAGCATCCGCATGCCCATCGACCTCTGGGGGCCGTGGCGCGATGAGGAGCATCAGGAGGAGGGCAACCTGGGCCACGTGCGCACGACGGTGGAGAGCCTGATGCGGCCCGGCGTGGTGCTGGACATCCTGCAAAATTTTACCTTATTCGCCACGGACAAGAAGCACCGGCGCATCAAGGTGATCTGCCGCTACCAGCAATACGAGACGACGAACAAGATGATCGCCCGCGTGGTGGCCGGGTATCCGAAGAAGGGACTCATCTGGCATTTCCAGGGTAGCGGCAAGAGCCTGCTGATGGTCTTCGCCGCGCAGAAGCTGCGGATGCATCCGAGGCTGGGCAATCCCACGGTGATGATCGTGGTGGACCGCATCGACCTCGACACGCAGATCAGTGCCACCTTCAACGCGGCGGACGTTCCGAACATGGTGGGCGTTGGCGACCGGCAGGAACTGCAACGGCTGATCAATCAGGACGTGCGCAAGGTGCTGATCACGACCATTCACAAGTTCGGCGAGGCCACGGGCGAGTGGAATGCCCGCAAGAACATCATCGTGATGGTGGATGAGGCGCACCGCACGCAGGAGGGCGACCTGGGCCGCAAGATGCGCGAGGCTTTGCCCAATGCCTTTCTCTTTGGCCTGACCGGCACGCCGATCAACCGTGCGGACCGCAACACCTTCTGGGCCTTCGGCGCGGACGAGGACAGCGCGGGCTACCTGAGTCGCTATTCCTTTCAAGACAGTATCCGCGACAAGGCGACGCTGCCGCTGCACTTCGAAGCGCCGACGGTCAAGCTGAAGATCAACCGAGCCGCCATCGACGAGGCCTTCAAGCAGATCACCGACGACATGAGCGAGCAGGATCGCGACGACCTCGCGAAACGCGCCGCCAAGATGGCCGTGCTGGTGAAGAACCCGGAGCGCGTGCGGGCCGTGGTGGAGCACATCGTGCAGCATTACCAGACCAAGGTGGAGCCGAACGGCTTCAAGGCGCAGGTGGTGTGCTTCGACCGCGAGTGCTGCGTGCTCTACAAGACGGTGATGGACGAACTCATCGGCCCCGAGGCAAGCGCCATCGTGATGAGCAGCGGGCAGAAGGACCCGACATCCTATGCGCCGCATATGCGCGACAAGGACGCCGAGGAGAAGCTGCTCGACCGTTTCCGCGATCCGGTGGACCCGCTGAAGTTCGTCATCGTGACTAGCAAGCTGCTCACCGGCTTCGATGCGCCGATCCTCCAGGCCATGTATCTCGACAAGCCGATGAAGGATCACAACCTCCTTCAAGCCATCTGCCGCGTGAACCGCACCTATGGCCAGACGAAGACGCATGGGCTTATCGTGGACTACATCGGCATCTTCGACGACGTGGCGCAGGCCCTTGATTTCGACGAGAAGGCCGTGCAGCAGGTGGTGAGCAACATCGACGAACTGCGCAAGGCGTTGCCCGTTCAGGTGCAGAAGTGTCTGGCTTTCTTCCCCAACGTGGACCGCAGCGTCGGCGGCTATGAAGGCCTCATGGCTGCCCAGCAATGTCTGCCGAACAATGCCGCGAAGGATCAGTTCGCCGCTGTATACAGCGTGCTCGGCACCATCTGGGAGGCGCTGTCACCCGATCCTTGCCTGAGCGCCTATTCCAAGGACTACAAGTGGCTGACGCAGGTCTATGAATCCGTGAAGCCCGTGAGCGGCAACGGCAAGCTGCTCTGGCATCGCCTCGGCGCGAAGACCATCGAACTCATCAACGAGAACGTCCACGTCGAAGCCGTGCGTGATGACATCGAAGCCCTGGTGCTGGATGCCGACGTGCTGGACAGCATCCTCAATGATGCGAATCCGGGTAAGAAGGCGAGAGAGGTGGAAATCAAACTCATCGCCCGGCTAAGGAAACACGCTGGCAATCCGAAGTTTACGGAGTTGGGCGAAAGGCTGGAGAAGGTAAGAGAGCGGCATGAGCAGGGGTTGCTCAATAGCCTCGAGTTTTTGAAGGCGATCTTAGAAATCGCTAAGGACACGGTGGAAGCGGAGAATCGGGTGGACCCCGAGGAGGAGCAGGACAGGGCTCTGGCGGCGCTGACGGAACTCTTCAACGAAGTGAAGAGCAAGCAGACTCATGTGATCGTGGAGCGGATTGTGGCGGACATTGACGGCATTGTGAAGCAGGTGCGCTTTCCGGATTGGCAAGGTACTTCTGGTGAAAGGTTGGTTCAGCAGGCGCTCCGGAAGGCGCTGCTCAAATACAAGCTGCACACGGATCAGGAGCTGTTTGATAAGGCTTATGGGTATATCCGGGAGTATTATTGAGGGAGGAAGAAAGGGGAGCCGCCTAAAGGCGGGACTACAGAACGGGGGAGGGTGACGGCTGGGAGTCGTTGGTCCTTGGGGGGAGGGAATCGCAGTCTGGCGAATGCGCCTACTGGGGTGGGAAAGGTGGGCGTTGATCTGGCATTGGTCGTGCTGCATTGGGGAGGGTCTCTTTTTTTATGCTGCCTCCGCCTTTGAACACCCAGATTCAGTCTCTTGGTCCGTGCACTTTTCACTCGCCGCTGCACCGGATTGGGAGGGTGGAGGCGCCGTTCAAGACGGATGAGGATCGGATCCTGTTTCACAGTCATGCGGTGGCGACGGAGCCGGGGGTGGAGGTGCCGAGCTTTGAGGAGGCGGGGGCGAGGGAGGCGATCTTTTTTGATCCGGCGAAGACGACGGTGGGGATTGTGACGTGCGGGGGGTTGTGTCCTGGGTTGAATGATATCATTCGGGGGTTGGTGAATCATTGCACTTCTCGCTACGGGGTGAGCCGGATTTACGGGTTCCGGTATGGGTATGAGGGGTTGATTCAACGGTATGGGCACACGCCGGTGCTGCTGAGGCCGTCGTCAGTGGAGCAGGCGCATCATTTTGGGGGGACGATGCTGGGGAGTTCGAGGGGGCAGCAGGACATCGGGCTGATGGTGGACACGCTGGAGGATATGAAGGTGGACATTTTGTTTGTGATCGGTGGGGATGGGACGCTGCGCGGGGCGGCGGAGCTGGTGAAGGAGATCGACCGGCGGGGGCTCAAGAAGGCGGTGGTGGGGATTCCGAAGACGATCGACAATGACATTCGGTATCTGGATAAGAGCTTTGGGTTTGAGACGGCGTTTGAGGCGGCGGTGCAGGCGGTGAAGTGTGCGTATGTGGAGGCGACGGGGGCGGTGAACGGGGTGGGGCTGGTGAAGTTGATGGGACGTGATTCGGGGTTCATCGCGTGTTATGCAGCGCTGGCAGGGAGCAATGTGGATTTTGTTTTGATTCCGGAGGTGGAGTTTGAGCTGGATGGGGCGGGGGGGCTGCTGGAGTCGCTGAGGCATCGGCTGATGAAGCGGGGCAGTGCGGTGGTGGTGGTGGCGGAGGGGGCGGGTCAGCATTTGATGCAGACGGGGGATGACACGGATGCGAGCGGGAACAAGCGGTATGGGGACATTGGGATGTTTTTGAAGGACCGGATCAATGGGTTCTTCAAGGAGCGGCGGACGGAGGTGAACCTCAAATACATTGATCCGAGTTACATCGTGCGGAGTGTGCCGGCGAATGCGCAGGACAATGTGTATTGTTCACGGTTGGCGCAGGGGGCGGTGCATGCGGCGATGGCGGGGAAGACGAGCATGCTGGTGGGGAGGTGGCATGGGTCGTTTGTGAATCTGCCGTTGGATTTGGTGATTCACGGGCGGCGGAAGGTGGATCCGACGCAGGAGCTGTGGCACTCGGTGCTGGAGTCGACGGGGCAGCCGGCGTCGATGCGGTAGCCCCGAACTCGGGGGGACGTTTTATCGGGGGGACGTTTTAAGAACCGAAGGAGCCGCCGGTGATGCGGCCTTCGGGGGTGACGTCGATGGATTCGGCGGCGGGGACTTTGGGGAGGGCGGGCATGCGCATCATGGTGCCGGTGAGGGCGACGAGGAAGCCTGCGCCATTGGCGATTTCGAAGTCGCGCACGGTGATGTCGAAGTCGGTGGGGCGGCCGGGTTTGGTGGCGTCGTCGGAGAGGGAGTTTTGGGTTTTGGCCATGCAGATGGGGAGGTCGGCGAGGCCGGCCTGGGTGAACTGCTGGAGGCGGGTTTCGGCCTGGGGGCTGAGGATGACGGAGCGGGCGCCGTAGATGCGGGTGGCGATGGCGGTGAGTTTTTCGAGGACGGGGGCGGTGGTGGGGTAGAGGAAGGGGAGGGGTGGGGTTTCGGTGGGGAGGTGAGCGAGGAGGGTGTGGGCGAGATCGATGGCGCCGTCACCGCCGGCACCGAAGACGTTGGCGACGGTGCAGGGGATGTTGCGGGAGGCGCAGTAGGCTTTGACGAGGGCGTGGTCGGCGGGGTCGTCGGTGTGGAATTGGTTGAGGGCGACGATGACGGGACGGTCAAACTGGGAGGCGGCGTCGAGGTGGGCGGCGAGGTTTCCGAGGCCTTTTTCGAGGGCGGGGGTGTTGGGTTGGGTGAGGGTGTCGAGGGCGGCGCCGCCGTGCATTTTGAGGGCGCGGATGGTGGCGACGAGGACGATGGCGGCGGGGGCGAGGCCGCTTTGGCGGCATTTGATGTGGATGAATTTTTCACCGCCGAGGTCGAAGGCGAAGCCGCCTTCGGTGACGACGAAGTCGGCGTGGGCGAGGGCCATGCGGGAGGCGATGACGGAGTTGCAGCCGTGGGCGATGTTGGCGAAGGGGCCGCCGTGGAGGAAGGTGGGGACGCCTTCGATGGACTGGACGAGGTTGGGCTGGATGGCGTCGCGAAGGAGGGCCATGAGGGCGCCGGTGACGCGGAATTCTTTGGCGAAGACGGGTTCGCCTGAGGTGGTGAAGCCGACGACGATGCGGTCGAGGCGGGCGCGGAGGTCTGCGAGGGATTCGGAGAGGCAGAGGATGGCCATGATCTCGGAGGCGGCGGTGATGTCGAAGCCGGTTTGGCGTTCGGTGGGGGTGCCGGGGGAGGTGACGATGCGGCGGAGGGCGCGGTCGTTGACGTCCATGACGCGCTTCCAGGTGACCTGATGGGGTTCGAGGCGACAGCGGCCTTGTTGGAGGTCGTTGTCGATGACGGAGGAGAGGAGGTTGTGGGCGGAGGTGACGGCGTGGAAGTCGCCGGTGAAGTGGAGGTTGATGGATTCGGCGGGTTGGACGGTGGAGCGACCGCCGCCGGTGGCGCCGCCTTTGCGTCCGAAGACGGGGCCCATGGAGGGCTGGCGGAGGGCGAGGGCGACGTCTTGGCCGATTTTTTTGAGGCCTTGGGCGAGGCCGATGGAGATGGTGGTTTTGCCTTCGCCGGCGAGGGTGGGGGTGATGGCGGAGACGAGGATGAGGCGGCCGTTTTTGGTGCCGGAGGGGATGGCGTCGAGGGAGATTTTGGCTTTGTCACGACCGTAGGCGATGAGGTGGTCGTGGGAGAGGGAGAGGGAGTCGGCGACGGGGTGGATGGGGGGGAGCATGGGGAGGGGGAGTGGAGAGTGGAGAGTGGAGAGTGGGGAGTGGGGAGTGGGGAGTGGGGAGTGGGGAGTGGGAAATGACGAATGACGAATGACGAATGACGAATGACGAATGGGGGCGTCACGCGGAGCGATGACGGGTACTTTGGGGGGCGGGGGGGAGAAGGGCGGAGGGCGGAGGGGGCTGGGGCTAGGGGGAGGACAATGGGGCGGGGGGGAGGGTGGGGGTGGATTCGTAGGGGGTGGGGTCGGGGAGACCGGCGAGGAGGAAGGCTTCGCGGCGTTCGACGCAGGTGCCGCAGGTGCCGCAGTGGCGGGCGTGGCCTTTGTAGCAGGACCAGGTTTTGGCGTAGTCGATGTGGAGGCTGTGGCCGAGGGTGGCGATGGCGGTTTTGTCGAGGTCGATGAAGGGGCGGAGGAGTTCGATGCGGGCGTAGGTGCCTTCGGTCATGGCGGTGGCCATGGCGTGCATGAAGGGTTCGCGGCAGTCGGGGTAGATGGCGTGGTCGCCGGAATGGGAGGCGATGACGAGGGCTTCGGCGCCGCGGCTTTCGGCGAGGCCGGCGGCGATGGCGAGCATGATGCCGTTGCGGAAGGGGACGACGGTGCGCTTCATGGTTTCCTCGGCGTAATGGCCG
This sequence comes from Verrucomicrobiaceae bacterium, assembly GCA_027487315.1. Classification (GTDB taxonomy): domain Bacteria; phylum Verrucomicrobiota; class Verrucomicrobiia; order Verrucomicrobiales; family Verrucomicrobiaceae; genus JAGRPD01. Next base: position 9,971 of record JAIYDW010000220.1, on the reverse strand, counting down.
TCGGGGATTTCGCCGCCGGATTGGAGGAGGTCGGAGGTGAAGAGCTGGTTGATGAAGGGGAGGGGGACGATGTCGTGGTAGAGGCTGCCGAGGTGGTCGCAGTGCCAGGCGGCGAGGGCGATTTCTTTGGCGTTGTGTTTGGAGCCGTAGTCAAAGCTGACGGCGCCGACGACGTCGTGGTGCTGGCGGGCCCAGTAGAGGGCGGTGACGGAATCCATGCCGCCGGAGAGTAGGACGAGGCATTTCATGCGATTGCGGATTGCGGATTTTGGATTGCGGATTGGATGAGCGGTTTTGTGACTTTGTTAGTGGGTGCTGAGGGAGGGGGTGGGCCAGTCGAGGGGGGAGTCGAGGTGGGGGTGGCGGGCTTCGCAGGTGAGTTGGATGCCGCCACGGGGGGCGAAGCGGCCGCGGACGAGGGCTTGTCGGGGGGCGGCGGCGGTGACGAGGTCGTCGAGGATGCGATTGACGATGGATTCGTTGAAGGAGGCGTGGTTGCGGTAGGAGGCGAGGTAGAATTTGAGGGATTTGGTTTCGACGCAGAGGGTGTCGGGGATGTAGAGGATTTCGATGTGGGCGGAGTCGGGCTGGCCGGTGACGGGGCAGAGGGAGGCGAAGTCGGGGGCGCTGAGGTGGATGGTGTAGTGGCGGCCGGGGGTGCGATTGGGGAAGGTTTCGAGGCGGGCTTCGTCAGGGGAGGCGGGGAGGCGGTGTTCGGATCGGCCGAGGAGGTTGAGGGAGGCGGTTTGATCGGGAGTGGGGTCTGACATGATGGGGGAGAATCCGGTGGAAGGTGGGGTGAGTCAACAGGGGAAGGTTGTGTTGCAAAGTGGATGAGATTGGTTCAGGGGATAGTGCCTCCGGCGCTAGAACCCGAACTCCGAAGTTGGAGGCACCTGATAGGCTTGAGCATTGGCCGCTCAAGGCTTTCCATTCCTAGGGCGGCATCACAAAAGATGCAGCCGCTGCGGACCGGAAAGCCTTGAAAAACCCAGCCTCTGCGCCTCTCAAGCACCTCGAACTTCGGAATTCGGGTTGAACTAACGACTTAGCTGATGCCCATTCCCCGAATCATTCACCAGATGTGGCGCGACGAGGTTTTGCCGGCGCGATGGGCGGCGATGTGTGAGACGTGGAGGCGGCATCATCCGGGGTGGGAGTATCGGTTTTGGACTGATGAGATGTTGCGGGCGTTTGTAGCGGAGCGGTATCCGGATTTTTTGGAGGTGTATGATGGTTTTGGGCAGCCGGTGATGCGGTCGGATGCGGCGCGGTATTTGTTGTTGGAGCATTTTGGCGGGGTGTATGCGGATTTGGACATGGAGTGTCTGCGGAATGTGGAGGAGTTGGTGGCGGGGAAGAGGCTGCTGCTGCCGCTGGAGCCGGAGGCGCATTTGGAGGCGAAGGTGGTGGCTGAGTCCGGGGTGAGGCGGTTGGTGGGAAATGCGTGGATGGCGTCGGAGGCGGGGCATGCGTTTTGGGGGCGGGTGAAAGCGGCGATGGTGAAGCGGAGGGGAGTGGCTGAGCCGCTGACGGCGACGGGGCCGTTTTTGCTGAGCGATGTGGTAAATGAGTGCGTGGGGGAGGAGGAGATGCCGACTTTGATGCCAAGCGAGGTGGTTTATCCGGTGACGAATGTGGATGTGGAGTGGCTGGCGGGAAGGGTGCCTGGATCGGAGCACTGGTTTGGTGCGGGGACGTATGCGATTCACTACTGGGATGGGTCGTGGTGGCGGAAGGCGGGTGGGGCGGTGAAGATGCAGATGCTGCGAGGGGGTGCGGCGGTGGTGGCGGGGTGGTTGGAGCTGGGGCGGGTGAAGGCGAATGCGTTGTGCCGGTCGTTTGAGCCTTTGGTTTCCTGTTTGATGGTGACGGGGAAGCGGCCGGGTTTGGCGGCGGTGGCGATCGAGGCGTTCAGGCGGCAGACGTATGCCAATCGGGAGTTGGTGATCGTGGATGATTCGGGCAGCGGGGAGCTGGGGGAGGTGTGTGATTTGGATGATCCGAAGATTCGATGGGTGCGATTTCCTGCGGAGAATCTGACGCTGGGGGCGCTGAGGAATCGGGCTTTGGCGGAGGCGCGGGGGGAGGTGTTGTGTCAGTGGGATGATGATGATTTGTCGGCACCGCTGCGATTGGAGCGGCAGGTGCAGGTGCTGGCGGCGACGGGGGCGGATGCGTGCGGGCTTTTGAGGTTGCACATGTGGTGGCCGGGGGAGGAGCGGGTGGCGGTGTCGTCGAGCCGGGTGTGGGAGGGGGCGTTGATGTGGCGGAAGGGGGGGATCGAGGCGTATCCGGAGTTGCGTGCGGGGGAGGACACGCCGCCGGTGAATGCGCTGGTGAAGCGGGGGACGGTGGTGATGATCGATGCGCCGTGTTTGTATGTTTACATTCACCATGGGGAGAACACGTTTTCCTCCGAGCATTGGCAGAAGCTCTGGGTGGCGGCGAGTCACAAGAGCATGGGTGAGGCGTGCCGGCGGCGGATTCAGTTGATGCAGGGGACGGTGCCGTGTGAGGCGTATTTGAAGAGCCTGGGGCTGCTAGGTTTGGGGGGAGGTGAGGGGGTGAAGAGGCGTGTGATTGAGGTGGGGGAGACGCGAGTGGAAGCGCGGGTGGAGGTGGCGAAGGTGGTGGATTGGCCACGTGTTTTGGTGGCGACGCCGGTGAAGAATGCGGTGCCGTTTTTGGAGGGGTTTTTTGCGGGGATGAGGGGGCTTGATTATCCGAAGGAGAAGCTCAGTCTGGCGTTTTTGGAGAGCGACAGCGGGGATGCGACGGTGCCGAGATTGGAGGCGTTGATGGAGGAGCATGGGAGCGCGTTTGGGGGGGGGCGACTGCTGAGGCGGAATTTTGGGTATCGGCTAACCGGGGCGCGCTGGGCGGTTTCGGAGCAGAGGCGAAGGCGCGAGGTTTTGGCGAGGAGCCGGAATTTGCTGGTGGAGGGAGCGCTGGGTGAGGAGGCGTGGGTGCTGTGGGTGGATGTGGATGTGGTGTCGTGGCCGGCGGATGTGCTGCAGAGGCTGCTGGCGACGGGTCGGGAGATTGTGACGCCGCATTGTGTGCAGGCGCCGGGCGGGGCGTCGTTTGATTTGGGCACGTTTGTGTTTCGGGATGCGGAGAAGGGGGATGGGGAGGAGTGCATGAGGGATGGGTTGTTTCAGCCGGAGCGGGGGGAGACGCGGTTGTATCTGGAGTCGTTTCGCGATCAGGCTGAGGTGGAGGTGGATTCGGTGGGGGGGACGATGCTGCTGGTGAAGGCGGATTTGCACCGGGATGGCCTGCGGTTTCCGGCGAGGCCTTATCGGGGGTTCATCGAGACGGAGGGATTCGCGTTTGCGGCGCGGGATTTTGGGGTGAAGTGCTGGGGGCTGCCGCAGGTGGAGATTGTGCATCCTTGAGGTTATGGCGGTGATTGTTCTGAATTCATGCGGCACGCTGGGGGATCATTTTCCCTTTCTGGCGCTGGGGAAGGCTTTGGTGCGGGCGGGGCATGAGGTGAGGTATGGGGGGCCGATGTATTTGAGGGGTGAGATCGAGGAGTGCGGGATGTCGTTTTGGCGGGTGAGACCGGAGTTGGAGCCGGGCAAGGTGAGGCAGAGGCCGGAGAGTTATGATCACTGGAGCGAGGAGCGGGGTGGGTTTGCGAAGAAGGAGGGGGCGGGGAGTTTGGGGAATTTGTATGAAGGGCTGGAGGTGGAGAAGCGGTTGGAGGATTTGATGGAGGCGACTCGGGGGGCAGATCTGCTGGTGTGTTCGATTTTGCAGTCGGTGGGGAAGATGGTGAGCGAGGTGCTGGGGGTGCCGATGGTGACGCTGTGTGTGGTGCCCTGGTTTTTTCCGGATGCGGAGACGAGTGCGGCGCGGGGGTTGGCGACGCGGGATGAGAAGGCGCAGACGCGGCCGGAGACCCGGGCGTTTTACGATGCGCTGGACGGGTTGAGGGAGAGGCTGGGGTTGGGGTCGATACCAGTGGGGAAGGAATTGGATCACTTCGAGAGCCGATGGATTTTGCTGGCGACGAACGCGTTGTTTGGGAAGCCGATGGCGAAGCCGGAGCGGGAGATTGTGCAGACGGGGTTTTGGTTTCATGAGCGGCCGGGTTGGGAGGGGTGGGAGCCGCCAGTGGAGCTGAAGCAATTGCTGGAGGAGAGGCCCGGGCCTTTGGTTTTGGCGTTCAGCAGCCAGCCGGTGAGGGATCCGGAGGCGGTGCTGGATGTGCACTTGGGTGCGGCGAAGCGATTGGGCCGGGTGCTGGTGGCTCAGGCGGGGTGGGCGGGGTTAGACAGTATAAGATTTCGCGAGGCGTGCGCGGTGGGGGAGGCGTTTTTGTTTCCGGAGGGGCCCCAGGATTGGCTGTTTCGACAAGCGGGGGTGGTGATCAACCATGGTGGCATCGGGACGGTGGCGCGGGCGATTCGGGCGGGGGTGCCTTTGCTGGTGGAGCCGTATGGGAATGACCAGTTTTACAATGCCCGGCAGGTGGTGGCGATCGGGGCGGGGGCGGCGGTGAATCCGCATCGATTGACGGCGGAGGGGCTGGCGCGGGTGATTGACGGGAAGGTGATGGTGACGGAGGTGCGGGAGCGGGTGCGGGAGATGGCGAGGCAGTTTGATTCGGAGGCGGCGCTGGCGACGGCGGTGGGGCAGATTGAGAGCTGGATGAGTGAGGGCAAAAAAAAGCAGGCATGACTTGCGTCATGCCTGCTGCGGAGATTGGCGAAGGGCTGACCGAGAGGTCAACGTGAAGATCTCAAATTAGAATTCAGTTTGATTGGCACCGCCGGGGCCGGTGACACTGTTGGTGACGTCGAACTCGAGGATGCTGTCGAGATCTGTCAGTGTGAGGTCGAGATCGGAATCAAGTTCGAGGACTGCGGCGGAGGAGGAGGAGTCGAATGTCATGGGAGGTGATGGATTGAGTTTGTTTGTTTGGGGTGAGAGAACTTACTTGATCTGGTTTGCACCGCCGGGGCCGGTGACGCTGTCGGTGATGTCGAACTCAAGGATGGAGTCGAGGTCGATTAGGGAGAGGTCTAGGTCCGTTTCGGGTTCGAGAACGGCGGTGGAGGAAGATTGGGAGTCGAATGTCACGAGGTTTGGGAGTGAAGGCTAAATTCTTGAGGGAGCGGGGGGATTAGGCGGGGGGTTGGTTGGCACCGCCGGGGCCGGTGACACTATCGGTGATGTCGAACTCGAGGATGGAGTCGAGATCGATGAGGGAGAGGTCGAGATCGGTTTCGGGCTCGAGGAGGGCGGTGGAGGAGGAGGAGTCGAAGGTCATGAGGTTCGGGAAGGGTTGAGGGTGTTGTTTGGGGACTAAACAGGTTTTTGGTTGAAGCCGCCGGGGCCGGTGACGCTGTCGGTGATGTCGAATTCGAGGATGGAGTCGAGATCGATGAGGGAGAGGTCCAGGTCGGTTTCGGGCTCGAGAACGGCGGCTGAGGAGGAGGAGTCGAAGGTCATGCGGTTCTGGGATTTACAGTAAATGCCAGAAGATGAGTAGCACATACTGCGCCAATGGGCAAGAAGTGTTTATACAGGGGAATTTGTAGTTCGATCGCCCTGATTAATTCGTGGAAGCGCTGGGCAAGGGTTTTTGGGAGAAGTGGGTGAGCATGTGGTCGACTTTGGCCATTAGCGATATTTGGTTGAGGGGGTTTGAGAAAAGGGAGGTGAAGGCGGGGGAGGGGTTTTGTTTCCAGTCGAAGAAGCGCTGGTAGATTGGGAGGTCGTGGGCGGTGTTGCGGAGGGTTTCAGCGAGGTCTTCGAGGCGGCGGAAGGAGCGGATGTTCAGGTAGGAAGACGGGGAGGGGGCGAAGTCGGCTATGTCCGGGGCACCGTAGTAGACGGGGACGCAACCGGAGGCGAAGCAGTGGAACCATTTTTCGGTGACGTAGCGGGGTTGGAGGGTGTTTTCGATGGCGAGGCAGAAGTGGTATTTTTTGAGGATGGCGAATTTGGCATCGTATCCCTCGAGGCGGGGTTCGGGGGTGTTGTGGTGCCATTTGCCGTAGTGGTGGATGGGGAGGATTTTTTCGAGGCGTTCGACGAGGCGTTCTCGGCCGGAGAGGGAGTGGGTGTTGGAGATGAAGGCGCAGATGAGGTGGTCTGGGTCTTTGGTGGGAGGTGGGGCGAGCATTTCCGCCAAGGTGTTTGGGTGGGTGTAGTTCAGCTGGATGTCGGCGTGCTGATGGTAGGAGATGAGGAGGTCGAGGGTGGCGAGGCTTTCGGGTGAGGACTGCCAGGGGTAGTAGCCGTCGGACTCCATGGTGACGCCGACCCAGATTTGGTTGGGTTTTTTGGGGAGGAATCGCCACTGGGGGACGTGGGGGAGGTGGAAGATGACGATGTCTGCGCGGGTGAGTTGGAGGGGATCGCGTGTGGTATGGTAGCGGCCGTCGAGGGTGTCCATTTCGGCGTCGATGGGCCAGACGGGATTGCGGTGGTCTGAGAAGAAAAGGACTTTGGGGACGGGGGGGAGGGTTGGGATTTTGCGGGCGAAGGCGAGGCGGCGTTCGAGGGCGAGGTGGAGGGCGACGGCTTCGTCGGGGGATTTGGGGTTGAGGGGGGAGAGGGCGGGCGATGGGGAGGGCGAGTCGTCTTTGAGAGGGGTGGTTTGCCAGTCGGAGTTGAAGGCGAAGGCGAGCCAGGTTTCCTGGATGTGGCGAATGCTGCCGGCGAACTCGTGTTCGTCGAGGCTGTTGAGGGCGGCGAAGACTTGGCGACCGGGTTCGTCGAGGACTTTGCAGTCGTGCCAAATGAGGAGGCCGTCGGGTTTGAGGATGTGGCGGGCGTTGAGGGTGTCTGCGAGGACGGTGGGGAGTTCGTGGCTGCCGTCGATGAAGACGATGTCGAATTGATGGGTTTTGGCGAGGGCTTGCCAATCGAAGGTTCGGGAGTCGGCGAAGTATTGGGTGTAGGGGATGCTGCGTTGGCGAGCGAAGGATCCGATTTGGGTTTCGGAGATGATCTCGCTGGGCATTTGGCTGGGTTTGCGAGCGAGTTGCCGGGGGAGGACGTTGAGAGAGTGGAGCTCGAGTTCGGGGGCGATGATGTGGAAGTGGCAGAGGCCGGCGCCGCGGTGGGTGCCGATTTCGAAGAGTTTGGGTGGGGTGGAGGAGGTGGTGGGGCGGTTGTCGAGGTAAGAGCGGATGAGGCCGTGGAGGCAGTGCATTTCGAGATGGGAGCCGAAGCCGGCTTCGAGGAGTTCCGTGAAGGGGAGTTCGTAGGGTTTCTCGAAGGTGGAGGAGGGTACGCGGATCATGGGATGCTGGGGGAGCTTCGGTTAATGAAGGGGGGAGCTCAAGGGGTGAAGTCGGGGAAAGGTGTGACTTGTGCGGGGGGCGGGGCGGGTTCAGGATGGGAGGTAAATTTTGAGTTTTTGACGACGCGCATGGTTGGGTTTCTTTTTCGCCGATTTTTGAGCAGCCTGGTGGTGCTGTGGCTGGCTGCGTCGATCACGTTTGTGATGATGCGGTCGATCAAGGGGGGGCCGTTTGAGAGTGAGAAGGGGACGGCGGCGGCGCAGGCGGTGAAGCTGGCGAGGTACAAGCTGGATGGAAGCTTGTGGGAGCAGTATGCAGCTTACATGGGGAGTTTGGCGCGGTTTGATCTGGGGGAGTCGACGAAGTATTTGAACTGGAGTGTGGCGGAACTGCTGGGGCAGAAGCTGCCGAACTCGATTCTGCTGGGTGGGGTGGCGTTTCTTATCGCGAGTGTGGGTGGGGTGCTGCTGGGCGGTGCGGCGGCGGTGAGGCAGAATTCGGTGGTGGATCGGGCGGCGATGTTTGGGGCGCTGGCGGCGATCTCGATTCCGACGTTTGTGACGGGGCCGGCTTTGATTGCGGTGTTTGCGCTGGGGTTGGGGTGGCTGCCGGTGGGGGGATGGGGGAGGTGGGAGCAGATCGTGCTGCCGGCGGTGTGTCTGGCGGCGCCGTATCTGGCGTATGTAGCGCGGCTGATGCGGAACAGTCTGCTGGATGTGCTGAAGAGTGATTTTTTGCGGACGGCGAAGGCGAAGGGTCTCGGCACGGTGGAGGCGGTGGCGCGGCATGCGGTGAAGGTGGCGATCCTGCCGGTGGTGACGTTTTTGGGTCCGCTGGCGGCGAATCTTTTGACGGGATCGATGGTGGTGGAGAGTGTGTTCAATCTGCCCGGGGCGGGGATGATTTTTGTGAACTCGATTCAGAATCGGGATGTGTTTTTGCTGGGTGGGGCGGTGATTGTTTACTGCGCGCTGCTGCTGGTGTTTAACTTCATCGTGGACCTGCTGTATGGGGTGCTGGATAAAAGGATTCGATTGAATGGGTAAGGGGGCTAACAGCGCAGGGTTTGGGGGTCGTCCGGGGGGATGGCGGGTGCTGAAGCGGAATGGTGCGGCGATGGTGGGGTTGTTTTTTTTGGTGGGGCTGACGGGTGTGGCGGTGGTGGTGCCATGGTTGCTGCCTGAGGTGTTGAAGGAGACGAGTTCGGGGACGTTTCTGCCACCGATGGCGGTGGGTGGGGCGGATGGGGTGAGGCACTGGCTGGGGACGGATGTGAACGGGCAGGATTTGCTTTACCGAGTGGTGAGCGGGGCGCGGGTGTCGCTGGGGGTGGGGATTGCGGGGGCGCTGATCAGTCTGGTGGTGGGGACGGTGTATGGGATGGTGAGCGGGTTTGCAGGGGGGCGGGTGGATGCGCTGATGATGCGGGCTCTGGATGTGATTTACTCGGTACCGAGGATTCTTTTCATCATGATCTTCATTGCGGCGCTGGACCCGTATTTGAAGGACTGGCTGGATGCGCTGCGGCTGGGGGCGCAGGGGCGGGGGTGGCTGTGGGTGGAGGGTCGAGTGAACGGGATCATTCCGTATTCGCGGATTTTGGTGATGATCGTTTCGCTGGGGTTGGTGGAGTGGCTGACGATGGCGCGGATCGTGCGGGGGCAGGTGCTGGTGCTGCGGGAGACGACGTTTGTGACGGCGGCGCGGGCGATGGGGCAGAGGCCTTGGGTGATTTTACGGCGGCATCTTTTGCCGAATTTGGCGACGGTGATTTTGACGTATTTGACGCTGACGATTCCGGCGGTGGTGTTGGATGAGTCGTTCCTGAGTTTTTTGGGACTGGGGATTGAGGCGCCGGCGGCGAGCTGGGGGAGCCTGCTGAAGGATGGGGCGCAGGCGATCAATCCGCTGGAGAGCAAGTGGTGGTTGCTGGTGTTCCCGGCGGGGATGATGTCGATGACCTTGCTGGCGTTGAATTTTTTGGGGGATGGGTTGAGGGATGCGTTTGATCCGAAGGGTGGGGAGTGAGTTTTTTTGGACAGGATTGACAGGATTAACGGGATTTGACAGGCCAGCCATGTCTCAGAGATTCAAAGCCATGACGAAGCGTACGTTGCACCAGATGATTGTGCTTATGGTGACGCTAGCCGTGATCGCTGTCGGCTTCGTTTTGTTGTTTCAACAAAAGAGCGTTCGATCCTTTTTGGTGGTATGCGGAGTGTATGTCGCTTTTCTTTGTGCCTTAGACTTTGTATGCCGACGGAAAGTTCCGAAGCAGCTGAGGCGGCGCCCTGAGATGCCTGCGGAGTTCAGGCGGTTGCGTTTGGGAAGGATTTCGCCATCGCTTGATGGTTTGTTGAAACCAGGTGCTCTTTCCCGCACCAAGGAATCGAAGGATGGGGTTCACCGACTTTACAGTGCGGAGTGGACCTTCGATGCTGGCAAGTGGACTTGCCAAATCGAGGAACATTCAGGGGAAGTTTTGGCGTACTCGGTCGAGTTTAGATCGGAGTTTACCCCCGCACTTGACTGGGGTGAGTGTCATGGCGTTGGGGTCTTCTTTCCCGCAAGTTCCTGACCAGTATTTAGGCAGAGGCGGTGATGGCTTCGATCATGCGGAGGGATTGGGTGTTGGGGGCGACTTCGTGGACGCGGTGGATGTCGGCGCCTTGTTCGCGGAGCCAGGCGGTGAGGGCGACGGTG
>JAIYDW010000072.1 GCA_027487315.1 Verrucomicrobiaceae bacterium | reverse complement strand
TCTCCAATAGATCATCTCCCAGCCAACCATCAAAGACGTAGTGCAATCGTGAAACAACGGGCGGATGAACCGCTGTGTCGATCTGTGTATTCGGCCCTAGACCGCCTGCCACCTCTGGCATGATGATGAAATGCCTAGCTGTCTCAGTGGCTTGCATGGCTTCTTCGCTTCACGGATAGCGCGTTGGGTTGGGCGAACGTCTAGCTCATCCACGGCGGGGTTGGAAGCTCGAATTCAAACAGGAGCGTTACCCGCCGTTGGATGCAGCGTCTTGTTAGCGTTTTTTTTCTGTCACCATTCGTGAGAGTTGCTTCCCAGTCTTAAGGTCGAGGACTTCATTGATAGTCTTAGATCCTTCAATCTTGATATGGAGTGCATCTCCCACGACCCACGCTGAAGCTTCCTGGCGATATGCGGAATGATCGATCATCAATGACTGCACGAAGGTCCGCCAGACGACAACACCATCCTTCGAACACCTTACAATCTCTGCTCCACTGTCTGAATTCACTTGGTATGTGACAAATACTCGCCCCACGGGATCCTTGTCTAAATCCACGAACAGGCCCTTGGTCGAAGTCCCATCGACTTTTGGAAATCGGGGAACATCTTCTGCGTGAATGGGATCACAAGTGCAGCAGAACGCGGCAAGTAGAATGGCAACTCGTGTGTTCATTGTGACGCTAACGCCTCGGATCAGGCGACGGCGAGGGGTTGACTTTGAATACACGACAGACAGCCTTCGAGCCGTTGCCTGCATCCGTTTTGTTCGGCTTGTTGGCTAGCTTGTGCATAGCCTGGTGAAAGTAGCGTTGTGGTAGCGTCCGAGAGTGAACATGTCCCCGTCGTGAAAGCCCCACACAGGCATCAAGGTGCATGGAAGGGTGAAGCTCTCGAATACCTGCGTCAATATCATGCCTGAATATCCGAGAAAAAACACATAATTACATAAGCCAAAGGCATCACGCCATACGGGGCGAGAATACGTCGCCTGAAGGCCAACCAAGCCCCGAATCAAGTGATATGATCCGTAGGACAGTGTAACGTCCCAAACCCAATCAGGACTGTCCGATGCTGGATCACATTCCGTAGTGGCTCCGAAGTCAATGTTCATTCCCTTTCCGCCGCGCATGTTCAATGTATCGAGGCCGAGATAAAGACCGATGGCGTCAGGCTGTTCAGCCAACTCTTTCTGAAGCCACTGCCAAGTATCGTGAAGATCAGACTGCACATTCGGTAGTGGCAGGTCGTCCCAAGGGCAATTGGGATGAACCTGTCTGCAAATGTCCATCAATCGCGTCCAGTCCGAAGCCGCATCTGTATGCCCTCGAACAAAAGCAAGTGTCTGATGAATTTGCTCGATCACTGGTAAAGAGAGCTGGTGTTGTTAGCCGAACGATCAAGCTCTGGCACGGGAGGGGCGGCACAGCGCGTGAACGAAGCTGGGGACATTCAAATTGCGGTGACCTTCAATACGACAGCAAGCGCCCCTCCCGTTGTCCAGCAGCGCCTTGTTCGGCATTATCCTGGCCACAGTCGTTGCCATGTGGTTACGAGTCATCGCAATTACTCAGTAACCTGACCTGCTACGTTCTTGCTGCCGAAGATAACGTGCGTGCGTGGCTTCTTCGTTTCTCCTTCTGGCTTCTTTATGTAACTCTGGATCACTTGAGGCCATTACCATCCATCCCCCTGCACCGTAGATGAAGGGGCCTTCAACGTAATCTCCGACTTTCGTCCAATGACCCGTTCCCTTTGCACCGATAGGGAGTTCCCTATTTGGACGCTCGGCCTGTCGTTTTGCAAGAGCCTCATCCATTCCCTGAAGTCCTCTACTTCTTGGAATGCCCAACACAGAGGGCCAAGGTGAAGAATAGCTGGGCCGAACATATGGGCTAGGTATTCGCGTTGCTGGCAAGGAGCCATACGGTGTCGGCAAAGGTCCATAGCAACCGACACACACCACACAAATTGAGACGGCGATAAGCATCTCTCGTGTCCTCAAAAATAGATTGGATTTCATGCGCAATTGTTCTCAATGATTAACTTGGACTTCAACTCAGAGAAGTGACTCTGATAATGGCAAACCGCTTCTTGCAATTTGTCTGCTCCAATCAGCTCAACGCAAGGTTCGATCATGTCGTGATAAATCTGGCTCCACAATAAGCGAGCATTGGGGCTCGCCGAAATCCTATCGACGATTTCAGGTGCAGTCTGGTAGTAATCCTCGAGAAGTGCTGAACCATTCGGCGTGGATGCCAAAAAACTGTCTCGAAGTTGGCGGATCAAGGTAAGCTCGTGGCAATCATTGGGCAGGCCTCGTGATTCAACGCAAGCTGTCGTGATGTAGCATAGCGGTTTCGTATATCCCTTGCCAGAACACTGCCAGCAGCCGTTCTCATGGCCTCGTCCACGACAAAGTGGGCATGTAGTCAAGTCTCCGACTTGGTAAGCTTTTCCGGTGCCGTTACAATTGGTGCATATACCGTAGCCAGTGCCTTTGCATCGGCGGCAGATTTTAGCGTCTTTGGGCAGTTGTTGTTTGCTAGCCATAATGGTTGATGGGGAGGTTACGATTGGAAGTGTTAGCCGAACGTCTAAGCTGTGCCGACCGCCGGGGCGGGGGTGAGCGTGGAGACGGGATGGCGGGTTAAAGTTACGGAAAGCATGTGCGACAGAGCAGCCCCGGCGGTTGGCACCAGCGCCTTGTTCGCCCTTGTTGGTTCGTGATGGCTGCTCATGCGGAGGAATCGGTGTGAAGTCGCTTCTGTGCGTAGCCAACTACAGACTCTCGTGGATGCCGTGTCAATCTTCGCAACGCGGCGACTGCCTCTGGAGTGCCAACCGCACTGAGCGCCCAAATGCACTTCCGAGCCAATGCATCTCCATCGTCGAAGAAGTAGGGCAAATCCAAAAAGCAAGCCTCGTAAAGCGCATCCACGCTGCGGGGGGCACGCAAGTCCTGCAAATATCGGGCAACGTCCTCGTGCCTGCCGTGATAGTCAGCCGTGAGAAGCCTGCAAAGCAGCGGAACTGCCTCTGTAGAAAGTGCCCCGTAACTGCAGCAAATCGCCAGCATGGACTCAATATCCTGCTCTGACCGCGAATCGGCAGCCTCAGCTAAGAACCGCAAAGCCGAAGCTGGCTGCTGACGGAAATCTGATGCGAACGCCTCGAACAACGGAGCCTCTGGAGCCTGCTGCGGATGAACGCTACCAAGATAGAATGCCATCGCTGCTCTGGACTGTGCTTCTGTCATCTGGGCGTGGCGCGTTGAGGTTGGGCGAACGATCAAGCTCTGGCACGGGAGGGGTGGCGCAGAGCATGAACGAAGGGGGTGATATTCAAATTACAGGTAGCGTTGATACGACAACAAGCGCCCCTCCCGTTGTCCAGCAGCGCCATTGTTCGGCCATCCTCGGTCTTACGGTTTGAGATCCTCTGTGTCGGCGGTCTTCCAAACAGCAAAATGACCCAAACCGTCACATCCGAGGACATGCTTCCCGTCTGGACTGAATGCTACGTAGTAAACTGGTCTCGTATGATCGCAAAAGCGCGTTATAGCGGCTCCGTCGCTCGCGCTACGAACGACCACATCACAGGCCGCACTTGGGTTAGCTTCTGCCCCATGTCCAGTTACGATTCTCTGACCAGTTGAATCCCATGCGCAACTTATCGGGTGATCTCGAAATTGATATACAGTGTCCTGGCCGGGAAACGTGGCAACCTGCGGTAGACTTGTCACGTCAGCTAGCGAGAAGCACTTGTCGCCTTTGGGGCTCACTATTATTGCTTGGGTCGCAGCGCGCCTTCGCAATGGGTTTAACAATTGCCCGCTATTTAAATCCCAGATGCAAGCGTCAAGAAGGCTGGTTGTCACTAGATAACCCCGCGATTCGTCCAGAAAAGCGTCATAAAATGTATACCTTGAGTTCGCCACATCGTGAATCTTCACACCGGAGGTAACATCCCAAACAAGCACGCGGCTGGAGCGTTCACGATCTGTGCGTGATGCCGAAACTCCAATCAGCTTGTTGCCATTCTCTGAAAATCCGACCCATATAAAGCGATGATACTCGCCACCTGCCACCTTCGGCGACGAGCTAAATGACCGCTCAATTTTGCGCTCGGCGATATTCCAAATCTGCAATTCGCCGTCCTTCTCATCATTGAATCCATCTGTTACACCAATTGCTAATCGTTTCTCTTCAGGATCAAAAGATGCAACGCTGGAAAAAGTAGCTCCTGGGAAGGTGCCTCGAAAATCGTGTAAGAGCTTACCATCCAAGAGAGACCATAGCATGAGACCATCAACCCTATCGGTGATAGTGGCTGCGGCTAGCATATGACTCTTCGGGGCCATTGTCGGGGCTAGTAAGCTCAAACCATCCCCAAAGCGCTGTTCAATCTTTCCCGAATCGAGACTCCAAATCTTTCCACCATCCTTTCCAACGGTGATAATATGCGAGCCATCCATGAAACCCGCATAGGTAACGCTATTTCCGTGATCATTAGAGATGGCCGGTAAAGCAATTTTAGGTTTACTATCACCACAGGATGAAACCAACAGCGTTGTCGCGACCATAATGGCGAGCAGCAGACCGCGAATTGGGGAGCCAGGAGAATTCATAGTGATCGGGTTATTAATTAATGTTTGCGTGTGGCTGCAAGCCGAACGTTTTAGCGCATTCACAGAAGGGGCGGGAGCGCGGCCCCGATAACACATTGAATACCCAAAATGGATAATAATACATCAAACACAGCGGCCCCTTCTGTTGAATGCCGCGCCTTGTTCGGGCTTGAGCGTCTGTGTGCTTTCGTTGGTGAAAGCGGATCAGCGCATGAGCAGTTAAAGATTATGGTCGATGTTGCCCGCGAAAAGGGTGGAATCATAGTCGTCAATCATCAGGTTGAGGCAGAGTCAGTTCAGCGATGCTTCAAAGTTAAAGCCGTTGGATGGAAAGGGGCTCATAATCATCCAGCAGCCAGTCTAATTTGGACACACGCCGCAATATTTGAAATGCTACGCTCTCTCACAAGCGTCCAAAACAAAACCCAACGCCCGGCGGATTGAGAACTCCTCTGACTCGTTCCCGTTCAGAATTTGCCCGTATGAATAATCATCCCACGAGCCATCTTCTTTTTGAGTGCGGTAGGTCGCGGCAAATGTAACACCCACCTCATGGTAATAACGATGCAAAGTAATTTCCACTGTTCGATTTTCGTGCTGAACAGTAATAACCCTCGCAATCTCGTGAATTTCTTCCCATTTGCGCGATTTGGACTGTTGGCTCAATTCTTCCGAAGGTGTTGGCATGGCGGTGTGAGTGGTTTTATTTTTTGCCCGAACAATGCAGATCAATAACAGATCGTGAGGTTTATCAGCAGCTTTATGGGTGACGGTTTAGTCGGAAAAGTACGATCTGCTGCGTTCATGGGTGTCGTTTTACACGCCTATGCCGTACTGGTGCAACAAAAATATTGGTTTTGGACGGCATGGGAGTGTAAAAGGGCTGTGTGACCAATCCAAAGACAGAACCGAGCCTGGAGGAGCAATTAAGAGGTCGAATCCGCTTCAAACAGTACTCGCGGCGCACGGAGGAGACATACGTGCAGTGGTACAAACAGTACGTCCGCTTTCAAGCCCAAGCGTCCGGTGCAATGCGGCATCCAAGAGATATGGGGGCACCCGAGGTGGAGGCTTTTCTGACTCATTTAGCCAAAAACCGGGGGTTGGCCGCAGCAACACAAAATCAGGCTCTTAATGCGCTAGTTTTCTTATACGGTGAGGTGCTCAAAATGACCCTCGAGGGGATTGAGGCGAGCCGCGCCAAGCAATCCAAGCGGTTGCCCGTTGTCTTAACTCACGACGAAGTACGATCCCTGCTAGTGAGTGTGAAGGGAGATGCCGGGCTGGCAGTGAAGCTGCTTTATGGCTGCGGGCTTAGAGTGGCGGAGGTGCTGGCGTTGCGGGTAAAAGACGTCGATGTGGGCGGGGGGAAGATCGAGGTGCGGGGTGGGAAAGGGGACAAGGACCGGGTCATCACTCTGCCCAAATCCCTGCTGAATCCGATCAGCGAGCATTTGAAGCGGGTGAAGGCGGTGTTTGAGGCGGACCGTCGAGAAGGTGTCCCAGGGGTGGCAATGCCGAAGGCGTATGAGGTGAAAAATCCTGGGGCAGCTGAGAGCTGGCCGTGGTTCTGGTTCTTACCCTCGGCAAAGGTGTGGGAGGACAAGGAGCGCGACGGCAGCGCGCGCTCTGGTGAACGCGCCTACGGGCGGGGGCGGCATCATTTGCATGAGATTGCCATCACCCGGGAGCTGGAGCGTGCGGCGAAGATAGCCGGTTTAGCCAAGCGGGTCACGGCGCATGTGCTGCGTCATTCGTTTGCGACGCACCTCGTTCTGCGAGGGATCGACATCCGCTCCGTGCAGCAACTCCTGGGTCACTCCGATGTGCGGACCACTGAGATCTACACCCAGTTGGCCAAGGCGATGCGCGGGGAGATCACTAGCCCGCTGGATGATCTGTGAGGGGAGGGAACCCACTCGGTGCGTGGCGTCGCCGGGGGTGCGGCGTTTGGAAAGCAGGCCTCGAAAGGTGCTTTGTTGAGAATGGGATACTAATATTGAGAATTGAGGGCCTTGTTGAGACGCCACGGCTTGATGTTGAGAATCGCGAGGGCTGTGAGCCTGCTCAAAGCCTCTATGTGCCAGCTCGTAGCCCTCATGAGGGTGCTCACAACCTTGATGAGCGTGCTCATCGCCTCACGACGATGATCTTAGCCGTCGTGAGCATGCTCAGAGCCCTCATGAGGGTGCTCACAGACCTCGTGAGCTGGCTCATAGCCCTTGGGAGGGCGCTCACAGACCTCATGAGCTGGCTCATAGCCCTCATGAGCTGCCGCACCGGCTCGGCGCAGTAGCTCACCCGGGCTCTGAGCCTGCTCACGGTTTGGAAGCGCTGGCTCATGAGCCTTGAGGGCCGGCTCCGCACGCTAACACCGTGCCGTGAAACGAAAAAAAATCTCGCCTTAACTCAGCGTTTTTGGTACAAGGCCCACTGAATACCGACCGACGTGTAACATGTCTGACCCGCTCAATCCTCGCTACGATGATGATGCTGTCACTTACGACTCGGACTTTTATTATGCGGATGAGCCGGTTAATCCAACCAACCAAATAAGGAGAAGACCTATGGCCAAACTAAAGCTAAACACCAGCCGCATGAATCCGGCTCAACTCATCGCCAAGGCAGACATCGTCCTGCCAAAAATCGCCCCAGCGGCACCGGCCACACCGCCGGTGCCGAACATGGCCGCACGGGCAGCGGCCCTACTCGCGGCGCGGAATGCGGCCGACACGGCCAACAACGCCTATGAAGCAGCCAAGGCGGGCCTGCCCAGCCTGAAGGAAGCGCGGGATGCGACGGCGGATGAGCTCCGGGTCCAGCACAGTGCCATGGGCTCCGCTTTGGAGGCTGAAACGACGGACCCCGTAGCGCTGGCTGCAACGGGCTATGATCTGGCCGACTCCAACGCACCTGCCACAACCCCGCCCGCCATGATCGACAATCTGCAGCTCACTGCGGGTGACGAGGTGGGTGCGCTGGATGGCAGCTTTGACCCGGATGACCTCGCCTACACGAACGAGGTTCAAATGACGACCGTCGACCCGGTCAGCGGTCCATGGGCCACAGTGCAGAACATCACCACAAGCGTGTTTAAGCTGACCGGCCTGACAAGCGCGCAGCGCGTGTGGGTACGGGTACGTGGCATTGGCTCCCAAGGGCCAGGACCGTGGAGCAATGCGGTCACCAAAATCGTGCCATAAGCCCGATGCGGGAGGCGGAAGGAGCCGCGTGCCTTCCGCCTCCCCTTCTCTTAACCCTCTGATTTTTTCACCATGCCTTACGATCCCACTTTGCCGGTGAACAATTCCAAAGTCCGCGCAAGCGAATTGCGCGGTCAGTTCCAAGGCCTCAAAGCATTGATCGACGCCATCACGACACTAACAGACGCCCAGATCGACGCCACCAACACCCTCCCCCCTGGCGAACCCGCCAACGTCACCCTCACCATCAACGGCAACACCCTCCACTTCACCTTCGACATCCCCACCGGCGACCAAGGACCCGAAGGCCCCCAGGGCGAGCAAGGCCCCCAGGGCGAAACCGGACCCCAAGGCCCCGACGGCACCCCCGGCGGCCCTCCAGGACCCGAAGGCCCCCAAGGCCCCCCCGGCGAAGTCACCCTCCAACAACTCACCGACGAAATCGCCAACACCGCCCAAAACCCCACCACCGTCGCCCCCCTAACCTTCACCCCAGACCCCGACTACAACCCCGCCCAACTCCAAGAAACCATCGACAAACTCAACGAACTCCTCACCACCCTCCAACGCTAACCCCTTTCAAACTTAAACGTTCAACGTTCAACGTTCATCCTCCCCCTCTACCCCTTAGTGCCTTCGTGCGAGCATCCCCAAACGCCACTCACTTCTCCAACTCAAACACAAACGGCAACCCCTGCGCCTTCATCAACTCCCGCTCCGCCGCCAAATACCGATCCGCCACCCCCGCAAACGCCCCCGTCTCCCGCATCTTCTTCAGCGCCGCATTCACCCCGCTCACCAGCGTCGCATCCGCCCCCTTCGCCATCCCCACCGCCCAAAACTCCTCCCTCAGCGGCTCCAGCAGCGCCCGAGTCTGCTCCGCATGCTGGCGATGGTAATTCATCACTGAAATCTGATCGTACACCCACGCATCCACCGACCCGTTCACCACCTCAAGCACGCACGCCGCATCCGTGTCCAATCGCACCAAAGTCGCCCCCGGCAGATGCTCCCCGCACCACGCCTCCCCCGTCGTCCCGATCCGCACCGCCAGCTTCCTCCCCGCCCCCTTCAAATCCTCCGCCACCTTCACCGGCGACCCCTTACCCACCAGCACCGAAAGCCCCGTTTTCACATAGGGATCTGAAAACGCGATCGACTTCCGCCGCTCCTCCGTCGCCGTCATCGACGACACAATCAAATCAATCGACCCCGTCTTCAGCGCCAAAATCAACCCGTCAAAATTGATGTTCCGGAACACCACCTCCCTCCCCAACTCCTTCCCAATCGCCTTCCCAATCTCCACACTCACCCCCGTGATTTCACCCTTCTCATCCACAAACTCAAACGGCCGGTAAGTCGCATCCATCCCGATCACCAAAGGCTTCACCGCCCCCTCCGTCGACGCCTGCCGGCCACAGCCCGTCACCAACAGAAGCAACAGCCCCAGCCCAGTCCCAATCAATCGCAAACCATTCATCCCCCAGTCTCCACCCAATCCCCCTTCCGTTCAATCCCCAAAAGAAACCCTCCCAAACCCCCTCCTCATCCTGCACCCCAAAAACCCATCGAATCCCACCTA
Source organism: Verrucomicrobiaceae bacterium (assembly GCA_027487315.1). Lineage (GTDB taxonomy): Bacteria > Verrucomicrobiota > Verrucomicrobiia > Verrucomicrobiales > Verrucomicrobiaceae > JAGRPD01. The sequence goes on along the minus strand of JAIYDW010000072.1, from coordinate 3,333 downwards.
AACCTTCACCATCTCCTTCACCAACTGCACCCACAAAAACAAACACCCCCGCCACGAATACCGAAACTTCCCCTCACCCGCCTCCTCGATCAACCCCCGCTCCATGTTGTGATCGATCTGCAGCACCATCTCCTCCTCCATCAACGTCGCCAACTGCTCCGTATCCAGCTCCAGCACCTCCTCCGCGGCAATCCCATGCCTCTCCAAAAACGCCTCATGCTCCTCCTCCAGCTCCTCAATGGACTCCGCCAGCGGACACCGATTCACACTGTGCCGAGGCGCAAACTGCATGGTCGGTGCAAAGGGAAAACTTGTCGTCGAAAAGCTCCTCCCATCCTCTAGCCGTGTCGTCAGACTCACATAGGAAACCGACGCCTCCCCCTGCAAATCCATCGTGATCGTCGCCTGCCGCCGCTTCTCTCCATGATAAAGCATCCGCGCAAAGTGATCCGTCTCATTCCCCACCCAACCCGCGTCCTCGATCAACACATAGCCGCACGCCTCCACATCTTCCGTCATCTCGCTCAACTCCGGAAACACCTCACGCGACGGCGCAAACCGCCCCTTCACCTCCTGTCGCAAAGGAAACCGCATCTTCCGCACCCGCCCCACAATCTCCAGCGCCGGCAGCAAAAACCAAACCATCACCCCCATCGCCCCCGCCGCATGACTCCCCGTCAGCCAGAACCCCAGCAAATACGAAGCCACCAGCAGCGCCACCCAACCCGCCTTCTGAATCCACCGCGACTCAAACGTCCGGCACCCAAAAGCAAACACCACCAACGCCGCCAAATACAAAATCGCCTTGATATCCATACTCAATTCACCCGACTCCTCGTCAGCCCAAACTAAACCACACCTTCCCCACCCCGCAACCCCCTTCCATGCCCCACCAACGCTCCACTCTCCACCCATTCAAAGACTCCTCACCATCCTCAAAGCCTCCTCCAACTGCTTATACCCCGACCGCTCCGTCAATCTCGGAAACTTCCCATCCAGCATCACATACTTCCCATTTCGCATCAGCATCAGCTTCCGCTCCTTGATCTCCACCTCAGTCACCCCGACATGCGCCGCCGCCAATCGAATCGCCGCACACGTTAACAAATTCTGCACCGCATACGGCAGCTTCCCTCCAAACTGATCCTGCCACTGCGCCTCCAACTCCTTCAGCTCCTTCTTCGTCATCACCTCCCCCAGCCCCCGATAAGCCTGAATCCTCAGCTTCGGATCCTCAATGAACTCCGTCGGCAAAAACGCCGGCGTCATCCCCGACGGCGCATCCACCATCAGCGCCTCGTTCATCACCAAAAAGTCCGCTCGCAGACTCACCTCCACCGGCCGCGCCACCCGCCGCCCCTGCATCTTGTTCACCGCCTGCTTCAGCATCTGGCAGTACAAATCAAAACCCACCGCCGCAATGTGCCCGCTCTGCTCGGTCCCCAGCAAATTCCCCGCCCCTCGAATCTCCAAATCCCGCAGCGCAATCTTAAACCCGCTGCCCAGCCCCGTGTACTGCTTGATCGCATTCACCCGCTTCCGCGCATCACCGCCCTCCACAAAATCCCGCGGCAGCATCAAATAAGCATACGCCTGCTCCCCCCCGCGCCCCACACGCCCCCTCAGCTGATACAAATCCGCCAACCCAAACCGGTCCGCCCTGTCGATTAAGATCGTGTTCGCATTCGGAATGTCCACCCCGCTCTCGATGATCGTCGTCGCCACCAGCACATCCGCCTTCCCCTCCACAAACGTGTGCATCACCGACTCCAGCAGCCCCTCATCCATCTGCCCATGTCCCACGATCACCTTCGCCTTCGGGCACAGCAGCTTGATCTTCGCCGCCACCATCTCAATGCTCTGCACCCGATTGTGCAAAAAGAAAACCTGCCCGCCCCGGTCCAACTCCGCCTGCACCGCATCCCGGATCACCCGCTCATCATAAGGACACACAATCGTCTGCACCGCCTGCTTGTTCGGCGGCGGCGTCTCAATCGTCGACATGTCCCGCATCCCCATCAGCGCCAAATACAGGGTCCGAGGAATCGGCGTCGCCGACAGCGTCAGCACATCCACCAGCCGGAACAACTCCTTGAATTTCTCCTTATGCTTCACCCCAAACCGCTGCTCCTCATCCACCACCGCCAACCCCAAATCTTTATACCCCACATCCTTCGAAATCAACCGGTGCGTCCCCACCACAATGTCCACCGTCCCCTCTCGGATCCCCTTTAAAATCTCCTTCTCCCGATGCGCCGGCGTCAACCGGCTCAGCATCTCCACCGTCACCGGGAACTCACTCATCCGCTCACGAAACGTGTGGTAGTGCTGCCGCGCTAGCACCGTCGTCGGCACCAGCACCGCCACCTGCTTGCCCCCCATCACCGCCTTGAACGCCGCGCGAATTGCCACCTCCGTCTTCCCAAATCCCACATCCGCGCACAGCAACCGATCCATCGGCTTCGGCGTCTCCATGTCCCTCTTGATTTCCTCCACACAGCGCAACTGATCCGGCGTCTCCCGATACAAAAACGACTGCTCAAACTCCACCTGCCACTTCGTGTCCGGCGCATGCGCATGACTCGTCAAATGCTGCCGATCCGCCGCCACCGTCAGCATCTTCGCCGCAAACTCCTCCACACACTTCTCCGCCCCCTTCCGCGTCCGCAGCCACCGCGCATCCCCCAGCTTGCTCAACGCCGGCGCCTTGCCACCCACCCCCACATAGCGACTCACCAAATGCGCCTGCGCCACCGGCACAAACAGCTTCGCATCATCCGCATACTCGATCGAAAGCACCTCCTCCCGCTTCCCCGCCGCCTTCCGCACCACCATCCCCCGAAACTTCCCCACCCCATGATCCGCATGCACCACCAAATCCCCATCGTTCAGCTCCCGCAGCACATCCCGCGCCTTCCTCAGCACCTCCGGATCATCCAGCTTCGACCCCCGCACCCGCCGCACCGTCTGATGCCGCCCAAACAACTCCGCCCCCGTCAGCACCGCCAGCTTCGCCCCCGGCACCGTAAACCCCCGATACAACACCCCCAATGCCCGCTCCACCCGCTTTAAAGCCGCATCCTCCCCCGCCCCCAGCAACTCATCAAACCGCTCCCGCTCCGCCGCATTGTGGAAAAAAATCACCGTTCGCCACCCCGCCGCATCCCACTCCCTCACCTGCGCCGCAAACTGCTTCCGCCTCGCCTCATGCAGCACAAAGTCCGAAGCATCAAACACCCCCAGCGGATTCTCATAAATCGCTGTCGCAAAATCCTCCACCCCCTCGCCCTCCACCGCCCCCGATAAAATCCGCGCATTCACCTTCAACCCCAC
>JAIYDW010000063.1 GCA_027487315.1 Verrucomicrobiaceae bacterium | reverse complement strand
GAAAAAGCCACCAGCGAAGTCGAGAAAGAGAAGCGCGGCATCGTCGGCACCCACGCCGCCTCCGTCGCCGCCGCCGCCAAATTCACCGCCGAAGAAAAACTCGCCTGCTCCATCGAGGCGATGCGCAACGGCGGGGAGTGTGAAGCCTGCCAGTAGGAATTGAGAGCATCACAAAACCCGATTCGGTTTGGTTGCTGATTTGTGCGCCAAAGGAAGCAACGCTCTGCGCTTGTATGAAAGCTAACAATAATGGTCCAGAAGAGCTGCACCATTTTGTCCGAGTTGATTTCACCCTGTTCAAGGCCTTTGAGCGTTTCACCCTTCATCTGCGTTCATTTAATATCCTTGTCGGCCCAAACAATGCCGGCAAATCTACAATATTAGCAGCTTTCCGAATTCTGGCTGCGGCCCACCGAAAAGCTAGTTCGAGAAATCCTGAACTAATTCCTGGACCACGGGGGGAAACTTTTGGCTATTCCATAGATCTAAATGGTATTTCAGTTGCTCAAGAAAATCTATTTTACAATTACGACAACACGACCCCCGCGTCTGTCAAATTCACGCTATCTAACGGCAATAAGTTAGTTCTCTTTTTCCCCGAGCGTGAACGCTGTTATCTGATCCCTGAGACCGGTGGTGCACCTCCACGAAGTACCAAGTCGTTTAAGCAGCTGTTTAATTGCCCAGTCGGCTTTGTTCCAATTCTAGGACCTGTCGACCATGATGAACTGTTGTACCAAGAAGAAGCTGCTAGACTGGCCCTCTTCAATTACACCGCAGCCAGGAATTTCCGCAACATTTGGCACCATTATCGTGACCGCTTCCCTGAATTCAGGCAAATGCTCAACGAGTCGTGGCCTGGAATGGACATCGAACCTCCCAAAGTGGACTATTCGAGCGGCAAACCGCGACTCCACATGTTTTGCCCTGAGGAACGGATACCGCGCGAGATTTTCTGGGCAGGCTTTGGATTTCAGGTTTGGTGCCAAATGTTGACGCATTTGGTTCAATCGAAAGACAAAGCTCTGTTCTTGATAGATGAACCCGACATTTATCTTCACGCAGATTTACAGAGGCAACTGCTTGTATTGCTCCGAAATCTCGGTCCCGACATTATCATCGCCACACATTCCACCGAAATTATTACCGAAGCCGAAGCAGACGATATTGTTTTGGTGAACAAAAAGCGGAAGAGCGCACGGCGAATTAAACAGCCTTCTGAGTTATCTGAGATTTTCCTTCTTCTTGGATCAAATCTGAACCCGATCCTCACCCAACTTGCTAAAACACGCCGTGCAATTTTTGTGGAAGGCAACGACTTTCAAATCATTGGGAAAATTGCAAGGAAGCTAGAGTTCAATAAGGTTTCGAGCCGGTCAGATTTTGCTGTGATTCCCGTAGAAGGGTTTAACCCTGAGCGAATTCGCACCCTCAAGAAAGGGATCGAAACTACCTTAGGAGGAGAGATCGCGGCTACCGCGATTTTCGACCGAGATTTTCGATCTCAACTCGAATGTGATTCTATCTCCGAGGAGTGCCGCAAATTTTGCCGTTTTGTGAGCGTTCACGGGTGTAAAGAAATTGAGAATTTTCTCCTGTGTCCTAAAGCAATTGATCGTGCTGCTGCGCATAGACTTGCAGATCGGTCAAAACGGTCGGGAAAAAAAGTTGTCTACGTTGAGTGTGCTCAAGAATTATTGGATGCTTACGCCGACGAAAAAAAGAACTACATCGCATCACAATTCATCACTTCCGCAAAGCGATTTGGAAAACTCCACAGACCAGGCTTTGACGAATCGCATTTCACTGAGACTGCACTTGCTGAATTTGAAGGTTTATGGCAAAGCGAGCAGAGCCGATACCACTTACTTCCAGGGAAGGACGCCCTTGCCAAAATCAACCAGAACCTAGAGACGCGGTATGGAATCTCTGTGAGCCCAACTGCAATAATTGATCAGATGAAGGCAGGCGAAGTACCTGAACAGCTCAAGGCGTTGATTAAAGAACTTGAAGAATTTGCGTTCGTCCGCCCGGGCACAAAAGCGACTTGAAACCCGTGTCCGGTGGAGCCCATTTTGCGTTCTCCTGGCAGTACGTATCGATAAAATCTGCGGTAAGCCCATGTGAATCGAGGAATACCCAAAATTCGCCCAAAAAATATTGACTAATCGATCATTTAAGTAACTTTTTAGGGCCATGCTCGAAGCTTTGAGTTTAGAAACGCCCTCACAGCACTGGGAAACTCCAGCACTCAGGTTTGATGGACGTTCAACCGCACCTTCTGACGTCGTGCGAATTGACTCATGGCATCTGCACATTAGCTCTGAAGAATGGCTCTGCGGACAGGAAACTTGTGCCCATGCGAGTTGGACTTCCATTATTACAGCAGGCTAGCAGCACGCCGATGCTCTTCATCATTTCTCTAACTCCCTCACACTCGTTCTAAAGGCCAAGAAGACTTGTTCGCCCCAAAATTTTCTTGAATTGCTTGTCGAGATGTTCGTCCGGCTGCTCGAAAGACCGCCGTCTAACATAATGCAGTACCAACTGAAGAACCGTTCTTCGCCTAATGAGCTTGAACCGCCCAAAACAAAGTAAATCATCCATAATACCTTTCAAAAATAAACCCCAAAATACTATGGCAAAAAAAGCTGTCGCAAAAAAGGCTGTCGCAAAAAAGGCTGTCGCGAAAAAGGCTGTCGCGAAAAAGGCTGCTGGCGTTCTTCCAAATAACGTTCTTACGGGAACACCGGAACAAATCGCCGTTTTGAAACATCAAACAAGTCACATCGGCACGAATGGAAATATCGTGGTCACAAAAAACGATGTTCGAGATCGTGCGCACGCCATGATCATTTGGGAAGTGGGATTCGATCCTCTCCAGCCCCCAAACACGCCAACTACCCAATTTCCTCCTCACATGTTTGGTCCTCAAGTTCGACAAGCAATGCGTGGATTAATCAATGGTCGCTATTTCAACGATGTAGAATCACAGGTGTCTGTGTCGGCACTCAGCGCGGCGAATACCTTCAGTATGTTTACAACAGCGATCTGGATTTCCATTCTCACCTGGCACAAGAGTCCCCCAAACTAAATGGGAATCTCAACAACTACTTTACCCCATGTCTAGTTCTCAACTTTTTATTCGCTCTAGCATTTTCCTCGCAGTTATCGGGACTTCTCTCGCGGACGAAACCTTCAAGGCAAAAGACTTTGCCCGCCAAGGTTTGAGTCTCACCTATGAGGAAACAGTCGAGTATTTGGTCTACCGTTTTGATGTTCCCTTGAGCAAGATCGCGCCGAAATTCGGACAACCAACATTCGACAGCAAGGCTCTCGCTGTCGAAGAACATTTGTGGTTCTTGAGCCGCCGGACAGGCCATGAAGCACCTTACACGGTGGAAGAATTGGAGAGTGCATTGCCCGTGAACCCAAGTCCTTTGCAAAAATATGAACAGAAAGAGAAGTGGCAGAAAATCCCGATGGTTACCGCGCCAATTGTGCAAAAAATTGTGGAGTACAAATCGGAGACAGGTTCCTATCTGAAAAAATTTGCAGGCACCCCCGGCAGTGTGATGAAGGAAGAGAAAGCGTATACCGAAACTCTGCCTTCAGACGGATCTATATCGGCCATTCCCCGTTCGACACAGAGCTGGGGACCTTTGCGCCTCCGACGCTCGACGTGGCCGATCATGGACACTTGGGTAGAAATGGAAAATGGGCAGGACACCCAGAGCCTCACGTCCATCAAAGGGGCTCGTATCGGTTACTCGAACAATTATTTGCTCGGGGGGAATGGAGCATGGAGCACGGAAGGTGCTCTGATCTGGCCTTTCCATGGCATCTATGAGCCCAATCCAACAGATTCCCTCCTATTGCACGCTGGCTTTGCCACATCCTGGAAGAACGAAAACCCTCAGAAAATCGGGCAGGCAAGTGTGGATGAACTGCGATTCGGCCTACCTATAGCGGCAGTGATTCAGCAAGATTGGATGCCGAAACGCGGACAGATCATTTCGCAACTGGAACCCTATTTGCACACCGATTCTCATTTTGACGCACAGATCATGGGCATCACCGCCGGGTTCGAATATCGCGGAGACAGTTGGCTGGGCCAGATTGGTAACTTCAGGCCCCTTGCAACGATCGGAAACCGAAACCTCGATTGGAGGATCCGTGCAACCGGACTCCTGGATTACAGCGAAGTCCGCCAAACGAGTCCGTTTACACAGAGGCAGTTAAATGATGACTGGACTCGGTACGGCGTGGAAACCGCCTTCGACATTGGACTTTACGACTATAGCGCGAAAAAACTGCCCATCATTCTCTCTTTCTCACATCGTTTTATGGACACCTTCTCCGGCCAAGGTGGTTATTCCGATTACTTGAAGGCATCCCTTTCTGTTTGGCTCAACGACTATGCTGGAATCACCGCAGAATATCAGAAGGGCGAAACCCCAGTGGCCGACCAAGCCATCGACCTGTTCACCATCGGTGTCGAAATTCGCTATTAATAATTCCCCCATCTTGCTGCACACCGAATTAGCATTCCCCGTATTTTACCCGAGGAAACGGGGCTAGGCTGCAACTGGCTGACAAAATGTCGTCGGAACAAAGTCGTGTCGTTTCGCTCAATGAGGAAGTGAATACAGAATCAGAGCACTCCTTTCTGCCGACGGGCATCCCCGTAATGGGTCGAAATTAGCCGCTTAAAGCTCGCTATCATCGACCCCGAAGAAGGGATCCTCAGAGAGCGGCTCGGCCCCGGATGCAAGCTGGCGGGAAAAAGATGCCAGGCATTTTCGGTGTTAGCCATTCGACAGGAATGGCCTCGGTCCACTCCAACTTTTTGAGGATCAGGCGATTGCGTCAACAAAAGGCGACCGAGGTTCCCCGGGCTAAGCCTCCAGAGCATCGGCGCGTTCTGCTCCAAAAACTCCCCAGCACATCTGTCTCCGCATGAAGGATCAAAAAAGACGCCAAGAAAAAGATAGCAGATAAAGCAAATTGACGCGTCATGCCTCTCGCCTCGGCCTTCAAACTCCCCTCGTCAAACTCGAACCGACCCCCTCAAAAGCCATTTCCTAGCGGTCGTTGTGTCGCCCCGCCGCCTGGGTGAGCTCGACAAAAGAAAGCAAAGGAACGGCATGGCGATGCAAAGTGGAGGTTTGCCTGACGTTCCCCTGCACGCATGAAAGTCCTCGTTTTTGCCCTCTTCGTCTTTGTTCCACTGCTGCTCGCCGCGCCGCCCAATGTTGTCATCATTCTGGCGGACGACCTCGGTTTCGGCGATCTCGGCTGCTACGGGCATCCGAAGTTCAAAACCCCACGCATAGATCAAATGGCTGCAGAGGGCGTGAAGATGACGCAGTTCAACACACCTGCGCCCTTCTGCGCTCCCACGCGGGCGTCGCTCTTGACCGGGCGCTATCCTTTCCGCTGCGGCATGACGCAGAATCCCGCACCCGATGGCGGTCCCGAGGCGGATGCGCTGTCGCTGCCAAGGAGCGAAGTCACTCTCGCTCAGGTCCTGAAGTCAGCGGGTTATGCCACAGGCATGGTGGGCAAGTGGCACCTGGGCCACCAAGCCGGCTCACTTCCCACCGATCGAGGTTTCGATGACTACTTCGGCATCCCTTACTCGAATGACATGCGCCCTGTGCAGGTCCTTGAAGGCACCGAAGTGGCCGAGTATCCCGTCGTGCAGGCCACGCTGACCACGCGCTATGCAAAACGCGCCACCGATTTCATCCAACGCAATGCCAAGAAGCCTTTCTTCCTCTACTTCGCCGAAGCGATGCCGCACAAACCCCTCGCAGCATCAGAGAAGCACTACCTCAAGGCCTCCGGTGGGCTCTATGGCGCCGCACTGGCGGATCTCGATGACAGCGTGGGGGCGGTGCTGGATGCGTTGAAGCAAAACGGCGTCGATGAAAACACGCTGGTGCTCTTCAGCAGTGACAACGGCGCGTGGTTTGGTGGCAGTTGCGGCGGGCTTCGCGGCATGAAAGGCACAAGCTGGGAAGGTGGCTACCGCGTGCCGATGATCGCTCGCTGGCCTGGCAAGATTCCAGCAGGCCGAGTGAACAACGAACTCACCATCATGATGGATCTTTTCGCCACCGTGCTCGCCGCCTCTGGCGCGAAGATGCCCGATAACCGCGTGCTGGATGGTCGTGATCTGATGCCGGTCCTCGCAGGCGATGGCAAATCACCCCACGAGTTCGTTTTCGGTCATCAAGGACCCAAACTCGTCACCATCCGCGATGCCCGCTGGAAGCTTCACCTGCTTCCCTCCCGCGAAATGAATTTCAAACCCGGTGCGGATGGCAAATGGCTCGATCCACGCCTTCCTGATGGCGTCACCATTCTCGCCCCCTTCGAACAATACAACCTCGACGCTCCCCCTGGACTCAAAACAGGCGTCGAAGGGGCCGCAGGCCTCCTTTTCGACCTTCAAGCTGATCCGGGCGAGCAAGTCGATGTGGCATCAAAGCATCCCGATGAGGTCAAGCGCCTCCAAGCCGCTTACGCCGCGATGAACAAGGAGGTTCCCGTCGTCGAGGAGGTAAAGCGAGCGCCTTACAAGAAGCCGTAAGGCACGGCTAGCACCACCAACACGCTGTCTCCGCAAGGCAGCCAGCCTGTCGAAGTTAAACCCACACGCCTTTTCTCATGCCACCGAAGCCTCCCCATCAGCTCGCCCTGCTCATTGCCTTCTTTGTCGGCCTGCTCGCGATCACCGCGCGAGCCGATCTGAAGACTGATGTCGTGTATGGTGAGGCTGCAGGCGAAAAGCTGCTGCTGGATGCCTTCACGCCGGAGGGCAGGGGACCCTTTCCTGTGTGTATCCTCGTCCACGGCGGCGGCTGGGTGCAGGGCGACAAGCACAACAACTTCCGCACGCTCCTCACTCCGCTCAGCGAGGCAGGCTTCGCGTGGATTTCCATCAACTACCGACTCGCGCCGAAACATCGCTACCCCGCCTGTGTGGAGGATGTGGAAACGGCCATCCGCTCAGTCAAAGCACACGCCACTGACTACAACATCGATCCAAAGCGCATCGCCCTCATCGGCGAATCCGCCGGCGGGCATCTCGTGTCGCTGGCCACCGTTCGGGCCCAAGCCGACATTCGCGTGGCCGCCGTGGTGGCATTTTACTCGCCGAACGACCTCGAACTCCAGGCCCGCAGCAACCTCCGCACACCCGCCTGGGCCACCGCGTTGTTTGGCATCACGACCATGGACGACGCTGCGATGAAAGTGATCCGCGAGGCCTCACCTAGCACACACATTGTCGCTGGATTGCCGCCTTTCCTCCTGGTGCATGGCACCGGCGACACCCGCGTCGCCGTCGAGCAATCAAGACAGTTCCAAACCAAACTTCGAGCCGTTGGCACACCCTGCGACCTCCTCCTCGTGCAAGGCGCCGGTCACGGTATGGTGACTTGGGAAAAAGGGGACACGACCTATAAATCCAAGCTCATCGAATGGCTGCGGAAGACGATGTGGTGAATGGGCCGATTGATCCCACGCGCTCCGCCTGAGCCGCCACCGTGCACCTTTAGCCGGGCAAAAACCCGATGCCAAAATACACCTTCGGATGAACAAAGTAACTGTCCCTCCATGGCTCTCCATTCGGGGCATTGGTTCAACATTCATCATTGCACCTTCATTTGCCCCGCTCAGCACCCGCAAACGCAAGTCCCTAGCTGCAAGCTACTCCAGATCGAGTGAAGCTGTGGGTAATTGGAAGCTTTTCAGGCCGGTGATGGAGGCAAACTCTGTGAGAGTTTTCGCCATCTGACCCGGAACATGATGCACAAAAACGGGAACCGCCTGTTGGGGTGTGGACCATGTGACGTAGAGTGCTCGGGCTGTCGTCCGCGAGTTAACTCGCCGAATGAAGAGTTCACCGAATCCGATGGGGCTCTTCACGGATGTTGGCACTTGGGCATTCAATCGAGGGACAGTCAGGTGGTCGGTGCCAGTTTCATGCACCAACAAGGGAGGTTGGCGGTCAAGGTGCCAAGCGATGACGACAAATAGGGTTGCAAGGATGGGGCCACCAAAAACAAACATCTGATTGAATTCACGGTCGCTGGAATGGCTGGTGACAAAATAACCGATTGATCCCATAAGACCATAACACCATAGCGCCGTCCAAAAAGGGTAGTAGCGCACCCTCAAGGTGACTCGGTTGACGGTTCGCTCCACCACCAACTTGCCATTCATTCGCAACTGTCCGCAAAGCGATTCAAGGCTCGGAAATGACTCAGGCTTCATGAGGATGTACTCCCGACATGCGTTCAAGCGGAGCCCGCGAACCTAACTACTTCTCAAATAGATTCAAGCCATGGTGGACGAAGTGTCTGTCCCTTTAAGCGCCTTTAAGCGAAAAAATCGCGGCCTACCAAAGAGAACAACCAGACGCATTACCATTGAAATGGCGTCCTGAAGGCTGTCCTTTTCATCTCTCCCCCAAGTCTCTTCAACGCACTTTCCCGACAGCCATGAAACGCCTGCTCGTTCTGTTCCCGCTTTTTCTTGCAGGTTTGTCGCCAGCACGCGCTGTGGATGAGCCAACACCTGCCATCATGGCCTTCGCGGAAAAACTGGAAGGCATCACGTGGAACCTTCTCGGAACGAACAGCCTCAAGAAGCTCCGCTTTGATGGGGAAGCGATGCATCCGGTCGGTCAAAACGGTCGGGAGGGCACGGCCTACGACACGTCCTTCATCGATGTGGGCATCGTGCGGCTGGATTTCACCGGAAACAACACCGGCTGGTATTTCTTCGATGCGGGCCTTCGCTTCATCACACCCTGCACCGTCTCGACCGAACTCGTCTTCGAACTTGGAGAGGGCAAGGCCCCACGTCCGGTGCAGCGCTTTCCGGACGATGTCACCGGTGTGGCCTACCAACTCGTCAAAGATGAGCGCGGCCTCCATGCCACTCAACTCCGCTGGAGCGGCACTCAGCTCGAACTCGCCGTGCAGCAGCCCGATCAAAGCTGGAAGATCGAAAAAATGACCGGCACCGTCGCCGGAGATCGCGTGATCGAAGCGCAGCTTCAGGGCAAAACCGTCTGGGCCGTCTTCGGTAGCGATGGACAAGAGGCATGGCTCATCGAGCTCGAAAACATCTTCGGCGGTGAACGCGAGGGCGCCCCCGTCTCTCCAGCTTCAGCAATCACCGGCCTCACCGTTCAGCAAAGCGAACTTCTAGGCCACATCACCGCCCTGAAGACAGCCGGCGACAAGATCCGCGCCGCAACCCTGGAGCGACAGTTGCTGCGTTTGCTCGCCGGAAACGCCAAGCTGCTCCAGGAAGTGGAGCAGCATTTCAAACAAACCCGTTGAGACGCACAGCAAAGCAGATGAACAAGAGGCAACGTTCGTGCCCCAGCCTACTCATGAAGGTGGGGTGACCAAGAAATCGTCGCGCCAATTGGAGCGATGTGGCGCGCCATCGCTTCCTGGCCACTGTCTAAACCTTCCAATCCGAGGACCCGGGATGGTGTCGACCATTGAAACTGAGAAGCCGACTTCCATCCGACTTTGGTCCTACTCCATTGGTCGGATAGCGGTCAGGCGCCGTGTGACGCAGGATAAGGATGGCAAATCTGAGATTCTTCATGAACACGTCCTCACTCCTCAAGCCCGCTGCGTTCCTTTTTCTGGCCGCTTCAGCTTTCGCCATTGATCCCAAGGTTGATGGTTATCTGAAGGCCTCCAACACCCGGTTCGGCTCCTACTTTGGCCAGGTGGTGGCCATGTCAGGCAGCACGATGGTGGTGGGCGCTCCCTACGAAGATGGGGCTAGCACGGGCGTCAATGGGAACCAGGACAACTTCAATGGCAATGATGTGGGGGCGGCCTACGTGTTTGTTCGCGTGGGCACGGAGTGGGTGCAGCAGGCCTACCTGAAGCCCTCCCAATACAACAGCGACGATCATTTCGGTGCCAGTGTGGCCATTTCCGGGGACACCATCGTGATTGGCTCACCGGGGGAAGACAGCAACGCCAGCGGGGTCGCTGGAGATCAAACGGACAACACGCTGAGCAATTCGGGCGCGGCCTATGTGTTTGTGCGCCAGGGCAACAGCTGGGTGCAGCAGGCTTACCTGAAAGCCTCTAATCCAGGCGAGGGAGACGATTTTGGATTCTCCGTGGGGGTGGATGGAAACCTCGTCATTGTGAGTGCGCCAGAGGAGGACAGCTCCGGCCGTGAGATCAATGGCGACCAATCCACCAACAATGGCAGCAACAGCGGCGCGGTGTACGTTTTTGCCCGCAGCGGTGCCACCTGGGCACAGCAGGCCTTCTTGAAAGCGGCCAATGCGGACATGGGTGACGAGTTTGGTCACTCGGTCGCCATCTCCGGAGCGACCGTGGCGGTGGGTGCGCCGTTTGAGGAAAGTCGCGGCACCGACCCAACCGACAACAACGGCAACCAGAATGGCGCCGTGTATGTTTTCGCCAGAGACCCTTCGGCAGGGTGGAAGCAGGAGGCCTATGTGAAAGCCGGTCAATACTCGGATACGCTCGATCAGTTCGGCTTCAGCGTGGCCATCTCGAAGGACACGGTCGTCGTGGGTGCACCGGGAGAGGATGGCAAAGGCACCAAAGTCAATGGACCGGAATATGACAACTCAGTTCAAGTCTCAGGGGCGGCGTATGTGTTCCATCGTCAGGGCACGACCTGGAGTCGTCAGGCCTACCTGAAGTTGGGCGGCGTTTTGTTTTGGGAGTTGGATTCGGGTAACGAGTTGGACAAGTTCGGCACCAGTGTGGCCATCTGCGGTGAGCGCGTGGTGGTGGGCTGCCCTAACTACAATCAGGAGGTTCCCAATAACACGGACATTGGTGCGGCTTTCCTGTATCAGAGGCAAGACGCGAATTGGAAATACGTGAGCGAGCTTTATCCCAAGCGGCCAACCTACTCGGGCTACTACTACGATGAGTTCGGGGAGTCCGTGGCGATATCGGAGAATTTCGCCGTGGTGGGCGCGCCCAACGAGGATAGCCGATCCAAAGGCACGCAGGGTGACCCCAGTCTCGCGGGTGAAACAGATTCCGGAGCGGTGTACACTTTCCTTGTGGGTCCGCAGGTGGAGGGCATTGCCCGGTCAGGAATGCCCGCTCCCGGAGGGCCGAGCATTGCTTTCGGCAAGTTTGGCCAAGTTTGCATGGATGGGTCTGCGCTTGGCCAGGTGCTGTTTCAATCGAGCTTGACCGGCCCCGGCGCTTTAGCAGGCCAAACGCAGGCGGTGTTTGATGTGGAGTTTCTTTCCGGCCTGTTGTGGATGTCCATGCGCACCGGCAGCCACGTTGGGGGAATCCTGGGCCTGCCCTCCACGGCGAAGGTATCCGCTTTTTCCAACCCCGTGAACATTGGGGCTTACCATCATGCCTATTATCAGGCCCAGGTGGGCACCAGCAAAGTGGTGTTCATGGATGATGGCGCCACGGTGCAGCCGGTCTTCCGCACCGGGATGCCGATGCCTGCCTTGAACAACGCCAGCATATCCACCATCCAGGATCTGCTGCCCGCCAGCGGCGAGTCTGAACTGGCCGTGCACTACAAACTCGGCGGCGTCACCTCAGCGACGGACAGCGGATTGATCACGATGGATCACACGGGTGCGGTGCTCAATGCCGGACTGCGTGAAGGCGGCAGCTTCTTTGGCATGGGCACGGCCAAATTTGGCCAGATGGTGCGCGTGGCCCGTGGGTTCGGCGGTCCACGCTGCATCGTCAAGATGCTCCCCGGAAATGGACAGGCCGCCAAGGACACGGTGTGCTCACTCACCCAAGCCATGACAACGATTCAAGGCGATCCCGCTGGCGACACCACTGCGGGCGAGCGCTACGGGACCCTCACCGGCATCGGAACCATGGGGGCATTCAGCCTGGTCAAAGCCACGCTGAGCAACAGCCCGGTGGCCAGCAATGAAGGCTTGTGGCTTGACAACGGCGTCCTTGTCGCACGCAAGGGCCAGGACATCGGCGGCGGAGTGAAGATTGCACGTTTCATCCGCGTGTGGGCCAATGATGCGCCGCACTACTTGCTGCACGTCGTGCTGAGCGGTCCAGGCGTCACCGCAGCCAACAATGTGGCCCTGCTGCTTAAGCCGCACTCCAGCCCCAACTTCCAAATCCTCGTTCGTACCGGATTCCCGGTGCCGGGCATTTCCGATCCCTCGCTCAAAGTGCGCAGCATCAGCGCGATCGACACCGCGTCAGCAGGGGGGCACTACATGGTGCTCGCTACGATTAGCGGACCCTCTTCGACCAACCAGGTCCTGCTGGCTGGGCGGACGGTCTTGGGCGACAACCTGAACTATGCCTTCGAGCGCCGTCCCCAGTTGCTGCTGCGGAAAGGGGACAAACTCCATACCGCCTCAACGCCTAGCAGCATCGTGACCAGCATTTCCATCCGCCCGGTGCTCCATCCTAGCGGTGTCGGCAACTACGGCGAACGTCGCCAGGTCAACGCAGGGTTTGCCGCGGCCGTCGTCACCACCAGCACTGGCGCCCAGGAACTGCTGCGCATCGCCTTCTAACGCACGCATCCGACTAAAGTCCTACGCCCTTGGTCTGATAGCGCTCCGAGCCGACTGAAGGCACCTTTGTCACATCCGAATCACCGCTCCTCTTCATGAAGACCCTTGCCCCACTCATCCGCTTGCTGCTGGTCTTGCCGCTCACGAGCACCGTGACGCAGCTGCATGGGTTTGAACCTGTTTACGCCAACGACGAGCCCTTTCTCAAAGCCACCAACACGGCTGCGGACAGCTTCTTTGGCCGCGCGGTTGCCGTCTCTGGCTCCACTCTGGCAGTTGGGGCTCCGAAGGAAGATAACAGCGCCACCGGCATCAACGGCAACCAGGCGCTCGGGACCGCCAGCGACTCTGGAGCGGTCTATGTGTATGTCAGAGATTTGCTGGATCCTTCAAGCTGGCGGCTCGAGGCCTACATCAAGGCTCCGAATGCCGAAGCCGGAGACGGCTTTGGCAATGCCGTGGCACTCTCCGGAGACACCCTCATCGTGGGGGCCTCACTAGAGAGGAGCAATGGCAGCAGCCAGACGAACAACAGCGCGACCTCAGCAGGCGCGGCGTATGTTTACCAGCGTGTCGCCAACTCATGGGTGTTCCAGGCCTACCTCAAAGCTTCCAACGCCCAGGCATTCGATCTGTTTGGCCAGTCCGTGGCCATCGATGGCAACACCGCGGTCATTGGGGCCTACGGTGAGGACGGCGGTATAGGCGGAGTCAATGGAAACAGCAGTGACGAAAGCCAGCCCGGTTCCGGCGCGGCTTACGTTTTTGTCAGAAAGGGTTCCGTTTGGAGCCAGCAGGCCTACCTCAAAGCGGCCACGCCCCTTGGCGGCGATTCGCTCGGCCTGAGCGTGGCCATCTCCGGCAACACAATCGTAGCGGGCGCCTATCAGGATGACGTTAGCGGCAGTGACTCCGGCGCCGCTTATGTCTTTGTCCGCACGGGCAGCACCTGGAGCCAGCAGGCCAAACTGAAAGCCGCTGCGCCTGATGCTTTGGACTACTTCGGTTGGAGCGTCAGCATTTTCGGCGACTCGATTGCGGTGGGAGCACGCGGAGAGGACAGCAGCACCCCGGCCATCAACGGCAATCAAAATGATGACAGCCTCTCATCCGCCGGCGCGGCCTACATCTTCACCCGCACCGGAGCCACCTGGGCGCAGGAGAGTTACTTGAAAGCCCCCACACCCCTGATGAACGGTTACCTTGGAACGGCGGTCAGCCTCCACGGTGACAAAGTACTGGTGGGCGCTCCGGCGGATCCTGCTGGCACGGGCAACGCGGAATTGTTTCTTCGCAGGGGAGGTTTGTGGACATGGCAGAAGACCATCAGCCATGTGGATCCTAACGTCGGCGATGCACTCGGCAATGCTGTGGCCTTGGGTGAAAACTGGTTGCTCGTAGGGGCGGAAGGTGATGACAGCAGCTCCATCCAAGGCCCAAACTCGGAGGAATACAGCGCGGGGGCCACCAATGCAGGCTGCGGATTTGTGCATCCCTCAGGGGCCACGATCACCGGATCAAGCAAAGCGCGGCTACCTGCTCCCGGAGCCGTGGACATCGCCTTTGGCAACGCCAGGGAGACCGCCGTCGGTCCAGGTGAGAATATCTTGTATTCCAGCCAACTCACCGGCAAAGGAGCGGCCAATGGGGGTGGCACCGGTTTGTTCTCCCAGTTGCAGGGGACAACAGAAATGGTCATGCAAACCGGCACCTTCATGGGCGGTGCCATGGGACTGCCCGCCACCGCCAGAGTGAGCAGCATCTCGCGACTCTCAGCCAATCACGCCAGTGCTGGTAGCGTATTCTTGGGCACCCTGAGCGGCAAGGGCATCACCGCTGCCAACAACAAGGTGCTGTTTGTGGACTATGGAACGCATGTTTCACCGCTGTATCGCACCGGCCTCCAGCTCGGCAGTGTGGGTGTGCCGGATCAGTTCCTGGACTTGGTGCAGGCACACAGTTTGGATCGCCTGTCGCTGATCTATCGCCTCGGCGGGGGCGTGCTTCCAGATGCTGACACCGGGCTCGTCATGCTCAATCACGTGGGTGCCATCATCCTCTCCAGCTTTCGGGAGGGAACCGCAGCACCGGGCGGTGGTTTAATGGGTCAATTCGTCCGCAGCACTTATGACGGGACTTTCTTCAGCTATCAGGCCAAGTGGATCGCCTCCTCTGGAGAGACGCCCAAAGATGCTCTTTTTGGTCTCAGCACCCGGCATGTGCCACTCCAGGGTGACGTGGCAGGCGGCACCACCGCAGGCGAGCGTTACGGCACCTTCACCGGCATCACCCGCCGAGGCAGCGAATCCATCATCCGTGCCACGCTGACCGGCAGCCCCAGCACCACCAACGAAGGTGTGTGGAGCCAGACGGGTGCTCTGCTTGTTCGCAAGGGCGATGACATCGGGGGCGGGGTGAAGCTGGCCAGGCTCCTTCGTGTTTGGGGCACCGATAGCAATCAATTGCTCATCCACGCGGTGCTCGCAGGCACCGGAGTGAGCCAAGCCAACAATCAGGCCGTACTCTGCAAGCCTGCCAGCGGCGCCTTCCAAGTCCTTGCCCGCACCGGCAGCCAATGCCCTGGCATGCCTCCAGGCTGCCGTCTGAGGAGCCTCTCCGGCGTGGATGCGGACCCTATCAGCAGCCGCTACGTTATCCTCGCCAGCCTCAGCGGTGTGCCTGCAGCTTCCGCCCAAGCTTTGCTCAGCGGACGAACCTCCTTTGGCAACGACACCCTTCTCTCCGGACTTCGCTTGCCCAATGTCATCCTTCGCAAAGGCCAAGCCTATCACACCGCCTCCAGCATCACTGACACCATCACCAGCATCGCCCTAAAACTCACGCTGGACCCCGGAGGCGTCGGCGGGCGTGGCCTTGGGCAAGTCATCGCCTCAGACGGAAGCATCGTGGTCATCA
Organism: Verrucomicrobiaceae bacterium; assembly: GCA_027487315.1. GTDB lineage: Bacteria > Verrucomicrobiota > Verrucomicrobiia > Verrucomicrobiales > Verrucomicrobiaceae > JAGRPD01. Next base: position 19,531 of record JAIYDW010000063.1, on the reverse strand, counting down.
TCAAGGGCCGCAATGGCGCAGAAGAAGTCGTGCGTCTGGCCCAATGAGGACGCCTGCAACCGCTGTCACTGATCCGGAGGCGTTGTTAAAACTTCCTGCTTCGTTCTCGGTTAGGTAACCATTTGAGTGAGACCGTTCCAGCTTGTTTCTGTTAGGTGAGTGGGAAAGCCTAAGGTTGCCTGCGAGCGGCTTCTTCGGCGGCGCGGCGGGCTTGTTCTTCGGCCTGACGTTGGGCCATTTCCTGTTGCTGGCGCATTTGCTCTTCGGCGGCGCGGCGGGCCTGCTCTTCGGCCTGACGTTGGGCCATTTCTTGTTGTTGGCGCATTTGTTCCTCGGCGGCCCGGCGGGCTTGTTCCTCGGCTTGACGTTGGGCCATTTCTTGTTGCTGGCGCATTTGTTCTTCGGCGGCGCGGCGGGCTTGTTCTTCGGCCTGACGTTGGGCCATTTCCTGCTGCTGGCGCATTTGTTCTTCGGCGGCGCGGCGGGCTTGTTCTTCGGCCTGGCGTTGTGCCATTTCCTGTTCCTGGCGCATTTGTTCTTCGGCGGCACGGCGGGCTTGTTCCTCGGCTTGACGTTGGGCCATTTCCTGTTGCTGGCGCATTTGTTCTTCGGCGGCGCGGCGGGCTTGTTCCTCGGCTTGACGTTGGGCCATTTCTTGTTGTTGGCGCATTTGCTCCTCGGCGGCGCGGCGGGCTTGCTCTTCGGCCTGACGTTGGGCCATTTCTTGTTGTTGGCGCATTTGTTCTTCGGCGGCGCGGCGGGCTTGTTCTTCGGCTTCGCGTTGCGCCATTTCTTGTTGCTGGCGCAGGGCGTCTTCCTGCTGCCGTTGCATCGCGACAGCTTCGGCCTCTTGACGAGCGCGTTCGGCCTCAGCGGCGGCCCTCTCTTCGGCCATGGCACGTTGTTGGGCGGCCAGTTCTTCCTGCTGACGTTGCTGCATGGCCTCTGCATTTGCTTGCAGTTGGGCGCGTTCAGCCTCGGCAGCGGCCATGGCTCGATCCGCTTCCGCTTTTTCTGACATGGCGCGTTGCTCTGCGGCTGCCGCCTGCTCGAGCGCCATTCTTGCTTCCGCAGCGCGTTGCTGGGCGAGTTGTTCTTCCTGTTGGGGAACGAGTGACTCAGCCATTGCGGGTGCGGTCGGCTGGGCTTGCTGCGCGGGTGGTTGAGGGGCGGGAATGTCGCCTGAAACAGGTGGGACGGCAGGCGGCGCGCTTTCAGCCACAGCGGTTGGAACTGGAACCGTCGGCTCCGCAGGCATCACGACGGGGGTCGGAGGTGTGGTTTCTTCCGGATCGGTCGCAGCGGCCACAGGCGGCATTGCTGGTGCGGCGACGTCGGGCTGAACCGTGGGTGCGGCGGTCGTGACGTCGGTTGCGGCGACGGTGGGCGCAGGCTGGATCATCGGTTGTTCCTCATTGGCCACGATTGGACGCACAGTCTCGGTAGCGACTGACTCGACCGCTGGCGCATTGACCCAAGGAGCAGGCGGTTCCGCAGTTGGAGCGGTGAAGGTTGGCGCTTGGGGTCCAATCACCGCCACGGGCCGCTGAACGGCAGCCGTTTGCCCCTCGGCGGAGATCATCTCACGAATCTCCACCGCCTCGCGCTGCGGCACGCCCTCAAAAGCGTCCACAAGCCTTGGCTCCTCAATGCGCTCGGCCAAGGGGGGAAGTCTGACTGGCACTCCGGTTCTCGCTACCGGAAGCTCGACCAATACGGGATTGGCCAGAGAGCCTCCGGGTCGGTATCCGTCGGGTGTTGGCCGGATTTGGCTGGCTGACACAGACTGCACCTGAATCTGGGGCACAGGACGGGCGCAGACGCTTTCCATCTGTTCAAGAGACGGCCCGCCGTGGTGCTTGAACAGGCCGCAGTGGTCGCGGTCATCACAACGGACGATTTGGGTGACGTTCACACTGCTCTGAAAAATCGTGATGTTTTGTGTCACGGGAGCAAACACCGTGGTGTAGCTCGGCCGCACGAAATGCGTCGTGTTGATGAAGGTGTAGCTGGAGGGGCCAAGGTTATACCGCGTGTCACAATCGCGATACACCGCGCGGCTGGAGCCACGGTCTGGAGGAAGCGGCGCCCAGCCGATGTGATCACGGCTCTGACGCCATGACACCCAGGCAGGTGCCCATTCGTTGCCGGGCACCCAGACCCAGCCGTGACGCGAGAGATTCATCCAGCGGCCATAGTGGTAAGTGGCCCAGCCAAACGGCTCGTTCGACTGCCAAGTCCAGCCCATGGAAGACCACACCCAGCAGCCATCCCCATACGGGCGCCAGCCCACCGTCGTGACGCGTGGCCTCCAGCAGTAGCCATAGCCCTTCACCTCCATCCAGCGACCGTGGGGGGCGAGCTTCTCATAAAAGACCGAGTGATCACGTGGGGTCAAAGTTGACGGCGTCACACTCGCCGGAGGAGTGGTGGTGGCGATCCGCCGCGTGATCGCATCGCTCTGGCGCCGCACCGTTTCGGCCTTCGCTCGAAGGGCTTGGTTTTGTTGTTTCAAAGCCTCCAAAGAACCCCGCAGCTCGTCATTCTCCCGATCCTTCAGCGCCTGCTCCATCTCGGCGAGTTGTTTGTCCATCAGAGCGGTCTTAGTCTCGATCTCCAAGGCCTGGCGCTGCAAGGCATCGCGTGCCTCGACGAGTTGATTTTCCGTCTCCGACGACTCGTTAACGGGCAAAGGAGAACGGTCAGTGAGCGGACCCGGCTTGTCACAACTGGTCAGGGAGAGAAGGGCGGCGAAAATCGAAAGGGAGCGGAGGCAGGTGTGCATGGGCGTGGAGTTGGGACTCCAGTCTGACGTCACCGGGGGCGAAGTATTCACTCAGTCGTCATTTTCTGCTTCACGCCTTGCGGCTTTTTACTGGTCTTCGGCCATTTGGAATTCTGGATCGAGCATCGGTAGTCCGATGCTGTGTCCACGAGCGGAAGAAATCCGATAGATGTCTTGGTGTGTGGCAGTTGTTGCCTTCATGCAGCGCTTCCTGCCTCTCTTTTTGTCCTTCGGCCTTCTTCATTCATCCTTCGCGGCCGACCGGCCCAATGTGCTTTTTATCGCCAGCGATGACATGCGTCCCCAGCTCGGTTGCTATGGGGATACGACGGTGAAATCGCCCCACCTCGACGCGCTGGCCAAGCGTGGCATGGTTTTCCAGCGCAGCTATGTGCAGCAGGCGCTGTGCTCGCCTTCGCGGATTTCGATGCTCAGCGGGCGGTATCCGGCCACCACGGGCATCTTCGAGATCGGTCGAACCCTGCGCACCACCATGCCCGACATCACCACCATGCCGCAGCACTTCAAGAACAACGGCTACCACACCCGCAGCCTCGGCAAAATCTATCATGTGGGCATCGACGACGAAGCTTCTTGGACCGTGCCGGCCTGGCATAGCAAAGCGCCGCGCATCAGCGCCGCCACGCAAGCGGCGGTGAGTCAGTTCATCGCAGAAGCGAAAGCCAAAGGCATCACGATTCCGCAGAAGGGCAAAGGCAGTCGCAACAGCGCCGTTCCTGCTTTTGAAGCGGTCGAGTGCGCTGATGAAGAGTTGCTGGATGGCGACACGGCTGCGAATGCCGTTGAGCAACTGCGCGAGCATGCGAAGAACCCCGAGCAGCCCTTTTTTCTTGCTGTCGGGTTTGCCAATCCGCATGTGCCTTGGATTTCACCGAAGAAATACTGGGACCTCTACGATCCGGCGAAGTTCACGCTGGCAAGCAATGAGTTCCTGCCAAAGGACGCGCCTGATTTCGCCGCCACCAGTGGCGCGGATTTCTTTTGGTATCGGGACGTGCCTCAGGTCACGGGTGACAAGCTGCCGGAGACCTTCAAACGGCAGTGCCTGCATGGTTACTATGCCGCGATCAGCTACGTGGATGCCCAGGTCGGTCGGTTGCTTGCAACGCTTGAGGAGACGGGCCTCTCCAAAAACACCATCATCGTGTTCTGGAGTGATCACGGCTACTACATGGGCGAGCACACTTGGTGGGGTGCCAAGCACAACAACTATGAGGGGGCCACGCGGAACGCACTCATCATCGCTGCACCGGACCAAAAGACCGCGGGTCAAAGCACTGAAGCCCTCGCCCAGAGCGTCGATCTTGCACCCACACTCAGCGAGCTGTGCGGACTGCCGGCTAACAGCGGCTTTCAGGGGCGCAGTCTCAAGCCCGTGCTTGAGGATCCGAATGCCAAGGTGAACGATGCCGCCTTCAGTTGGTATCCGAAGGGCCAGGGTTACCTTGGCGTCACGATGCGCACGGAAAGATGGCGCTACACCGAATGGACGAAGCCCGGCGCTGAGACTGTCCGCGAGCTTTATCAGATGGAGAACGATCCGGAGAACAATCAAAACGTGGCCGCTAAGCCTGAGCATGAAAAAGTCATCGAAGCTCTTAGCAAGCGACTTCGTGAAACCTTTCCTGTGCAGGCATTCAAGCAACCGCCGGAAGCGAAGGCGACGAAGAAGGGCAAAAAGGCGAGACCTTAGTTCTCCTGGTAACAGGCATCTTGGAGCAGCACTTTCTTGCGGATACCTAACGTGTCAGGGTATGCTTTCCGGAAATGCGCGCTCACCTGCTATTTGTTGCCATCGGCCTGTTGGGTTTGTTGCATGAGGCAGAAGCCTATTTGGTGGGACCGGCGGTCAATCTGGAGAAGCTCAGCGAAGAGGCGGACATCATCTTTAAAGCCACCGCGGTCTCTAGTGCTGCGGTCGAGGATGCCTGGTTCAAGCCTGTCACTGGCTTCGAGGCATGGGAAACCGAGTTCAGAGTGATTACAGTTATCAAAGGCGTGAAATCGGAGCAAACACTTCGCTTTCGCCATTACGACAACAGTCGAAGGCCGCCGGTGTTCATGGCTTACCAACCGCAGTTCTACCACTTTGAGTCAGGACGGAGCTATCTGGTGTTTGCCAAACAGACTGACACGGCGGGTGAGTTTCGACAGCTTTGGACTCATCATACGGGTAAAAGTGATCAAGGGGTTCTGCTGTGCGCAAACGATGTTCCACCCGCCTCTCCAGGGGTGCGGGAGATTCTGTGGAAGGAACTCCTGGCATTGCTGCAAAGCCCTAACGCCGAGGATACGATCTACGGCATTCGGCAAATCGATCAGATGAGTGAGATGCCGGATCGATACGAGTTTACCAAGGATTTTGAGCGTGCTGAGGTCATCAAGGCGGTCGGAGGTTTGTTGAGCCATGCCGATCCCGCCATCGTGAAGGCAGCTATCACGGTGATTGGTTCGGACAATCCCTATCTGAAAGATGAAAGCGCACCCTATTGGTTAGCAACCGTTGGAAGCGCGGTGGTGCCTGGGCTTGGGAAGATGGATCTCAACATGAAGAATCTAGGTGGCGAGCGCTACTGGCAGGAACTGATCCGTATTGCGGATGGGAAAGCGCCGGCAGAGACGAGGGCGTTGGCGATCCGATCTCTCGGACGGGTACGGAACCCTGCTTTTTTAGAGGCAGTAAGCCGCTGGCTCGCGGACACCGAGCCAGCAGTGCGCGCTTCGGCCACGTTGCTCCTGACTGATTTCCCTCAAGATGATACCTTGAAGCATCTCCCCAAGTTAGCCGCTGATGCTGCGCCCGAAGTGCGGATGTGCGCGGCTTATGGCATCGGTTACATTCAGCGTGTCGAGCTAGCCGGCACGCTGGGCACCTTGCTCACGGACCCGGATGCCAAAGTCCGCCGAGCTGCGTCCCTTAGCCTGCTTTCATTTTCACCGAAGCACCACGAGGTCGAGCAAGTGTTTCGTGCGAATCTCGACAACGAAGAGTTCAGTCCGCTTTTTCTGAACGCCCTTGCGGGTGAGCAGCCTGAAACTTATCTGGAACCTCTTGCCCAAGTAGTGGAGCAAAAGACTGAGCCAAAGAACTGGCCGGGAGGAGAGATCCCCGCATTCACTGCCTGGAACATTCTATTCAGATACCTCCAGACCCAACCTGCGCGTGCGATTCGTGAGGGCACTTTTGACCGTCATCTGGATGCGCTGGAAAAAGGCTACTCGACGGGCTCCGCCGAGCAACGGGACTTGTATGCGTTTTACCTGCAACGGGACATGACGGACCGTGCGAGGGCGTATCGTGCCGCAGCTCAAAAGGCAGTGTCCTACGATCTCAATCAGGCCTTCAACATGGTGGATCAAAACCCGGCGGGCTTCATGAGGCAGTGACTAAGAAGAGCGAAAGTTCAACGCTTGCGGCGTGTTTAACCTTTTCGGCCTTACTTCCCTGCGAATGCATTTTTCCACCTCCTTCTTCCTTACGAGCCTGCTGTTTTTGGCACTGCTGACCGACGCAATTGCTGAATCATCCGCTGTGGTCACGACCCAGCTTGATGTGGTTTACAAATCGACGGAACAAGGGCCGTTGAAGCTGGATCTGCATTACCCGGAGGCACCGAAGGCCGGGGCGAAGTTTCCGTTGGTACTTTTCACCCATGGCGGCGGCTGGGCGGCGGGTACGAAGACGATTGGAGATCGCGGAGTGCGATTTATGGGCGTGCAGTCGCTGAATGAGCAGGGCTTTTGCGTGGCATCGGTGGAGTATCGACTTTGCACCCAGGGGGGCTACATCACCGTGCGCGATTGTGTGACCGACGCGAAGGATGCCTTGCGGTTTTTGGCGAAGCATGCGGCGAGATTCGCGATCGATGCCGAGCATGTGTTCACCTGGGGGGACTCGGCGGGAGGACACCTTGCGCAGATGCTGCTGCTGTCGCCGCCGGATTCGTTTCCCGGCGATCCGACGCTTGCGGATGCCAAGTATCGTCTGATTGCGGGCGTGTCGTGGTATGGACCTTGCGATTTCGAGAAGCTGGATCTGTTCACACCTCCTGGCGGCACCGGCGTGCGCGATCGCTTTGGCGCGCGCATTCTCAAACCGGGTGCGGATGAAAAGGCGAAGCTCGCCGCGTATCGCGAGGTGAGTCCTCTGAATTATCTCCGTTCTGACAGTCCGCCGCTGCTGATGATGCAAGGTGACAATGACCCGACCATTCCCGTGCAACACGCGCATTACATGAAGGAGCGTGGTGATGCCTTCAAAGCACCTGTGGAGGTCTTCATTGTCAAAAACTCCGGGCACAACTGGCGTGAGGTCGGTGGCCCGCTGAGTCCGGCACTTGAGAAGATCATGGACAAGACGGCAGCCTTCATGAAACTGCATCTGGAGTGATGCATGAAAGCTGTCTCTCCGTGACCGGTCGCTTCAGGTGCGACCCAAAATCGGCCGGACCCATTGTTTAAGCTTTCTAGGCTCCGGTGCCGACGTACTCGGCTGAATAGGTATCAAATTTTGCCACGGTCCCTTTGGCTGGGGCGTCCTTCACGTCATAGACGTTGTTGCCGACAATCTCTTGGGACTTGGTGTCGAAAATCATCACGGACTTGGAGCCGGTGCTGTTGCTGTCCTTGACGGTGTCCACAGCGATGTAGCGGGCTTTGCTTTTCTTGGCGCGGTTGGCGGCGAGGTCACGCTGCCGTTTGGCTTCAAGCTGGGCGGCGGCATTGCGGGCGCGAGTTTCAGCCACTTGACGCTGGCGCTCGGTCGCTTTGCGCTTGCTCACGATGTAAACGGTGGCGGCCACGACGGCGCCCGTAGCGAGGCCGATGACGGCTGATTCATGGCCACTGGCCCCGGCGGCACTGGCGATGGAGCCGGCTCCGATCCCGCTCAATCCGCCAAAGAGGGCGGCATTGGCCTCGGGTGACAAGCCTTCACAACTGGAGAGGAAGATCCCTGCGGTGAGGACGCAGGCGGTGGTCTGAATGGTTTTGGTGTTCATGGGGAGATTACCGTTTCTGACTTACGAAGGTACCGAACCAGACCGAATTAGGCAAGCCAGAAATGAGGGCCCCGTTACTTTGCGGCCTTTTGCAACTTGGCTGCGGCTCGCGGTTCCCCCTCGGTGGCGGCCTTCTGGTACCACTCGCGAGCTGCCGTTGCATCCGCGGGCACGCCGAGACCTCCTTCGAGGCACTGGGCATAGAAGAACATGCTGGTGGGATCCCCCCGTTCGGCTCCCTGGCGGAAGAGCACTGCTGCCGTGGCCGGATTTTCCGGGACGCCCGCCCCGTTCATGTGCAGCACACCGAGGTTGCCGTAGCTGGGGGCCCAATCCAGGGAGCGCGCGCGTTCGAAGTGGGACAGGGCCTTCGCATACTCTTTGGTTTCCTTGTAGTAGTAGTCGCCCAAGCGATCAATCGCGGCGGGATAATCTTTGGCGGCGGCTTGATTCAGATAGTCCAGACCCATGGTGGTGTCCTTGGCCACGCCTTTGCCGAGCAAGTAACTCTCTCCAGCTAGGTAGGCGCAAGCGGCGTCTCCCTTGGCGGCACCGCGCACGAACCAGGCGATGGCGCGGGCCATGTCACCCGGGGCTTTGCGATTCGAATAGACGAGTCCGCCCTGGCGCATGGCGATGATGTTTTCTTCGGCAGCGGCCTCTTCATACAAGCCCACGGCACGAACAGGATCCGTGCTTCTGATGTTTTCGGCGAGCAGCACGATCGCACTGGTGACGTGAAGCGCGGCGGCCTCTTCGAGCGGAACCTGGATCATTTCGAAGGCCTCACGGTCGGCGGGTTTTTCATCGCGAATGAAACGGGCGCAGATGGCTTCCAACCGGCGTCTTGGTTCCTGCTCATCAGGGAAGCGTTTGGCCAAGGCGACCAGAGCCACCATGGCTCCACGCCAGTCTTCCGCGGTGGCGAGTTTCTGCGCTTCTTCGAGACCGGTTGCCAGAGGATTGGGTTTTGGCACCGGAATGGGGAGAGGTTTTGGCGGTTCGGGTTTGGGTTCGACAGGAGCAGGTGTCGTCACCATTGGCTCGGGAGCGGGAGGCGTGACGGTTGGCGTCTCGACTTTGGCGACCTTGGGGGGTTCGGTTGCGGGTTTGGGCTCAGGTGTTGGCGTGGTGGAAAGCAGGGGCTTTGGCTCGGGTGTTGCGACAGGGGTTGTGCCGGGGCGGGTCGATTGATACCAAAGAGCTCCGCCACCTGCCAATACGATCAAGGTTCCGAGAGTGAGGATGAGCGGCAGCTTTGAGCGCGGTTTGGCTGGCTGAGGCGGGGTCGCAATCGGATTGGCGGGCGGGATCGGGGGAGGGAGTGCGGCGGGAACAGGAGGGGGCTGGGGAGAGGGTTTCGGCGGAAGCGAAACCGGACCGGCCATTGTGACGGGTTCGTCGAAGATGGTGGCCATGGGGTCCATTTCCTCCACTGCCGGGCTGGGCGTGGGTGGGGGGACCGAGTCATCGGCGGGCAGGCTGAACAGGACGGACTCGATTTCCCGCCGCAGCTCGCTCACTTGCGGGCGATTATCCGGCTGTTTTTCGAGCATGTGTTTGAGCAGCTTGACCACGGAAGCGGGCATGCCTGCCAGTTGCTCAACCGGCACCTCTTTGTAGAGATGCTTGCTCATCACTTGAGCCATCGAACCTGAGAATGGCGCTTTGCCGGTGAGCATGCTCCAGAGAGTCACCCCGAGGGAATAGATGTCTGACCGGATATCGACTTCTTTTTCCTCCAGTTGCTCCGGGCTGGCGAAGTGGGGTGTGCCGAGGAAGCCCCCCTGAGTCAGGGTCATCTCACCCAATCCGTCACCATCCACCGCTTTCGCCAAGCCAAAATCGATGACCTTCACGGCGATGCCGCCATCATCCTCTTCATGGAGCATGATGTTGGCGGGCTTGATGTCACGGTGGACCAGTTTTTGTTTGTCAGCGGCAACGAGCGCACGTGTCACTTGCAGCGCGATGTCGAGAGCCAGGCGCACGGGCAGGGGTCCGTCACGGCGAAGGCGGGCATCGACGGTTTCGCCATCGACGAATTCCATGGCGTAGAAATAGGTGTCGTCCTCGTTGCCAAGGTGGAACACGGAGGCGACGTTGGCGTGGCGCAGGCCTGCGGCGGCGCGGGCTTCCCGGAGGAAACGCTGGCGCACCACCTCGCTGTCGAGGAAAGCCGGGTTGATCACTTTCAGCACGACATGGAAGCGCAGGTTCGTGTCGAAGGCCTTGTAGGTGACCCCCATCGCACCGCGGCCGAGTTCGTGAAGCGCGCCGTCAGGCTTGCGCAGAACTTCGTAATGTTGAAATTTTTCCGGCTCGGCCATTGCAGGCGCCAATGAAACTCGGATCAGCCTCATTGAAACTAGAAACTTTCCAACAGTGCGCTATCATCCGCGATTATGGCAGCCAAAGTTCGCATCCTATCCAACGACGGCACTCCTCCCCAGGAGATCGTGATCGGCAACACCGCCAGCATTGGCCGCACGCCGGAGAACACCATTTGCCTGTCCGGGAATGCCCGGATCTCAAGGCAGCACTCGCTCATCCGCTGCTTTAATGGCGTTCAATACCAGATCATGGACCTGGGCAGCCGCAATGGCACCTACGTGGGGGATCGGCGGGTGGTGACACCGGTGACTTTGGAGAATGGATCGGTCATTCATATCTCCGGCACGGAAATCCATTTTGAGATGATCGAGGAGGAGCACCATGAAGGCGGGGAGGGTTTGGATTTCACGGTGGCCAACACTTCGGGCGGCTCGAATTCCAGTCTGCAGCATGTGGCGATTTTGGTCTGTGACATTCGGGGATTCAGCACGGTGTCAGAAGATCTGGAGCCGGATGCGCTGGCCCGCGTGTTGGGAAGCTGGTTTGCGGATGCTGGAAACGCGGTCAATCTGTCGGGCGGGACTGTCGACAAGTTCATTGGGGATGCGATCCTGTCCTATTGGATCGAGCCGCAGGAGCCGGCGGCAACGGGAGGGGCGTGCAATACGGCGCTCGAGGTCGCTGAAAAACTTCTGATCACGGCGAAGAACCGGACATGGCCTGGAATGACGCAGCCTTTTCGGGTCGGGATTGCCCTGCATTTTGGTCCGGTGAACTGCGGTAACATTGGCCTGGTTGCGCAGCGCGATGCGACCATCATTGGCGATGCGGTCAACACGGCTTTCCGGTTGGAATCCGTGATGAAACAGCTTGGGCAGGATTTGATCCTTTCCCAGGACTTCGCGGCCATGCTGAACCCGGCTCCCAAGCTCATTGACCTGGGCGAGCACCAGCTCAAGGGCAAGAATCAGCTGGTTCGGGTTCATGCGCTGGCTGATCCTTCTTCAACTGAAGTTTCAGGCTGATAGCCGGAAGCGGAGGCGGTCTTTTCTTCCTCCTTTTCCATTTGTGATTTTGGTTTTATGAGTGGGGATGCCCAATCCTGAATTTCATCCGCGCGATCCTTTGCATGGGATCACTTTGGAGCATTTGTTGACGCAGTTGGTGGAGAAGCATGGGTGGGAGGAGATGGGGCGGCGGATTCGGATTCGGTGTTTTGAGTTTGATCCTTCGATCAAGTCGAGTCTGACGTTTCTGCGGAAGACGCCGTGGGCGCGTCAGAAAGTGGAGGCGTGGTACATTGCGGAGTTTGCGAAGCGGTGAGCGGGGTGCTCTGGGAGGAGAGGTTTTGACCAAGATTGGTGGTGTATTGAGGTGAAGGGCAGGCTAGCTTGGGGGCCTTATTGGCGGATATGAAAAAGGCCCAAGTTACCCAAGACAAAGTCGCGCGGGCGGAGCGGTCGCATGACATTTTGAATCAGATGCGGAGGAATCCGATGGATGCGATTTTCCGGCCGAGGGTGGTGGCATTGATCGGGGCGAGTGAGCGCGAGCACAGTGTGGGGGCGGCTTTGGCGCGGAATCTGGGGTCGTTCGGAGGGAAGGTGTTTTGGGTGAATCCGTTTCAGAAGACGGTGATGGGAGGGGAGGTTTTTTCGTCGATCCTGAAGGTGCCGGAGCGGGTGGATTTGGCGGTGATCGCGACGCCAGCGGGGTCGGTGTTGGGGGCGGTGAAAGAGTGTGTGGAGGCGGGAGTGACCGCGGCGATCATTGTTTCGGCAGGGTTCAAGGAGATCGGGGAAGCGGGAGTGGCGCTGGAGCGGGAGGTGATGCGGGAGGCGGCGCGGGGAGGGATGCGGATTGTGGGGCCGAATTGCCTGGGGGTGATGTCGCCGCATGTGAAGTTGAACGCGACTTTTGCGGCGCATGAGGCGGCGCCGGGGAGGGTGGCGTTCATCAGTCAGAGCGGGGCGTTGTGCAGTGCGATTTTGGATTGGAGCCGCCGGGATCAGGTGGGGTTCAGTGCGTTTGTATCGATCGGGTCGATGTCGGATGTGGGGTGGGGAGATTTGATTGACTGGCTGGGGGATGATCCGATGACGCAGAGCATTTTGATTTACATGGAGTCGATCGGGGATCCGCGGGCGTTTTTGTCGGCGGCGCGGGAGGTGGCGCAGACGAAGCCGGTGATTGTGATCAAGGTGGGGCGAACGGAGGAGGCGGCGCGGGCGGCGGCGTCGCACACGGGGGCGCTGACGGGGAGTGACGCGGTATTGGAGGTGGCGTTTCGGCGGGCGGGGGTGCTGCGGGTGGAGACGATTGGGGAGTTGTTCGACATGGCGGAGGTGCTGAGCAAGCAGCCGCGTCCGAGGGGACCGAGGCTTTCGATTGTGACGAATGCGGGCGGGCCGGGGGCGCTGGCGACGGATTTGCTGGTGAGCAGTGGCGGGGTGTTGGCGGAGTTGTCGGAGGCGACGCGGGCGTTGCTGGATGGGGTGCTGCCGCCTTTGTGGAGTCATGGGAATCCGATCGATGTGTTGGGGGATGCGGGGGCGGATCGGTATGAGGTGGCGGTGCGGGCGGCGATCGAGGATGAGGGTTGCGATGGGGTGTTGGTGATTTTGACGCCGCAGGCGATGACGGATCCGACGGCGTGTGCGCGGGCTGTGGTCGTGGCGGCGAAGGGGACGGGGAAGCCGGTGCTGACGAGCTGGATGGGAGCGGATGATGTGGCGGTGGGGAGGGTGCTCTTAAATGAGGCGAAGATACCGACCTTTGATTATCCGGACATGGCGGCGCGGGTGTTTGCGCTGATGTGGCAGCATGGGCAGAATTTGCGGGCGCTGTATGAGACGCCGACTTTGGCGGCGGGTGCGAAGGCGAGTCGGGATCGGCGTGCGGAGGCGGGTCGGATGATTCGGGCGGCGTGTGATGCGGGGGTGACTTTTTTGTCGAAGATGGACTGCAATGCGGTGCTGGCGGCTTATGACATTCCGAGTCTGCCAGTAGCTTTGGCGGTGACGGTGGAGGAGGCCGTGGAGCGGGCGGAGGGAATGGGTTGGCCGGTGGTGTTGAAGCTGCATTCGGCGACCGTGACGCACAAGACGGAGGTGGGAGGGGTGAAGCTGAACCTGGGGGATGAGGCGGCGGTGCGGCGGGCGTTTGAGGCGATTCGGAGTGGGGTGGCTGAGGGGGATTTTTTGGGAGTAACGGTGGAGCCGATGGTGACGGGCGGGCATGGGTATGAATTGATTTTGGGGAGCAAAGACGATGTGTCGTTCGGGCCGGTGTTGTTGTTTGGGGCGGGCGGGCAGTTGGTAGAGGTTTTCAAGGACACGGTGCTGGGGTTGCCACCGTTGAATGGCACGCTGGCGCGGCGGATGATTGAGCGGACGAAGATTGCGACGGCGCTGCGCGGGGTGCGCGGGCGGGCGCCGATGGATATGGAGGCGCTGGAGCAGTTGCTGGTGAGGTTTAGCGAATTGGTTGTCGAGCAACGGCGGATCAAGGAGATCGACATCAATCCGCTGTTGGCGACGCCGGAGGGGTTTGTGGCTTTGGATGTGCGGATGGTGTTGCATGGGGCGGAGGTGGCGGACGAGTTTTTGCCGAAGTCGGTGATTCGATCGTATCCGGCGCAGTATGTGACAGACTGGAGCCTGCGGGATGGATCCCAGGCGGTGATTCGGCCGATCCGGCCTGAGGATGAGCCGATGATTCGGGCGTTTCATTACACGCTATCGGAGCGCAGTGTGTATTACCGTTACTTCAATGCGATGCAGTTGGATCAGCGCATCGCGCATGACCGGCTGGCGCGGATTTGCTTCATTGATTACGATCGTGAGATGGCGCTGGTGGTGGAGCGGATGGGTGAGGAGGGTGAGCCTGAGATCATTGCGGTGGGTCGTTTGAGTCAGGTGCCAGGACTGAAGGCGGCGGAGTTTTCCATGACGATCAGCGATGCGTGGCAGCGACATGGGCTGGGGACGGAGTTGCTGCGGCGGCTGGTGCAGATTGGGAGGGATGAGGGGCTGGAGCGGATCAGTGCGGACATTTTGGCTGACAATGCGGGGATGCGGGCAGTGGCGAAGAAGGTCGGGTTTAAGGTGAGGACGGATGGGGAGGGGGATTGCCGGGCCGAGATGTGGCTGAAGCCATGATCCTAAAAACGGAAATGGCTGAGGGCGAATCTGCCGCCGTCATTGGCCCCACAAGGCTCCCCGCTTCTCGGGTGGCATCACTTTATCGATGCAACCGCTGCGAACCGGGAAGCCTTGTGGAACCAAGCACGACGCCATCTTCATCCCTTTCCATTTCCGTTTCTAGGATGAGGTGTGTTGTTTGCTTGTTCTTGAGGCGTTTTGAATTGTAATGCGATTATGAATACGGGTCTTCTTTTGGATGATGTGTTTCGGGGTCACGACACGGGTGAGGGGCATCCTGAATCGGCGGCGCGATATCGCGCGGTGATGGAAGCATTGACGAAGCAGGGGATCGCGGATGAGACGCTGCCGATCCAACAGCGGATGGCGGAGCGGGATGAGCTTTTATTGTGTCACACGAAGGCGTATCTGGAGACGGCTGAGCGTGATGTGAGATCCGGGGCGACGGAGCTGAGCACCGGGGACACGCAGGTGTGTGGGAAGTCGTTCGAGATCGCGTCGCGGGCGGTGGGCGGGGTTTTGAATGCGGTGGACGGGGTGATGAGCGGGCGATTGAATCGGGCGTTTTGCGCGGTGCGGCCGCCCGGGCATCATGCGAGGCCGGCGCAGGGGATGGGCTTTTGTTTGTTCAACAATGTGGCGATCGGGGCGAGGCATGCGCAGCGGAAGCATGGGGCTGAGAAGGTCATGATCGTGGACTGGGATGTGCATCACGGGAACGGGACGCAGGACATTTTCAATGAGGATGGGAGTGTGCTTTTTTTCAGTGTGCACCAGAGTCCGTGGTATCCTTACACGGGGCATGCGGAGGAGGTGGGTGAGGGGAAGGGAAAGGGCTGCATCATGAACC
Organism: Verrucomicrobiaceae bacterium; assembly: GCA_027487315.1. Classification (GTDB taxonomy): domain Bacteria; phylum Verrucomicrobiota; class Verrucomicrobiia; order Verrucomicrobiales; family Verrucomicrobiaceae; genus JAGRPD01. The sequence goes on along the minus strand of JAIYDW010000063.1, from coordinate 4,378 downwards.
GGCCACTGCCTGCGGGGTCGGGGATGAAGGAGATTGGCGCGGCGTTTTTGGATGGGTTGATTCCGGCGGCGCAGGCGTTCAAGCCGGATTTGGTGATGATTTCGGCGGGGTTTGATTCGCGGGTGGGAGATCCTTTGGGGCAGTTTCAGCTGACGGATGCGGACTTTGCGGTGCTGACGAAGTGGCTGATGCAGTTTGCGGCTGAGACCTGCGGGGGGCGGGTGGTGTCAGTGATGGAGGGAGGGTATCATTTGGGAGGTCTGGCGGCAGGTGTTTGCAGTCATGTGCGGGCGTTGCTGGGAGACTGAGCGCAGCGAGAGCTTGTGAATTGATCGGGTGGGAGGTAGCATTTGAGAATGGTTTTCACACGGAGGCGATTCATGATGACAAGTTTGGGCATGGCTGCGGCGACTGTTGGCAGGGGAGAGGAGTTGAGGGAGGAATCGGTGGAGGCCTTTCAGGCGGCGGTGGATCAGGCGGTGAGGGATCGGGTGATCGCGGGTGGGGCGTGGTGGGTGGAGCGGGGCGGAGTGTCGGTGAATGGAGTGAGCGGGGAGGCGGTGAAGGTGCCGGAGGAGGAGAGGCGGCTTGTGGAGGAGGGGACGATTTTTGATGTGGCATCGCTGACCAAGGTGGTGGCGACGACGCCATGTGTGATGCGATTGGTGGAGGCTGGGGCGGTGGATTTGACGGCGCCGGTGAAGGCTTACGTGCCTGCGTTTGAGGGGGAGGGGAGGGAGCGGATCACGGTGCGCCAGTTGCTGACGCATACATCGGGGTTGAGGCCTGGGTTGTCGCGAGTGGAGGCTTGGAGCGGGTATGATGAGGGGATTCGAATGGCGTGTGAGACGGTGCCTTTGGAGATGCCAGACGAGGTGTTCTGTTACAGTGACATCAATTTTATTTTGCTGGGGGAGTTGGTGCAGCAGGTGACGGGGAAGGGGTTGGAGGTGTTTGCCAAGGAGGTGGTGTTTGGGCCGCTGGGGATGGAGGATACGGGGTTCCGGCCGGATGGGGCCTTGCGCGAACGGATTGCGGCAACGGAGAAGGATGAGGCCGGGGTGATGCTGTGCGGGGTGGTGCACGATCCGACGGCACGACGGATGCGTGGGGTGGCGGGGCATGCGGGATTGTTCAGCACGGTGCGGGACGTGGCGCGCTATGCGCGGTGCGTGATTTCCGGAGGTGAGTTGGAGGGTAACAGGGTGCTGCAGGCTGAGACGGTGAAGCTGATGACGGGTGTGGCGACGCCAAGCGGGATGGTCGATCTGCGGGCGCTGGGTTGGGATGTGGACACGAAGTTCAGTCGACCCCGAGGAGGGTTTCCGGTGGGCAGGAGTTTTGGACACACGGGTTTTACGGGATGCTGTGTGTGGCTTGATCCGGGGGCGAAGGCGTTCTTTGTGTTTTTGAGCAATCGACTGCATGAGACGGACCCCAAGTCGGATTCGCGGGCGCTGTATGAGGTGCTGGGCGGGCATGCGTCGAGGGCATGAAAAACCCCCGGTCCGGGCGTTGCCGGAGCGGGGGTGAGGAGGGGTGCCTTTGGGAACTCGATTAGCCGATGAGGCTGGTGACGAGGGTTTCGAGTTTGACGATGTCCTTGGCGAAGTTGCGGATGCCTTCGGAGGTTTTCTCGGTGGCCATGGCGTCTTCGTTGAGGAGCCAGCGGAAGGTTTTTTCGTCGCTGCCGATGCGGTCGATCTTGAGGGATTTGGCGTTGTCGGCGTTGAGCTTTTTGACGAGTGGTTCATCGGCGGCTTGGAGTTCGCCGAGGAGACCGGGGGAGATGGTGAGGAGGTCGCAGCCGGTGAGTTCGGTGATCTCGCCTTTGTTACGGAAGCTGGCGCCCATGACCTCGGTGGTGTAGCCGAAGTGTTTGTAGTAGTTGTAGATTTGGGTGACGGACTGGACGCCGGGATCTTCGGTGGCGGTGTAGTCCTTGCCGGTGCTTTTTTTGTACCAGTCGAGGATGCGACCGACAAAAGGGGAGATCAGTTTGATGCCGCCTTCGGCGCAGGCGACGGCCTGGGCGAGGGAGAAGAGGAGGGTCAAGTTGCAGTTGATGCCTTCTTTTTGCAGGACTTCTGCAGCTTTGATGCCTTCCCAGGTGGAGGCGATTTTGATGAGGATGCGCTCGCGGGAGATGCCGGCTTTTTCGTACATGCCGATGAGGTGGCGGGCTTTGTCGATGTTGGCCTGGGTGTCGAAGGAGAGGCGGGCGTCGACTTCGGTGGAGACGCGGCCGGGGACGATTTTGAGGATTTCGAGGCCGAAGGCGACGACGAGGCGGTCCATGACGCCGTCGAGGAGGGCGGGTCCGGAGAGGGCGGCGGCTTTGCTGTCGGCGACGGCTTTTTCGACGAGGGACTTGTATTCGTCTTTTTGGGAGGCCTGGAGGATGAGGGAGGGGTTGGTGGTGGCGTCCTGGGGTTTGTAGGCCTTCATGGCCTCGAAATCGCCGGTGTCGGCTACGACGGTGGTGTGTTGTTTGAGCTGGTCGAGTTGGTTCATGATCGAATGGGGTCAGTTTTTACGTGTCGATAGGGGCCGCCAAGGTAGGCCTGGAAGGCGGGGACGCAAGCTGGAACCCTACCCGGCGAAGGTGCCAGGTAGGGGTCGTGGCTGGGCTGAGGCGCACACTTAGAGGAGGCGGGCGCCGGCTTCGGCGAGGGCGCTGCGTTCGCCTTTGACGAGGGGGACGTGGGCGGCGAAGGGTTGGCCGCGCATGCGCTGGCGGGTGTAGACGAGGCCGTTGGAGCGGCTGTCGACGTAGGGGTTGTCGATTTGCGCGGGGTCGCCGACGAGGACGAGTTTGGAGCCGCGGGACATGCGGGTGACGACGGTTTTGGCCTCCAGGGGGGTGAGTTGTTGGGCTTCATCGAGGACGAAGAAGCGGTCGGGGATCGAGCGGCCGCGGATGTAGCAGAGGGCTTCGATTTCGATGATGCCGGCCTGGATAAGGTGGTCGTAGGGGGCGGCGGCCACGCTGGAGTCGGTTTCGGCGAGATTGCGGGGGCGCTGTTGTTTTTGATTGGCGGTGGGGGTGGCCTTGGAGATAGGGCGCATGAGGAGATCCAGGGCGTCGTAGATGGGCTGGAGCCAGGGGCGCATTTTGTCCTGGAGGCTGCCAGGGAGGAAGCCTACGGTCTGGCCCATGGCGACGATGGGGCGGCTGACGGTGATGCCGGTGTAGGTGTGGTTCATGACCTGCTGGAGGCCGGCGGCGACGGCGAGGAGGGTTTTGCCGGTGCCGGCTTGCCCATAGCAGGTGACGAGGTTGATTTCGGGGTCGAGGAGGGCGTCGAGCAGGCAGGCCTGGCCGAGGTTCATGGGTTTGATGGTGCGGCCATGGCCGGCTTTGATGGACTCGGGGACGTGCAGGAGACGGACGAGTTCACCGGCCGAATTCATTTTCGCGGGCATGGAGGTTTTTTCGGCGGCGACGAGGAGGACGTAGTCGTTGACGACGACACCGGCGAGGCGTGCGGGGGCGATTTTGAGGGCACCTGAGCTGGCGAAGCGCTGGAGTTCGTGGGGGCTGACGTCGATGCGGGCGATGTCCATGTTGGAGACTTCGCGGGGTTCGACTTTGTCATGGAGGTAGTCTTCGCAGCCGATGCCGACGGCACGGGCTTTGAGCTGCATGTTAAGGTCTTTGGAGACGAGGGTGACGTCGTCGCGGATCTGGTCTTTAAGCCAGAGGGTGCAGGCGAGGATGCGGTGATCCATTTTGTCGAGGCCTGGGAAGACGCGGCCGAACTCCATGACGCTGGGGGTCTTGGTGGCGCGGGCGGGGTCATAGACGACGACGCGGACGGTGCCACCACCGGGGGTTTTGACGCCACCGGTGACGGAGCCGTCAGCGGTGAAGACCTTCATGAGGGTGCGGTGGACCTCGCGTGCGTTGGCGCCGCGTTCGGTCATTTCGTTTTTGAATTTGTCGAGTTCGCTGAGGACGTCGACGGGGATGCAGACGTCGTGTTCGGCGAAGCGGTTGATGCAGGCGGGGTCGTGGAGGAGGACGTTGGTGTCGAGGATGAAGGTGCGGACGCCGACGCGTTTGGGGGTGGCGGGGGCGGTGCTGGGGGCACCTTTTTTGGATCGAGATCGCTGGTCACCGGCTTTGAGGGCGGCGGAGCGGGAGAACTCCTTGGAGGGTAGCAGGGTAGGGGCAGTGAGCGAGGTGTGGTCGTCGCGATCCATGGGTAGGTTGGGTGTGTGGTTGGGGGTGAATTGGGGCCATTTGACGAGGCGCCCTTCGATCCGTCTTTTTTTTGCCTGTGGTAGAACCAAAGGTATCAGACGGTTTTTGTGACTATTAGGGTGAATCACAACATTTCGAGATTAGCGCAGAAAGTTCGGAGACGGCAAGGGT
>JAIYDW010000165.1 GCA_027487315.1 Verrucomicrobiaceae bacterium | reverse complement strand
TTCGGTTGGTGATGACTCATAAAAAACAAAAAGTAAGACCCTCAATCAATAAACTGAAACTCATTCGCCATCATCAACACCTGCGCCAATTGCGCCAAAGGTGCCTGCGCCTTCGTCCGGTTCATCGGCCACCCGTCCAACCCGCAAAAATCTCGCTTCGCCTCACTCAACAACCGATCCCCTTCATACACCGCCAGCTTCCATTCAAAACTATCCGAGTTCGTGTCCCCTTCCCCGCCCACCGCAAACGTCACACTTTCACCCGCCGCCACACTCACGTCATTCACCACCACCTCACCCGTCTTCGCAGGTTCCACCAGGACATCCTTCACCAACTCCTTTCCTTCGCTCAGCACAAAGACCCTCACACCGTTCCCCTTGTCACTCGGCTTCTTCACCTGCCCCACCAAACGCACCGTCATCGCCTTCGGCGCCGTCCACCGCGCCGCTGGCGAAATCTCCCCATTCCCCGTGTGACCAGATTGCTTTGTCAAAAACGCATACCCCCACTTCCCATCAGGCACCTTCCCCGTATGCGTCAAGCGCCCGTCTTTCGCATCCAACTTGGCAAACTTCGTGAACGCTCCAATCGTCACCTTCCCACTCGCATCACGCGCCACCTCCTGCGTCCCATAGCTCCACGCAAACGGCACCTCCTTCTGCAAACCCTCCGCCTCCGCAAAAAACCGTCCCGCCAACTCCACCTCATCCGCACTCGGTCCCCGCAAAAACACCCGCTCATACAAAGCCTTCACCACCTCCGCATTCGGCCCGCTCCCCACTTGCGGCACTCGTCCAACCAACACTTCCGATCGCTCCTTCATGAACGGACTGTTCATCAAGAACAACGCCTGCTGCGGTACCGTCGTCTGAAAACGCTGCGGACTGTGACTGTCCGGATTCGCAAAATCAAACATCGCCGGCACCGTCGGTTGATCATACCGATCCACAAACAACAGCACACTCCGCCATTGATCCGCGTCCTTTGACTTCAAGGGCACCGACTTCCCCGGCTTCAATGCCGGATTCAGCGTCCCCGAAACCAACAGCAAATTGTCCCGCAGCATCTCATAATCCATCCGCTGCCGATTCATCCGACTCAGCAACTCATTCTCCGGATCCTTCTCCGCTTTCTCAGCCGATACCCCGCTCCCCTGCCGCCACGTCCGCGACATCAAAATCTCACGATGCACCCGCTTCATGCTCCACCCCTCCTCCATGAACAACGCCGCCAGATAGTCCAGCACATCCGCCTGCACAGGCTTCGGCGTCTGCACACCAAAATCACTCGGCTGACTCACCAGCGGCTTCCCAAAATGATGCATCCACAACCGATTCACCATCACCCGTGCCGTCAACGGATTCTCCCGTCCCACAATCTTCTTCGCCAACTCCAAACGCCCGCTGCCCTCCTTGAACTTCTCTCCCCCAAAAAACGCCAGATAACCCCGCGCCGCCACATCCCCCAACCGCCCCGGATTCCCCCGAATCATGATCTTCTGATCTATCGGCTTCTCCTTGTCCACCATCGCCATCGCCCGATACGGCGCCCCGGGACTCTCGATCTCCAGCTTCTTCACCTCGTTCTCCAACTTCGTCATCTTCTCGTTGTCCTTGCGGGTAAAATAACTCTCAATCTGTTCCATCCCAATCGTCATCGGCGACCTCCCGCCCCGCATCAGCGCCCGAATCGACTCGCGCTGCTTGTCCTCCATCACCGCCTCACCCGAGTTCGCCAAAAACACCTCCGCATACGTCGCCGCCACATCGCTCATCGACTTCGGAACCGCCTTCCCCTGAAACGCCGCCGCCACCACCTGATTGCACTTCGCCGCATCCCCTTGCAACCCCCTCACCACCTCCGCCGCCTTCGCCTCAAACTCGCTCTCCTTCAACGCCGCAAACTGCTTCCAAGCTGCCATCACCGGATGCACCTTTGCCCCCTCCGCACTGCCTTTGATAAAGTTCCGCCAGCTTTCCGCAATCCGGTCCCTCATCATCTCCTTACCCGCCGTCCCCCGGAAGATCCCCATATCCGCATTCAAATGCCGCTGCGCAAAAATCAGATAATCGCTCAAACGCTTCGGATTCTTCAAGTCCTGCAGCACCTCTTCACGGAACACCACCTTTCTCGCCTCAATCTCCGCCACCGCTTTCTCAAAAGCCACCACCGCCTCCGCCGCCTCAGGATGTCCAATCACCGGCATCCGCTCATCCGCCGCAACCTCGCTGCTGCTAAACACACTATAAAGCGAGTAATAATCCGAACTCGGTATCGGATCATACTTGTGATCGTGACAACGCGCGCATCCCACCGTGAATCCCAACAACCCACGTGTCACCACATCAATCCGATCATCCGTCTGCAAAATCCGATCCCCCAAAAACCGATCGTTCACCGTCAAAAAACCCAGCGCCGCCAGGTGCTTCACCTCCGCCTCATCCTTCACTCCCTTTTTCGCCCCGCCCATCGACGCCTGAACCAGCGTGTCCTTCTCCACCAAATGATCCGCCGCCAACTGCCTCGTCACAAATTGATCATACGGCATGTCCGCATTCAGGGCCTCAATTACCCAATTGCGATACGTGTAAGCATGCGGAAACCGAATGTCCTTCCCGCCCGCCTGATACCCTTCCGTATCCGAATACCTCGCCACATCCAGCCAATGCCGCCCCCACTTCTGACCGTAATGCGGTGACGCCAACTTCTCCGTCACCGCCCGTTCCCAAGCCGCCTCCGGTTGCGCCCCAAACGCCTCCAGAAAAGCCCTCAACTCCGCCATCTCCGGCTGCAACCCGGTCACCGTCAAACAAAGCCGCCGATACAGCGTCGCCGCATCCGCTTCCTTCGAAAAATCCAACCCTGCCGCCTTCAACTTGACCCCCACCAGCGCATCAATCGCATTCGAACCCGCCACCCCCACTGGCAAAACCGGCTTCACCACCGGCAAAAACGCCCAATGCTGCTTCGGGTCCGCCTTCGCGTGACTCACCTCCGCCACCTTCTCTCCCTCCGGCCACGGCAACCCCTCCGCTATCCACTTCTCCAACGCCGCAATCTCCGAACCACTCAACGCAGCCCCCTTCTTCGGCATCTTCTCCACCCCCGCCAGACCCTTCACAGCCTGAATCAACTTACTCGCCCCCGGATTCCCCTCCACGACCACCTTGCCATAATCACTCCCCCGCAAAATCGCTTCCCGACTGTCCAATCGCAGCCCATTCTCATGCTTGTGCGCCCCATGACAGTCCATGCACCGCTCCACCAGCAACGGGCGAATCGTCTTCTCAAATGCCTCGATCTGCCCCGCTGAAAACGTCCCCCCGATCCCGTCTGAGACAAACACAGACGAACCAAGCAAAATCAAAATCGGAGCGGCAAAACGCATGAGGAAAAATGAGCTTAACAAAACATTAACAATCTATGTTAAAACTACGCTCCAACTCCGGAGTTTGTTTCGTCGTGATGCATACCATACACCTCATTTTTCGGCCTGCGCAGCGTTTCCTCGCCCTCAGCCTTCCTCTCCTCTTGTCCCAATCACTCGCTCAAGCCCAGGGCTTCGGCGGCGGCCCGCCTCCCATGCGCCAACACCGCGCCACCGAGACCCAACCCATCACCCTCGTCCCGGCTGACCAAAAACCACCCGGCTCCCCCGCCTCCGAAATCACCCTCCAAAGCCCCTCTCGCCTCATCAAAGCCAACGCCATCCCCGATCACCTCGTCGGCCCCTTCCCCAATCGCGGCAACCCC
>JAIYDW010000032.1 GCA_027487315.1 Verrucomicrobiaceae bacterium | reverse complement strand
GGGTTCGGCGGATTCGATGAACCAGCGTTCGGCGAGGAAGTCGTCTTCGTCGGTTTTGTCGGCGCTGCGGTTGAGGGTTTGCAGGGCGGTTTGGGTGTCCCAGGGGACGAGGGTGAGGCGGTAGGTTTGGCCGGGGGTGAAGGCGGCGGTGGGTTGCATCTCTTTCTTTTTGAAGGTCCACTGGATGGCCTGCCAGTTGGTTTCGGGGTCGAAGGTGCCGGCGATGACTTTTTTGACTCGGTAGAGGGCGGTGTGGAGGGCGTCGGGGTAGGGGGTGGCGTCGGGGCTTTGGTTGGTGGACTTGATGAGGAGTTCGGCTTCGACGATGACTTTGCCTTCGGTGGTGGGGGTGGCGAGGTCGCTGGTGGGGTCGGGGGCGGGTTTGGAGGTGTTGGGGTTGAAGGTGACGGTGTCCCATTCGATGTTGGCTTCGCGGGCGGCGGTGGGGGAGTAGAGGAGGTCGCGGGAGGCGATGACCCAGATGACGAGTTTTTTGGCGCGGACGATGTCGTCAGGGCGGGAGGCGAATTCGCGGCGGGTGGCGGTGGTGCCGGCGCCGTTTTTGGCGATGACGTCGAGGGGCTGGCCGAGGAGGAGGGCGAGCTGGGAGGCGAAGCCGGCGTTCATGGGGGGCGCGGGGTCTGCGCCGGGGGTGGCGGGGTCTTCGAAGCCGAGGGTGGGGTCGGTGTAGATGTTGACGAAGCTGTCGCCGAGGAGGGAGATGGGGGCGGTGGTGAGGGGGTCGAGGCCGGCGATGGAGACGAGCTGGGCGGGTTCTTTTTGGTAGAGGGTTTCGGGGTGGGGGAGGTCGAGGAGGTTGACGAGGTCGCCGAGGGCGGTGCGGTCGTGGATGCGGGCGTCAATGCGGGGGGTGGTTTCGGTTTGGAGCAGGGCGGGGTGGGTTTTTTTGATGTGGGCGGCGACGAGTTCGGCCGATTTTTTCATGGCCTCGGGGGTCCAGTGGGTGTCCTGCTTGAGGAAGAGGGGATAGCGTTTTTTGAGGTCGTAGAGGGGTTGGGTGAGGTCGAGGACGTCGATGCCGGCGGAGCGGAGTTGGTCGTAGAAGGCGAGTTGGTCGGGGTGGCGGAGGGGTTCGTCGGGGGTTTTGTTGAGGAGGTGCTCGTGGTAGAGCATGGGTTTGACGGGGAGGGGGACGAGGAGGAGGGGGATGCCGCGGGCTTTGAGGTCGGCGGCGAACTGGAGGATGAGTTCGCGGGCGGGTTTGAGTTTGCCGAGGGCGGGGTCCTTCATGACGGAGAAGGGCTGTTTTTTGATGGGGCCCCAGCCGTTGAGGGCGGCGAGTTCGGGGCGGTAGAAGAGCCAGCCGTTGTTGCCGGGGTGGACTTTCAGGTTGCCTTCGCCAGCCCAGGCGGTGAGGGCGTATTGGGTCTGGCGGCGGATGGTTTTGGCGTAGGGGAGGTCGGTGAGGGAGCGTTCGACGCTGAGGAGGTGTTCGTGGAGGGTGGGGCCGGTTTTGGGGTTGTAGCTGAGGAGGCGGACGACGGGGGAGGTGGCGAGCTGGCCGGTGGCGGCTTTGTAGAGGAAGTCGCCGAGAGGGGGCAAGGTGATGGCGAGGAGGAAGAGGGCGCTCAGCACGATGGCGGAGCGGCGGCTCACGCGGTAGTCGGTGAGGTCCTTTTCGTCTTCGAAGGGGTTGCGCATGGTGGGGTTAGAACTGGAAGTAGAGGAAGGGGCTGTGGCCGCGGGCGAACATGACGGCGACGGAGAGGATCAATAGGAGGAGGCCGACGGCGGCTTTCCAGGGGACGAATTTGTGGAGGATGGTCTGGGTGTTGGGCATCATGAAGGCGACGCAGCAGGCGATGAGGATTTGGATGACGTTGAAGTTGCTGAGCATGCGGGCTTCGAGGAGGGGGGCGGTGGCGACGAGGGGGTTGGCGCCGAACATGGCGGCGAGGTAGCGGGCGGCGACGTCGAAGTTTTCAGCGCGGAAGAAGACCCAGGTGAAGAGGACGATGGTGAAGGTGAAGGCGATTTTGAGAGGGCGTGGGGTGCCTTTGAACCAGCCGCGGTTGGCGGTGAGGCGCTCCCAGGAGAGCATGAGGCCGTGGATGGCGCCCCAGATGACGAAGGTCCACTGGGCGCCGTGCCAGAGGCCGCCGATGACCATGACGGCCATGAGGTTGAAGTAGGTGCGGGCGGTGCCGAGGCGGTTGCCGCCGAGGGGGATGTAGAGGTAGTCGCGGAGGAAGGTGGAGAGGGAGATGTGCCAGCGGCGCCAGAATTCGGTGATGGAGGCGGATTTGTAGGGGGAGTCGAAGTTTTCGATGAAGTAGAAGCCGAGGAGTTTGGCGAGGCCGATGGCCATGTCGGAGTAGGCGGAGAAGTCGAAGTAAATTTGAAAGGCGTAGGCGAGGACGCCGGCCCAGGCGACGAAGGCGGAGAGGTTGCCGTCGCCAGCTCCGAAGGCGGCGTCGGCGATGAGGCCCATGGGATCCGCGAGAAGGATTTTTTTGGCGAGTCCGAAGCCGAAGCGGGTGAGGCCGAGGGAGAATTTCTCGATGGAATGCTCCCGGTGCCGCATTTGATGGGCGATGATGCTGTAGCGGACGATGGGGCCGGCGACGAGGTGGGGGAAGAGGGAGACGAAGCAGGTGAAGTCGAGGAAGGATTCGGCGGGTTTGGCATGGCCGCGGTAGAGGTCGATGCAGTAGCTGAGGCTCTGGAAGACGTAGAAGGAGATGCCTGCGGGGAGGATGATGTTGCGGAAGAAGTCAGGGACGGCGATGTCACCACCGCCGAGCCAGGTGGAGAGAGACTGGGTGGTCTCGATGGCGAGGGAGGTGTATTTGAAGAAGGCGAGGGCGCCGAGGTTGGAGACGACGGAGAGGATGACGCCGAGTTTGCGGCGGGCTTGGTTGTCGCCCGCGTTGGTGATCATGCGGCCGAGGTTGTAGTCGAGGGTGGTGGTGCCGAGCATGAGCAGCACGAACCAGGGGTTCCACCAGCCGTAGAAGACCATGCCGGCGCAGGTGAGGAAGAGGTGGCGGAGGGTGGTGCTGGTGCCGGACCAGAGCAGGAGGTAGTAAATGCCGACGACGAGCGGCAGGAAGTAGAAGATGAAGATGTGGGAACTGAAGACCACGCGGGAGGATTAAGGAGTGGCGAGGAGGGGGGGGAATGCAAGTGGGGTTCGAGGTGGGAGAGTGGGGAGTGGGGAGTGGTGAGTGGTGAGTGGGGGAAGTGGCGGCTTTGCCGCATTGGGGCGCCAGCGGGCTGGCTGGGGGAAAGCTGCAGCGGGCTGCAGCAGTCCAAGGGGGGCGGCGTTAGGAGTTACGTGTGGAGGGGGTGTATTTTTGGGTTGATTGGGGTGGGGGTGGGTGGTGGAATGGGGGGATGACCTTGAGAGCTTTTTTTGTTGTGTTGGTTTTGGGTATGGTGATGCCTGCTGGGGCGGAGGATGTGGCGGCGTTGATTGCGGCGGATGAGGTGCGGGTGGCGGCGATGAAGGCGGCGGACAAGGCGAGTCTTGAGAAGGTGCTTTCGGATGAGCTGCATTATGCGCATTCGAGCGGGGTGGTGGATACGAAGGCGGCGTTTGTGGAGGCTTTGACGACTGGGAAGACGAAGTATGTGGGGATCGATTATGAGGAGCGGAAGTTCACGTTTCCCGCACCGGGGGTGGCGTTGATGACGGGGCGGGCGCGGGTGCAGGCGGTGTCGGCGAAGGGGCAGATGGATGCGGTGCTGTCGTATCTGGCGGTGTGGCGGAAGGAGGGCGGGGAGTGGAAGTTTTTGGCTTGGCAGTCGTGCAAGATGCCGGTGGAGGGGAAATGAGGTTTGCTGAAGGGTGGGGGCCGTGAGGGGCGTTTGGGTTCACTGTGATGTTTCGTTTTGCGTTTTTCTTGATGGTTGTGGCGGCGCCACTGGGTGCCCAACAGAAGCCTTATGATGTGTTTCCGGAGGCTAAGCCGCCTTACTATCGGGTGCGGTATGAGGGGTCGGTGAAGGCGGGGGAGCTGGTGTATCCGGTGAACTACACGATGTGGGTGCCGCCGGGGGTGAAGGAGGTGCGGGGGGTGATTGTGCATCAGCACGGGTGCGGGGAGGGGTCGTGCAAGTCGGGTCTGACGGGGGCGTTTGATTTGCACTGGCAGGCTTTGGCGAAGCGGCATGATTGCGCGCTGCTGGCGCCGGCTTATGAGCAACCGGACAAGGCGGAGTGCCAGATGTGGTGTGATCCGAGGAACGGGTCGGGCGCGGCGTTTGAGCGGTGTTTGAAGGATTTGGGCAAGGCGTCGGGGCATCCGGAGCTGGCGACGGTGCCGTGGGCGCTTTGGGGACACAGCGGGGGTGGGCACTGGGCGGGGGGCATGGCGCTGCTGCATCCGGAGCGGGTGGCGGCGGCGTGGTTGCGGTCGGGGGTGCCTTTGCTGACGGCGAATCCGGAGCGGGCGACGATTCAGGTGCATACGGTGCCGGAGGCGGCGCTGGGGGTGCCGATGATGTGCAATGCGGGGACGAAGGAGGGGGTGACGGAGAAGAAGGGGCGGTTTGCGGGGGTGTGGCCGTCGAACGAGGCGTTTTTTGGAGCGGTGCGGGCGCGGGGTGGGTTGATCGGGGTGGCGGTGGATCCGCTGACGGCACATGAGTGCGGGAATCAGCGGTATTTGGCGGTGCTGTGGCTGGATGCGTGTTTGAAGGCGCGGTTACCAGCGAAGGCGGGTGAGGCGCTGAGGCCGATGCCGGTGAAGGGGGCATATTTGGCGCCTTTGCTGGGGACGGAGGCGGTGGCGGAGAGTGGGTTTGAGGGGGACAAGACGCGGGCGATTTGGCTGCCGAACGAGGCGGTGGCGAAGGCATGGATGGCGTATGTGAAGGATACGGAGGTGGTGGATGGGACGCGGCCGCCAGCGCCGACGAAGGTGAAGGTGGAGGGGAACCGGGTGATGTGGGAGGCGGAGGCGGACTTCGAGAGCGGGCTGGCGCACTTTGTGATCGAGCGCGATGGGAAGGAGATCGGGAGGGTGCCGGAGAAGGGGGTGAATCCGTTTGGGCGGCCGATTTTTCAGGGGTTGCAGTATAGCGATACGCCGACGAATCCGCTGGTGGAGATGGTGTTTGTGGATCGGGGAGCGGAGGCGGGGAAGGGGGCGGAGTATCGGGTGATTGCGGTGAATACGGTGGGGTTGAGGTCGGAGTGAGGGGAGGCGGATTTGCCGCCGGAGATGGGAGATGGAAGATGGGGAACTGAGGGGGAATCGCGAATGACGCGAATGAGGATCGCATTCTGGTGAATGCGCCTACGGGGGGGTTGGGAAGGGACGATGGGGAAGGGAGACGGCTAGAAGCCGTCACTCCTTGGGTGGGGGGAAGGCGCTAGTTGGCGGTGAGTTCCCAGGTGTCGGTGCGGAAGGGGGAGGCGGGGAGGCCGGCGTTGTTGAAGAGGTTGCCGGTGGGGTTGCTGGCCCAGCCGTAGCGGACGGCGGTGGGCTGGGGGATGTCGGGGTGGGAGACGATGACGTCGCGGCCGACGATTTGGGCGGTGGCGGGTTTCCATTGCTGGTCGGCGCCGGCGATGAGGAAGCCTTCCACTTTGTCGCCGTGGGCTTTGAGGCCGGTCTGGGCGTGGTCGAACTTGAGCAGGATTTGGTTGCCTTTGATCTCATGGCTGAGGGGGAGCGGGCCGGAGAAGGCGGGGACTTTTTGACGGTAGACGCGGGCTTGTGCCCAGAGGGAGAGGCGGTCGCCGACGGACTTTTTGTCCTTGGGATGGTTGTCGTTGGCTTCGCCGACATCGACGGTGATGGCCATGCCGGTGTTGGGGACGGAGAGGGATTTGAGCATGGCTTCGCGGACGAGTGGGCGGAAGCTGGCGGGTTCGTAGCCGGGGAGTTGGACCCAGGCGAAGGGGAAGTTGGCGCGCCATTTGTTGCGCCAGTCCTGGACGAGGAGGGGGAGTTGGGTGGCGTAGAGGGAGGCTTTTTCGAGGGTGGCGCAGTTGTGCTCGCCCTGATACCAGATGGCGCCGCGAAGGGTGTAGGGGAGGAGGGGGGCGATCATGCCGTTGTAGAGATTGGCGGGACGGTTTTGGTAGATGTCGGGGTGGGGTTCGTAGCGGGGGGCGCGGGGAGCGGGGGTGCCGGCGGTTTTGGCTTTGGCAGCGGCTTCTTTGTAGGCGGCGAGGCTTTTGGCGTGGGCGGCTTTGGCGGCGGTTTCGTCGAAGGTGGCGGCTTTTTTGAGCCAGGCATCGATGTTGGTTTTGAGGGCGGGGACTTTGAGTTGGGCGTCTTCGCTGGTCCAGGCGGCGATGTCGGTGCCGCCCCAGGAGGAGTTGATCATGCCGACGGGGGTTTTGAGTTTTTGGTGGAGGTCTTTGCCGAAGAACCAGGCGACGGCGGAGAAGGATTGGACGGCATCACGGGAGGCGACGATCCATTCGCCCTGGCAGTCGGCCTGGGGGATGCGGGTGGCATGTTGTTTGACGGTGAACATGCGGATGGAGGGGAGGTTGGCGGCGGCGGATTCGGCTTCGGGGTATTGGCTGCTTTTGAATTGGAAGGCCATGTTGGACTGGCCGGAGGCGAGCCAGACTTCGCCGACGAGGACGTCGTTGACGGTGAGGGTGGAGCGGCCTTTGACGGAGAGTTGCTGGGGCTTGTCGCTGGCGGCGAGTTTGCCGAGGCGGACGCGCCAGGTGCCATCGGAGACGGCGGTGGTGGAGCCGGATTGATCGGCGATGGAGACGGTGACGGCGTCGCCGGGTTTGGCCCAGCCCCAGACGTAGAAGGGTTGGCCGGCCTGGATGACCATGTGGTCGGAGATGAGGGCGGGGAGTTTGAGATCGATTTCCCAGTCGTCGGTGCGGAAGGGGGAGGCGGGGAGGCCGGCGCTGTTTTCGAGGGACCAAACGGGGTTGTCTGCCCAGGCGTAGCGGACGGCGACGGGCTCTTTGACGTCGGGGGAGGCGACGACGACGCGGCCGTTGATGAGGCGGGCGTTGGCGGTGACGAAGCGTTTGTCGGCGCCGGCGATGGCGAAACCGGTTAGGGAGTCGCCACCGTTTTTGGAGCGGAGGCCGGTGCCGGTGTGGTCGAAGGTGAGGACGATGGAGGCGCCTTTGACGGTGTGATTTTGGAGGAGGGGACCGGAGGTGGCGGGGATTTTTTGGCCATAGACTTCACCGAGGGCCCAGAGGGAGAGGCGCTGGCCGATGCCTTGTTTGTTTTTGGGGTGGATGTCTTTTTCCTCGCCGAGGCCGAGGGTGATGGCCATGCCGGTTTTGGGGAGGCTGAGGGTTTTCAGCATTTGTTCGCGGATGACGGGCCAGGATTGGTAGAGTTCGACGGGGGCCTGCTGGGGGGCTTTGAAGTCGGGGAGTTGGACCCAGGCGAAGGGGAACTCATGGCCCCAGCGGGTGCGCCAGTCTTTGATGAGGGTGGTCAACTGGAGGCCGTAGAGGTGGGCGAAGGGTTTGCTGGCGTTGCTTTCACCTTGATACCAGATGGCGCCGCGGAAGGCGTAGGGGATGATCGGGGCGATCATGCCGTTGTAGAGGTTGGCGGGATGATTGGGTTCGAGGCGGGGATTGAGAGGGGGCTTGGGGGCGCGAGGGGCGGTTTTTTTCTCGGCCTTGGCGATTTTGACGGCTTCCTTCCACTTGGCGAGGGCGGTGTCGTAGTTGGCTTTGGCTTGGGCTTCGTCGTAGGGTTTGGCGGTGGCCTCTTTCCAGGGAGCGAGGATGGTGGGGTAGTCGGGGAGTTTGGATTGCGCTTCCTCGCTGGCCCAGGCTTCGACGGCGGTGCCGCCCCAGGAGGAGTTGATGAGGCCGACGGGTTGTTTGAGGGCGCGATGGAGTTCGCGGCCGAAGAAGTAGGCGGTGGCGGAGAAGGTGCCGACGGTGTCGGGCGAGCAGAGGGTCCATTGGCCTTTGCAGTCGGCCTGCGGTTCGGTGGTGGAGGCGCGTTCGACGGTGAACATGCGGATGAGGGGGAGTTGGGCAGCGGCTTTTTCTTTGTCGAAGTCGCGGGAGCTGGCGACGGACATGGCCATGTTGGACTGGCCGGAGCCGAGCCAGACTTCGCCGATGAGGACGTCCTGGATAGTGAGGGTGTTTTTGCCCTGGATGGTGAGGATTTGCGGGGCGGCGCTGACGGGCATCGGGGGCAGGGTGGCGAGCCATTTGCCATCGGGGCCGGGGGTGGCGGTGGCGGACTTGCCGGCGAGGGAAACGGTGATGGATTCGCCGGCGTCGGCCCAGCCCCAGAGGGGGACTTTGGCGTCGGCCTGGACAACCATGTGGTCGGAGATGATGGCTGGGAGGCGGACGTCGGCGAGGCCGGCTGAAGCCATGAGGAGGATGGGTAACACTATGCGAGATGTCATGGTCGGGAAGGAATGGCTGAACGAGAACGCGCGAAAATTGGCGGACATTCACAAGAGTGGTCCTGATTCTCAAATCTTGTTTGAGTTTCGTGAATCGGAGTGTGTGACTCGCACTATCAATCCATTCAAGGTTTGAGGTATTTCTGCTGAAACTCAAAACCCGCATCCAAGCCGGACTTGATCCACTTTAGTTCATCCTGACGAACAGATTCAAAATAGGCAGCCCCCTTTGTTAGGCCACTGTCCAGCTTCTTCTCATAGTTCTCAACTTTGACGTCGGGTATGAACGAGAGAGAAGCTTTGAACAGATCGTGTAGCCTCTCCTTCTCTTCAATCTTCGCTGCTCTTCTTGAAGCATGAAGGTAAGCCAAAGCGGCCATCTGCGAGGCATTGGTAGTGACGTCTCCTGCAATGAGCACGTCACCGAGTGCTTCGAGGAGCAAAGGGTTATCGAAGTCGGCAAACCACATCATGCCAAAAAGTCCACGCAGGGTGGAACTCTGCTCCCTGCGAGTTAGTGCGATAACTTTGCCAGATTCTCTTTCAGCCTGAACTTGATTAGAAGCTCGGCGGGCGACGAAAGCGGCAAAGCCTTTAGGGATGCCTTGGGCCAAATCGAAGCGTTGTTTTTCGTTAATTGGCGGCGGGGGTGCCTTAGTGCGTTCCTGGGCCCATTCAACGAGCCAAAGCTGATATTTTTCCCGCCCAAAATGCGCGTCGGGATTCACGGCCAGAGCCTCGCGAATCCACTTGGAAGCAGAGTCGAGCTCATCCGTGTAAATGTGGAAGGTGCCCAGATTGGACCGGGTCTCATAGAGCCCTGGAAACAGCTTTTCTTTCGAGTGCATGGTCTCGATGGCGGCTCGATGGTCTCCTAATTTGTGCTGAGAAACGGCGAGGTCATCAAAGGCAACGGGTCCGCCCTTGCCCTGTGCAATCAAGGTCTCAGAATGCAGAAGTCTCCACGCATGAAACTCTTTCGAGTGCCTCGGAAACATCCCTGTAATTAGTTCTGCGATTTCTGGAAAGCGCGCTTGTTCGGCAGCGAGAGTGTCCGTGTCCCAGAGACAGGCTTTTGCTGAAATAGCTGTGAAAAGAAGGATCAACGTCAGACGCGGCATAAACATTGAGTTTTTGCGATTCGTTGATTGAGCAGCAAAAGGATCAGTCAATGGCGCATCGGTGTCGGAGACGTGGAAGTTTCCCAGCGCAAATTTCATGAGCTCAGATTCTAGGGTGGACAATCGAAAAAATACAAGGCCAAAGAAGGCAGTTGGAGTGACAGATCACACATACCAACTCACGGTGAATTGAAACGGCGGTTTGCCCTTGGGGAGGGGTGGGAGGGGGCAGTCCTTGGTTGGGGGGAGTAGAACGGGTTATCTGGGGAGATATCAGCGAGTGAGCAGTTTTTTCATGGCTGTCATGAGGATGGGTTCGACTTCGGGGGCGACGTTGGATGAGGTGGGGCCGGTTTCGTAGCCGCCTTCGGGGTAGGCGGCGGTGGTGCCGATGTAGCCTGGGCCGTAGTCGCCGTAGGCGGCCATGAGGACGTGGAGGTCGGGGCGCATGGCTTTGGCGGCGAGTTGGTATTCGACGAAGAGTTCGCCCGGGAGGTGGAGCATGCGGGTGTCGCCGACGCGGAGGCAGGTGATGTGGATTTGGTGCCCGGATTTGACGCGGCGGACGAAGGCGAGTTGATCGGCGAAGGAGATGTAGCCTTTTGGAGGGGTGGCTTTGAGTTTGGCGATGAGGTCTTCCTCTTTGAGAAGGGGTGAGAGGGGTAGGCTGACGGGTTCGAACGACCAGCCGATGTCGGAGGAGGTGAGGGGGGTTTTGGTGGTGTTGGCGTAGGCTTCGCGCATGCCTGCGGCGAGGCGGGTGGCGAGGATGATGCGGTTGGCCTGGGTGCCGTCGTTGTATTTGCCGGCGGCGACGTTGCCGCCCGCGCCGTTGAAATGAACATGCAGGGCGGCGTTGACATCCTGGCCGCGAATGAAGCGGGCGATGCCGGGGAAGTCGGGGCTGGGGATGCCGAGGCGGTAGTAGCTCTGGGGGTGGCAGGCGTAGGCGCTGAGGACGGCGACGGGTTTGTCTTCATTCCAGAAGCTGAGCAGGGAGACGACGGGATCGATGAGGCCTTCGGGGAGGGCGATGAGGCCTTCGATTTTGCAGGAGCTGCCCCGCATGCGGCCGATTTTGTTGTCGGCGGTGCGTTCGACGCGGCGGTTGGAGGCGACCTCTTTGACGATGGCTTCGCCGTAGCCGAAGTGGGTGACGGGTTGGGCGTTTGGCAGCGCGGCGCGGATGGCTTCGGCGGCGTTTTGGATCACGCGGCGGTGGAAGTCGCCGGAGAAGCGGGAGTAGCCATCGATTTGGAGTTCCTGGATGAGTTTTTCGGCGGTGAAGTCGCAGCCGGGGGCGTCGTGTTGATGGAGGGAGTGGACGGCGACGCGTTCGAGGGAGGTGCCGGCGGCTTCGGCGAGGGCGGAGCGGAAGGCGTCATGTGCTTCATTGGCGATGCCGATCCAATCGACTGCGCAGAGCACGATGGGCTGTTCGGCGCCGGTGATGACGATGCCGCGGCAGCGCAGGGTGAGTTCGTCGAGGCGTTTGACGGGATCGTAGGCCATGGCGGATCCCAGGGGGGGAGTGGCATCGATGTCGAAGGTGGCGATTTTGATGGGGCTTTGCGCGAGGGTGAGGAGAGGCGAAAGCAGGAGGCAGACGAGGAGGGATTTCATGGGGTGAGGGAGCTAACGCGCGGTGGGGAGGTGGACTTGCGAAGATGGGATTGGGTTGAGGTTGGGGGTGGGGTGGCGCATAAGTTTTCGGCGTTTGATCTCCTTACTTTTTGAGCTTACTTTTCTGCCGTGAAAGCCACTCTTACCAGCAAAGGTCAAATCACCATCCCGCTCAAGGTGCGCACCAAGCTCCGACTCAAGCCGGGAGACGTTCTCGACTTCGACGAGGCATCTCCATTCCTCAAAGCGACGAAGGCGATTTCTGCGGAAGCTTGGGATGACTTGGCTGCGGCGTGGCAGGATCCGTTTCCGAAATTGAATGTCGCCGAGACTTTGGATGAGTTGCGCGGCCCAGTCGAACTGCCAGCCAAACGCCGCAGACGATGAGAACGGCGATTGATTCATCGGTCCTGCTTTTGATTCTCAAACGGCAAACCGGCTGGCAGCAATGGCGGGCCTGCCTGGAGCAGGCGTCGTCTGAAGGACCGCTATTGATTTGCCCTGTTGTGTTCGCAGAATGTTCGACTGGATTTGAATCTGCCGACACGGCGTTGCGACGGTTTGATGCGCTTCAGTTTCAGTTCGATCCGATCCTTCCAGAGGCGGCTTTTCTGGCGGGGCAGACTTTTTTGCGTTATCGACGGGAGGGCGGTCCCAGGCTGCATTTGATTCCTGACTTTCTCATCGCAGCCCATGCTAGCATCCAAGCAGACCGGCTGGCGGCTGTGGATCGTGGTTACTTGCGGCGCTACTTTGGTTCGCTGCCTTTGCTAGCTTGATCCAGCGACTGGGCAGTTTATGGGTGGGTGGTGTTTCGATTTGCTGGCGTGCAACGGGTGTTGTTGGTGTGTGTCCTGGTTTTGGTGCTGGGGGGGTATTGTGCGGTGGGGATCTCGCGGATCCGGTTTGATGTGGATGTGACGAAGCTGCTGCCGGAGGATTTGCCGGAGGCGGCGGGGGCGCGGGTGTTCATGGAACATTTCTTGAAGCGGTCGCAGGTGCTGGTGCTGCTGGAGGGGACGTCGGCAGAGGCGGTGGAGGCGGCGACGGAGCGGGTGGCTGGGGCTTTGGAGGCGAAGCGGGAGCTGGTGGAGCGGGTGGTGTGGCGGCGGGCGGATGATGAGGTGGGTGCGTGGGCGGAGTTCGTGGCGTGGAGCTTGTTGAATCAGCCGGAGGCGTCGATGAGGGCGTGGATGGAGGGGCTGTCGGAGGCGCGTTTGGCGGGGACGCTGGGGGTGTATCTGGAGGGTTTGGCGACGTCGCCTTTCATGGCGGACGGGTTGGCGGGGTATGATCCGCTGGGGTTGACGGGGCCGTTGATGAAGGAGATGGGCGGGGCGGGGGAGCGGTCTGAGTTTGGCAGTGCGGACGGGTTGTTTCGAGTGGTGTATGTGGATTTGAAGGAGGCGCTTTCGGATTATCGGGAGGTGGCGAAGCAGTTGGGGGAGGTGCGTGAGTTGGCGACGGCGGCGGCGGGGGGTGAGGTGGCGGTGAGGCTGACGGGTGAGCCGGCGTTTTTGGCTGAGATTTCGCAGAGCATGGAGTCGGATATGAAGGGGTCGGCGCTGTCGACTTTGGTTTTGACGACGCTGCTGGTGTGGGTGGTGTTTCGGCGGGTGCGGTTGCTGCCTTTGCTGGCGCTGTGCCTGGGGTTGATCTTTGTGCTGACGCTGGCGACGTGCGGATTGATCATGGGATCGATCACGGCTTTGACGGTGGGGTTTGCGTCGATTTTGATTGGGTTGTCGGCGGATTACGGGGTGCTGTTGTATGAGGCGTATCGGGTGGCGGGCGGGGATGCGCGGGAGGCGGTGAGGCAGGTGCGGGGGGGGATTTTTTGGGCGATTGCGACGACGGCGGCGGTGTTTTTGGCGTTGATGCCACTGGGGTTTCCGGGGTTGTCGGATTTGGGGTTGCTGGTGGCGGTGGGGGTGGGGATTGGGGGGGTGGTGATGGTGGGGGTGTTGCCGTGGTTGTTGGGGAGGTGGGTGCCGGTGAGGGGGAATGAGGTGAAGGGGTGGAGCGGGCTGGGTCGGGGGTGGCAGGTGGGCTGCGGGGTGGGTGTGGTGGTGCTGGTGGGGTGCGCAGCGGGGTTGGGGGTGCGGGGGCTGCCGAAGGTGGATGCGGCGAGTGGGAGCATTCGGCCGCGGGGGAGTGAGGCGTATGAGGGGGTGGAGCGATTGGAGGCGAAGTTGGGGGGCGGGGCGAGGGCGCTGAGTGTGGTGATGGCGGCGGATGGGGAGGGGGCGATGGTGGGGAGGATCGCGGAGGCGCGGCGGGTGTTGGAGGGGTTGAAGGCGGCTGGGGTGGTGGCGGGTTTTGCCTTGCCGGAGGGGTTTTGGCCGGAGGCAGGGAGGCAGGGGGTGAATTTGGGGTTGGCTGGGGAAATGGTGCGGGCGGCGGGGAGGTTGAGGGCTGGGGTGATGGAGGCGGGGTTTACGGAGGAGGCGTGGGGGTTGGCGGAGGGGGTGCTGGGGTGCTGGGAGAGGTGGGGGCGGGAGGGGGCGCCGGGGTTGCCGGAGGGGGCGGGGGCGCGGTGGTTGGTGGAGCGGGTGGTGTCGGTGCGGGAGGATGGGGGCTGCGCTTTGCTGGGGGAGGTGCGGCTGGGGAAGGGGGTGGAGATTGGGGAGGTGACGCGGGCTTTGCCGGAGGGGTGTTATTTGGCGGGTGGAGATGTGATGACGCGGACGCTGGACCGGTATTTGGCGAAGGGTTTCACGGGGATTTCGGTGTTGTTTGCGGTGATCACGCTGGTGTTGTTGGCGTTTGCGTTCAGGGCGTGGCGACCGTTTGTTTTGGTGGTGCTGTGTTTGGGGGTGAGTTATGCGGCGCTGCTGGGGCTGATGGCGTGGCTGGATTTGCGCTGGCATGCGTTCACGCTGCCGGCGTTGCTGCTGAGTTTGGGGACGGGGAGCGATTACTTCATTCACTTGATTTTGCGGATGAAGGGAGGGGCGTCGGCGGCGGAGGCGAGGGGGGAATTGGGGCCGGCGCTGGTGGTGTGTGCGGGGAGTAGCATGCTGGGTTTTGGGTCGCTGGTGACGGCGTCGAGCTCGGGGCTGGCGAGCATGGGGGTGGTGTGCGCGGCGGCTTTGGGGTTGAATTTGGTGGCGGCGTTGCTGGTGATGCCGTGGCTGTGGGAGCGGTGGTTTTCGGGGAATGCTGCTGCGGGCTTGCCGGGAGCGAGGGGGACGTTAGGGTAGCGGTTTATGGATGATCTTCCTTTGGCTGATCCGGGTTTGGCGGTGTCATTGAGCTCCGCCTTTCTGGGATTTTACACGCACGCTGGCTTTCTTCAGGGGCTGGCTGATGGTGGGGTGTGGCCGGGGCATTTGGCGGGGGCGTCATCGGGGGCCTTGGTGGCGGCGCTGGCGGCGAACGGGTGGACGCCGAAGGGGATGCTGGAGTTGTTGCTCACCTTGCGGTTTCGGACGGCGTTTATGGAGGCGGGGATGCTGATTGGGCTGCCGTATTTGCCGATCTACGAGCGTCGGTATTCGGGGGCTTCGAAGGGGAAGCGGGCGTTGCGTTATTTGAAGGAGGTGCTGGGGGAGCGGCGGGTGGAGGACAGCGGGATGGATTTGGGGATTGCGGTGACGAATTTGACGCAGGTGCGGGCGGAGGTGCGGTGTGAGGGGCCGCTGGCGGAGTTGATCGTGGCGAGTTGCGCGTATCCGACGCTGATTTCGCATCAGGTGGTTGGGGGGGATGCGATGTGGGATGGGGGGATTGCGCAGAGTCCGCCGTTTGCGCATTGGAAGGGGAATGCGGAGGTGAAGCGGGTGTTGGCGCACTGTGTGGGGGAGCCGGTGATTCCTCCGGTGAAGCGGTTGGGGATTTCAGATGCGTTTGCTTTGGCGCATGATGTGATTGGGGAAGAGCTGTATCAGTTGAGGCTGCGGGAGATGGAGAGGGAGGGGAAGGTGGTGACGCGGGTGGTGACGCGGACGCGGCGGCCGGGGTTGTTTGTGACGGAGCGACGAGGGCGGGAGTTTTTTGAGAATGGCCGGCGGCGGGGGATGGAGGCGGTGGCGGAGTTGCGGGGTGTGACGCGGTAGTTGCGTTTTGGCGGGGGGCTGCTC
Source organism: Verrucomicrobiaceae bacterium (assembly GCA_027487315.1). Lineage (GTDB taxonomy): Bacteria > Verrucomicrobiota > Verrucomicrobiia > Verrucomicrobiales > Verrucomicrobiaceae > JAGRPD01. The sequence continues at coordinate 36,028 of JAIYDW010000032.1, read as the reverse complement.
TACTGGGCGGCTTCCTTGGGCGGAATCGCCGAGAGGGAGGGAATCTACTATGAGCGGCAAGCATTTTCATTTCATCGGCATCGGCGGAACGGCGATGGGGTCGACGGCGGTGGCGTTGAGCAAACTGGGTCACCGGATCACGGGGTCTGACAGGGCGGTGTATCCTCCGATGTCAACGGTGCTGGCGGAGAATGGGATTGAGTATTCGGAGGGTTACAAACCGGAGAATTTGCCGGGGGGAGCGGATTTGTATGTGGTGGGGAATGCGATTTCGCGGGGCAATCCGGAGTTGGAGGCGGTGCTGGATGCGAAGCTGCCGTATGGGTCGATGGCGGAGTTGATCAAGCGGGAGGTGATTCAGGGGAAGCGGAGTTTTGTGGTGAGCGGGACGCACGGGAAGACGACGACGACGACACTATTGGCGTGGCTTTTCGAGCAGGCGGGGCGCGAGCCGGGGTTCATGATTGGCGGGGTGCCGGAGAATTTTGAGTCGGGAGCGCGGTTCAATCAGTCGGCGTTTTTTGTGATCGAGGGCGATGAGTATGACACGGCGTATTTCGACAAGCGGTCGAAGTTTGTGCATTACCTGCCGGAGTGTGCGATCGTGAACAACATTGAGTTTGATCACGCGGATATCTTTGAGGATTTGGGGGCGATTTTGAAGAGTTTCCGGCAGTTTTTGAACACGGTGCCGCGCAATGGGCTGGTGCTGATGAATGGAGATGATGCGAATTGTTTGAGCCTGCGGGAGAAGTGTCCGGCGCCGGTGCGGACGGTGGGGACGGGGGAGGGGTGTGATGAGCGGATTGTGATCACGAAGGCGGAACCGGAGGGGACGACGTTTGAGATCAACGGGGTGGCGTTTATGGTGCCGATGATCGGGGAATTTAATGCGCGGAATGCGGCGATGTGTGTGTGTGCGGCGCGCTTTGGCGGGCTGACGGATTTGGAGATTCAGGCGGGGTTGAGTTCGTTCAAGGGGATCCGGCGGCGGCAGCAGGTGCGTGGGGAGAAGAACGGGGTGACGGTGGTGGATGATTTTGGGCATCACCCGACGGCGTTGCAGGCGACGCTGGATGGGTTGCGGCAGGGGTATCCGGGAAGGCGGCTGGTGGCGTTGTTTGAGCCGAGGTCGAATACGAGTCGGCGGAATGTGCTGCAAGGGCAGTTGATTGAGGCGCTGGGGCACGCGGATGTGTCGGTGGTGGCGGCGGTGAATGATCCGGGCAAGGTGCCGGAGGCGGAGCGGTTGGATGTGGATGCTGTCGCGCGGGCGGTGACGGCGGGGGGGAGGCCGTGTTTTCATGAGCCGGACACGGCGGCGATTGTGGCACGGGTGAAGGCGGAGGTGCGCGAGGGGGATGTGGTGGTGGTGTTCAGCAACGGGGGATTTGATGGGATCCACGGGAAGCTGTTGGAGGTGCTTTGAGCGGGGCGAGGCTTTTTTGGGACAGGATTTACGGGATTATTTTTGGATTAACAGGATTGGGGAGGGGATTAGGGTGCGGGGGGCACACGCCTGGGACAGGCGTGGTACTTTTGGGGGAGTGGGCACCGATTGACATCGGCGGCTACGGGGTAGGGGTTAGGGTTGGCCCATGAGGAGGAGGCCGGCGGCTTTGTGTTGGGTTTCCTGGTATTCGAGGTCGGGGTCGGAGTCGGCGACGATGCCGGCGCCGGTGTGGAAGTGGATGGTGTTGTTTTGGCGGATGGCGGTGCGGATGGCGATGTTGAAGAGGCTTTCGCCGTTGAAGCCGAAGCCGCCGATGGCGCCGGTGTAGAGGCCGCGGGGATGGGGCTCGAGTTCGGCGATGATTTCGGTGGCGCGTTTTTTGGGGGCGCCGGTGATGGAGCCGCCGGGGAAGCAGGCGCGGAAGGCGGCGCTGTGGCTGACGGAGGCGGGGAGTTGGCCTTCGACGGTGGAGACGAGGTGGAAGACTTGCGGGTAGGCTTCGATTTTCCAGAGTTCGTGGACTTGGACGCTGCCGTAGGCGCAGACTTGACCGAGGTCGTTGCGCTGGAGGTCGGTGATCATGAGGAGCTCGGCGCGTTCCTTGGCGGAGGCGAGAAGGTCGGCGCGGGCGGCGGTGTCGCGAGCGGGGTCGTGGGGGAAGCGGGGGCGGGTGCCTTTGATGGGGCGGGTGATGATGCGGCGGTCGCTGAGGCGGAGGAAGAGTTCGGGGGAAGCGGAGAGGACCTGGGTGCCGTTGAGGTCGAGGTAAGCGGCGTGGGGGGCGGGGGAGACGGCGCGGAGGTGGAGGTAGCTGTCGAGGGGGCGGGCGTGTGGGGGCCAATCGGCTTGCCAGGGGTAGGAAAGGTTGACTTGGTAGATGTCGCCCGCGGCGATGTAGTTTTTGGCGGTGCGGACACTGGTGGTGAAGTCTTCGCGGGTGGTTTGGGGGGTGAAGTGGAGGGTGGGAGGGGTGGAGGGAGGGAGGGGGGCGGGCGTGAAGTGGTCGGAGAGGTGGCCGGATTCGAACCAGGTGGCGGTGTCGTGGACGTATAGGAGGGCGTGGGGGTAGTGGCCGAAGGTGAAGTGGCGGTCGTAGCCGACCCAGCCGAAGAGGCCGCCGGAGGGGAGGGGCCAGTCGGGGTGGTAGGGTTGGGCGTGGCGTTGGAGGAGGGATTCGACGCGGTGCCAGTCGTGATCGAGGGTGCCGGTGAGGATTTCGAGGGGTGCGGCGGAGAGGAGGGAGACGGCGCCGGGGCCGGTTTGGGCGCTGTCGAGCCAGATGAGGCCTGGGAGGTGGGCGAGCTGGCGGGCGAGGGTTTCGGGGGGGAATTGCCAGGGGCGCTGGACGAAGCCGGAAAAGGGCGGAGCGGTCCCGACCGCAGCGGGGGAGCTGAGGGGGATCTTCTCGGAGTGGGAGCCGTGAATCATTGACACAATCTGTCTGTCACCGTACCATACCTCAGTATTACGACAACGAATCCCAATGGCGCGCCCTGAATCCAACCTATTGGCCAAAGATACGGGGCGGGTTCAAACCGCTGCTTTGGGGGTGTTGTGTACTTTGGCGGTGCTGCAGCTGGGGCTGTTGGGGTGGAGTGCGTGGGAGGCGGTGAAGGAGTCGGGGGAGGGGAAGGGGCCGAAGGTGGAGGTTTTGGTGGAGCGTCCGGGGTCGATGGGGGGGCAGGTGGAGCGGGAGGTTGAGGTGCCGGAATTGTCGATGCCACCGCGGCCGGGGGAGTTGGCGGGGGTGAAGGGATCGCCTGTGACCGGGGTGGTTTCGGGGTTGATGCCGCCGGTGCCGGGGATGCTGGCCGGGGAGACGCCGGAGCCGGGGCTGGGGGCTGCTCCGGTGGTGCCGATGGGCGGTGGGGTGGCGAGTTTGCCGACGCCGGACCCGGAGGTGGCGGAGCTTTTGCAGACGGTGGCGCAGTTGCGGGCCGGGGGTGAGACGGAGGGGTTGATGGAGTTGCTGAAGGCGGCGGAGGGGATGGATCAGAATCATCCGGCGGTGTTGAAAGAGTTTGCGCTGACCTATGAGCAGATGGGGTTGACGGAGAAGGCGCGGGAGTATTGGGAGCGCATCGTGGGGCTGGGGGAGGCGGTGTCGGGGATGTTTTACGGGTTGGCGCAGCAGCGTTTGGAGCGTTTGGGGGCGGGGGCGCCGAGTGCGGTGTTTCCGGCAGGACCGGCGGCGATTTTGACGGAGCCGAATGTGGTGGGGGGAATGCCGTTGGGGGGGAGTGAGATGACGACGGCGAAGGTGACGTCGGAGGCGGGTGCGGCTTTGGGGGTGGGCGGGTGCAAGGTGGTGAGGGATTTGGCGGTGGCGAAGGGGGACAAGCGGACCTTGCGGATACCGATCGTGCGAGTGGGGGCGAGTCCGATCGAGCCGGAAGCGGTGAATGTGGATGTGTTTTTTTACGATCGGGTGAATGGGACCAAGGTGGAGCCGACGCGGGCGGATCCGCCGGTGTCGAGTTGGGTGGCGTCTCCGGTGGACTGGGCGGGGGAGGGGATGGAGCTGCTGGATGTGACGTATTTTTTGCCGCCGATGAGTGCCCAGGAGCAGCTGGATCATGGGCGGCGTGATTTTCACGGATACCTGGTGAAGTTGTATTACCAGGACCGGCTTCAGGCGGTGGTGGCCGAGCCCCGGGAGTTGCTCGAGGAGAGCCCGGGTTCGACATTGGCTGCGCCATCAACCCTTCGCTCTGGACGTTGAGGCGGTGAAAGCGCCGTCCTTTTTTTGTTACGATGCAAGCTTTGTTTGTCGATTCGAATGACAGTCTCCGGTTGGCCCGGGCGACGGCCTTGATGGCGCGGGGCTGGGGGGTGGAGGATTTTGCGACGGTTGGGGAGGCAATGGTTTGGCTGGCGAAGGAGGCGCGGGTCTTGGATTTGGTGGTAACTGAGGCGGTTTTTGAGGGGGGATCGACGGGGTTTGAGTTGAGGGATGCGGCGCGGGAGCGGTTTCCCGGGGTGCGGGTGTTGTTCACGACGCGATTTGATTTGAAGGGGTTTGAGGGGTTGCTGGCCGGGGCACCGGTGCTGCTGGACACGCCGTATGAGACGGGGGAGCTGATTGAGACGGTGAATGCGGTTTTGAAGGCGCCGGGTCCGCCGGTGATGGATGCGGAGGGGCCGCTGCTGCGGGCGGGGACGCACATGGGGAACTATGTGGTGCAGGACCTGGTGCGGGAGGACTCGATGACGGAGACGTATTTGGCGGTGCAGCAGGGGGTGGAGCGGTTGGTGGGGCTGGTGGTTTTGAGGCCGGACCGGGCGGAGGTGCCGGAGCAGTTGGAGTTGTTTACGGCGCGGGTGCGGGCCAAGGCGTCGCTGAACCATCCGCGAATCGCGCCGCTGTATGAGGCGGGCGAGGAGGGGGGATATCATTACTACACGCGGGAGGTGCCGCGGGGGCGGTCACTGCGGGAGATTTATGGCAAGGGCGAGATGTTGGGGGAGCGTGCGGTGGCGGAGCTGATCTATGGGGTGGCGGAAGTGATGGAGCATGCGACGAGCCGGGGTTTTGTTTACCGCGAGATTTCGGATTGGGATGTGTATTTGGACGAGGATCATCAGGCGAGTTTGGTGAACATTTTCCGGCCGGAGGGGGACGATCAGGGGGATGCGTCGAAGCAGACGGTGGAGGCATTTTTGGAGTTGTTGAGGGGCCGGGTTTCGGGGGGGAAGGCATCGGGTTTGCTGCAGTCGGTGATGCTGGTGAAGCATGACTGGGCCAGTCTTTTGCAAGAGATGACGAGTGTGCGGGAGGCGATGAGGGAGCACAGCATTCAGCATCGGATCGAGAAGGCGCATCCGGCGGAGTATGAGGGGTCGGCGCAGCGGGCGATTCCGTGGTGGGTGTGGATCAGTGCGGGCGTGGCGCTGGTGGTGGTGGCGGCGTTGGGGGCGCTGACGGGGAATCCGACGCAGAAGGTGGCGGAGGCGCGACCTGCGGAGATGGTGTTGATTCCTGCGGGGCCGTTTCAGTATCAGAAGGGGGAGAAGCGGACGTTGCCGGCGTTTTGGATGAGTCGAACGGAGGTGACGCTGGGGCAGTATGCGGAGTTTTTGCAGGCGGTGGGCAGCAAGGGGACGTCGTTTGATCATCCTGACCAGCCGAAGACGAAGTCGGGGCATGCGCCGGAAGGGTGGAAGGATTTGCTGGCGGCGGCGCGGTCCGGGGCGTCGGTCAACGGGCAGAAGATCTCCCTGGAGACGCCGATTCAAGGAGTGGACTGGTGGGATGCGTATGCGTATGCGAAGTGGAAGGGGCAACGGTTGCCGACTGAGGAGGAGTGGGAGAAGGCGGCCCGCGGGGTGTCCGGGAGTGTGTATCCGTGGGGGAAAGAGGAGCGGAAAGCGGCGGCGAATTTGGGTGGGGATTACGATGCGAAAGGGGTGAAGGGCGGGGAGGTCGATGGATTCAATTTGTGGGCGCCGGTTGACCGGAAGACGGAGGACGTGAGTGCGTTTGGGATTCAGGATTTGGCGGGGAATGTGCAGGAATGGACGGCCGGGGAGGGTCGCGGGCAGGCGTGGTCGGAGCACCCGGACTATCCGGATGTGCGGGTGCCGGTGGCGCGGGGCGGGCACTATGCGTATCCGCCAGGGGACATGCTGCTGACGAGTCGACATTTTGCCGACAGTGCGCAGGAGAGGAGTCCGGCGCGGGGTTTTCGGACGGTGTCGGATCAAGCGGCGCCGTGAGGTGGGTGGCGGTTGTTCTGGACGAGGCCGATGTTTTGTGATGTGATGAGGGTTCTGGCCGGAATGCGCTGGAGCTGATTTCTTTTTCTGAGCTGTTTATGAATCGATTTGTTGCCATTTTTTATGCGCTTGTGCTGGCTGCGGTTTGGGTGCCGGAAGCGAGCGGGCAGTACATGATCAAGCTGAGTCTGGATAAGAAGACGTTTTTGTCCCAGGAGCCGATGCGGGCGACGGTGGAGTTGTCGAACAACAGCGGTTCGGATGTGGTGATGGGGGGACCTGCGAACACCAATTGGCTGTCGTTTCACTTGGAAGATGCGACGGGGAGGCAGTATCCGCCGGTTCAGGTGGAGGTGGAGGAGCCTTTTGTTTTCAAGGCGGGAGCGGTGATGAAGCGCCAGATTTTGATGTCAGAGAATCACGCCATTGCGGATATCGGGCCGTATGCGGTGCACGCGGTGGTTTATCACGCACCGACCCAGTCGTATTATCAGTCCAACAGGCTGCGTTTTACGGTGACGGAGGTGAAGGCGTTTTGGGAGCAGGATTTTGGGGTGCCACAGGGGATGCAGGATGCGGGACGGGTAAGGAAGTACTCGCTGCATGTGCTGAGGGAGGATGATGGCAGCCGGTTGTATTTCCGGCTGACGGATGATCGGAGTCAGATGAGGATGGCGACTTTTTCCCTGGGGCCGGTGAACTTGGCGTTGGATCCTTCGTTCACGATGGACTCTCAGAATCGCCTGCAGGCGTTCTTTTTGGCGGCACCGCAGATTTTTGTGCACTGCATCATTGGTCCGGATGGGACTTTGGTGTCGCGGAAGTATTACAAGGAGGGCAAGGACAATCGGCCGATGCTGGCGACACGTGCGGGGGAGATTTTTGTGACGGGCGGCATTTTGTTTGATCCCAATGCGCCGGTGGTGACTCCGAAGAGCACGGGGCGGACGGCGTCGCAGCGGCCGCCGGGATTGTGAGTGGTTAGCGTTTGCCGCGGCCAGGGGGGCGTTTGCCACCGGGGCTGGGTTTTTTCCGGGCGGGGCTGCGGGAACCACTGGGGGGGGATTTGCCGGTGGAGGAAGGTTTGCGGGGGGCTTGGGGGCGATCCTTGCCGTAGCCTTCGCTTTGGCCGGGGCGCTTGGAGCGGGAGCGCGGGGATTTGGCGGGGGAGTCGAATTTGGACTTGTCCTTTGGCGAGGCCTCACGCTTGGAGCGGGAGGTGGAGGCGGCGGTGCGTTTGCGGCCGTCTTCGCGGGGGCGAGAGCGGGTGGTCGGTCGGGCGTCTTCGGAGTCGAAGGCGTCGTGGGAAGGTTCTTTGGGGGCCTTGGGAGATGATTTTTCCGAGTTGGCGCGGGCTTTTTTGGGGGCAGCGGAGACGGGTTTGGTTTCGCTGAAGAAGCGGGCGACTTCGGTTTCGGTGAGTTCTTTGTAGCCGCCTTTGGTGAGGCCTTTGATGGCGAGCCAGCCGATGCGGACGCGGATAAGGCGCTCGACTTCGAAGCCGAGGAAGTAGAGCATGTGGCGGATCTGCCGCTTGAGGCCCTGTTTGAGGACGAGGTGGAAGCGGTAGTGGCTGTTTTCGGCCCAGACGCGCTCGGCTTTGGCGAAGCCTTCGGGGGTCATCATGCCTTTGACGAGCTTGGGGAAGTGGACTTCGGGGTCGAGGGGTTTGTCGACGACGACTTCGTATTCCTTCTCGACGCCCTGGCTGGGGTGCATGAGGCGGTGAGAAAGGTCACCGCGATTGGTCATGAGGAGGAGGCCTTCGCTTTCTTTATCGAGCCGTCCGACGTGGTGGAGGTTTTGAAACTTGGCGGGGAGGAGGTCGTAGATGGTCAGGCGGTCGTGGGTGTCACCGCGGCTGCAGACGTAGCCTTTGGGTTTGTGGAGGGCGAGGACGACGCCTTTGGCAGCGCGCATGATGCGGCCGTTGACGCGGACTTCGTCTTCGTCGCTGACGACGGTGCCGAGGCTGCGGGTGTAGGACCCGTTGATGGAGACCTGGCCTTCAGCGATGATGGCTTCGACGCCCCGGCGAGAACCGAGGCCACACAGGCTAAGAAAGCGGTTCAGTCGCACGATGGCAGGGCCTCAGGGGGGACAGAAAAGGAGACCGGGATCAATCCGGTTTCGTTTTCGGAAGGCTGGTGGGCAGACGTCCTTCTTTCCAGACACCGCGGGACTTGAGGAGCTTGATACGCTCGCCGCGCTTGAGGACGCTGCGCTTGGTGCCGACGGAGCCGGCGGTCTTGAGGCTGCGATGCTGTGACATGATGGAGTTGCGGTAAAGGGTTCTGAAAAACGGGCTGGGAGAATACGCCTTAGAACCGGGGGTGCAACCGTTTTTTACCCGAGGGGGGTGATGGGGCTCAGATTGGGGGTCTGTGGCAGGTGTGGCGCTCAGTTCAAATCGGAGGAGAGGACCGAGGCGGGGTTTTTGAGAGCGAGGTCGCGGGCCTGGGTGATGACACGCTGGGCGGTGGCGTCAAATCGGTAGGCGTGGCAACTGGGGCAGGTGATGGCGCGAGCGACAACAATGGAACCGCAGCCTTCGCAGACCTTGTATTGCTCAGGGTGGCTGGCGATTTTTTCGGCTTGCTTGATCCTTGAGTCGTCTGGCTCTGGGGAATTGCTCATGGGTTTGATATGAGGGATACGCGCAGCGGGGAAGTTTCGCAACGGGGTTTCGTGTGTGGATTTTGGTTTGGGAGCTTTTTGAGGGGGTGTTGGAAGGGGTGGTTGGAGGGAATGGGGGATGATGGTGAAATCATGAAAAAATGGGTGTCAAAACTGCTCTACAAGCTATTCGTTGTTTCTCACGTCAGACCTTTTCATGAAAAATCCCAGCACATTCACTACCGGTTTCGGAACTCCTGGCACTTATTTCTCGCTGCCTGATCTTGAAAAACAAGGCATTGGCAAGATTTCGCGTTTGCCGGTGTCGATCCGGATTGTTTTGGAATCGTTGTTGAGGAATCTCGACGGCAAGAAGGTGACTGAGGCGGATGTGAAGAATCTGGCGAACTGGAATGCGAAGGCGCCGGGGGATTATGAGATTCCGTTCACGGTAGCGCGGATTGTGTTGCAGGACTTTACGGGGGTGCCGCTGCTGGTGGATTTGGCGGCGATGCGGACGGCGGTGCATGGCATGGGCAAGGATGCGAAGATGATCGAGCCGCTGGTGCCGGTGGACCTGGTGGTGGACCACAGTGTGCAGGTGGACTTCGCGGGAACGCAGGCGGCGCTGAATCAGAATTTGGATTTGGAGTTCACGCGGAACCGGGAGCGGTATCAGTTTTTGAAGTGGGGCGAGCAGGCGTTTGACACGTTCAAGGTGGTGCCTCCAGGGATCGGGATTGTGCACCAGGTGAATCTGGAGTATTTGGCGAAGGGGGTGCTGGAGAAGGACGGGGTGTATTATCCGGACACGCTGGTGGGGACGGATTCGCACACGACGATGATCAATGGCCTGGGTGTTGTGGGTTGGGGTGTGGGTGGGATTGAGGCGGAAGCGGGGATGCTGGGTCAGCCGGTGACCTTCCTGGTGCCGGAGGTGGTGGGCGTTTATTTGACGGGATCTCTGAAGGAGGGTGTGACCGCGACGGATTTGGTGCTCGAGGTGACGCAGAAGCTGCGGAAGCTGGGTGTGGTGGGCAAGTTTGTGGAGTTCTATGGGCCGGGTGCGGTGAGTTTGCCGGTGACGGATCGGGCGACGATCGCGAACATGGCGCCGGAGTATGGGGCAACGATGGGCTTCTTTGGGATTGATGAGGAGACGATCGCGTATCTGCGCGGCACGGGCCGGAGCGAGGAGCAGTGTGTGACGGTGAAGAATTACTATGAGGCGCAGGGTCTCTGGGGGATTCCGACCGAGAAGGGTGTGCTGGATTTCACGACGGAGATGGAGATGGATCTGGGTGATGTGGTGCCGTGCGTGTCAGGACCGAAGCGTCCGCAGGATCGGATTGAGGTGCCGGCGTTGAAGAGCAAGTTCAATGAGTTGCTGGTGGCGGATGTGAAGGCGGGTGGTTACGGCAAGAAGCCGACCGGGAATGGCGCAGGTGAGTTGGATGTGGGTCCTGGGCTGGATGGTGAGGCGGATGGCAATTCGGTGTCGCAGGCGTTTGGAGCGGAAGTGGGCGTGGTGATGGAACCTGCGGATGCGAACGGGAAGACGCTGTTTGAGGTGACGGTGGATTCGAAGGCGGGCATCAAGGACGCGATTGCAGATGGATCGGTGCTGATTGCGGCGATCACGAGCTGCACGAACACGAGCAATCCGAGTGTGATGCTGGCGGCGGGTTTGTTGGCGCAGAAGGCGAATGCCTTCGGCCTGACGATCAAGCCGGCGGTGAAGACCAGCCTTGGGCCTGGCAGCCGGGTGGTGACGGATTATTTGACGAAGACAGGGCTGCAGGTGGAGCTCGATAAACTGGGTTTCCAGACGGTGGGTTACGGGTGCACGACGTGCATCGGGAACTCGGGTCCGCTGGATGCGGGGATTGAGGACGTTGTGAAGGCGAATGATGTGGTGGCGGCTTCGGTGCTTTCGGGAAACCGGAACTTTGAGGCGCGGGTGCATCAGAGCATCAAGTCGAACTTCCTGATGTCGCCTCCGTTGGTGGTGGCGTATGCGATCGCGGGCACGGTGGACATTGACCTGAGCAGCGAGCCTCTGGGTGTGGCGGCGGATGGTCATGCGGTGTATTTGAAGGACATCTGGCCGACGCTGAAAGAGGTGAAGGATGCGATGGAGAGCGCGCTGTCTCCGGATGTGTTCCGGGCGTTGTACACAGATTTTGCGAGCCAGAATCCGAAGTGGAACGAGATCAAGGGATCGGTGGGTGAGGTCTTTGAGTGGGACGGTGCGAGCACTTACATTCAGCTGCCGCCGTTCTTTGACGGATTCAGCATGGAGTTGAGTGACATCACGGAGATTCACGGAGCGCGGCCTTTGGGCATCTTTGGTGACAGTGTGACGACGGACCACATCAGTCCGGCGGGGGCGATCAAGGCGGACAGTCCGGCGGGTCGCTTCTTGATGGAGCACGGGGTGACAAAGGCGGATTTCAACAGCTATGGCAGCCGTCGTGGGAATGATTTGATCATGACGCGCGGGACGTTTGCGAACGTGCGGATCAAGAATCTGATGCTGGGTGGCAAAGAGGGTGGCAACACGCTTTTGCAGCCAGCTGGAACGGAGACGAGCATTTACGACGCGGCGGAGAGTTACAAGGCGGCGGGGATCCCTTCGATTGTGATTGGTGGTGAGGACTATGGGATGGGATCGAGCCGGGACTGGGCGGCGAAGGGGACGCGGTTGCTGGGGGTGAAGGCGGTGATCACGAAGTCGTTTGAGCGGATTCACCGTTCGAACTTGGTGGGCATGGGCGTGCTGCCATGCAACTTCAAGAACAAGGACGATTACGACAAGGTGAAGGATCTCAGTGATGCGACCTTTGATGTGCTGGGTTTGTCCAATGAGTTCAAGCCGCAGGGTGAGGCGACGCTGCGGGTGCACAAGGCGGATGGCAGCAGTTTTGATGTGCCGCTGGTGGTGCGGATCGACACGCCGGTGGAGATCGACTACTACCGTGCGGGGGGAATCCTGCCGTATGTGCTGGCGCAGATTTTGCGGGCGAATGCCTAGACTAGACTGGCTTTCGATTTCTTCTCACGTTGCCCTGCGGCTGGGCGGCCTCATGGGCTGCGGCAGCCGCTTGGCCGTTATCGCTCAGATAGCGGGGAGCGCGGTTTTCGTGCCACTGTCGCCGATGCTCTTCCCAGTTCAAAATCTTTGCGAGAGACGGTCTAGAGCAGTTTAAGAAAAACTGTAACCGCTCCTTTGGGGCGGCGTAGGCGGATCTGGGCCGTCGTCATCTCGGGACGTATGCCTTGATATGCCCCTGCGCTGCCAACGGCCCACCTCCACCTCCGGCGCTCCCAAATCATCGGCCACCTCTTTTCTTAAAATGCTCTAGCTCTTGAAGTAGCTCTTCATTTTGAACATGATCTGCTTGCTGATGCTTTGAACTTTGTCCGCAGTATCGTCATTGGTGGTGCGATTGCGTGCTTGATCGAGCTTCATCTGGCGCTGTGCCACGGCAAGGGACATGCATTCGGAGATTTCGGGCCGGTTTTCGATGAGGCGGATGATGGTGGGACGGCTGATCTCATAGATGACGGCGGCAGTGCGTGCTTGAATGGTGGCGGAACGGGGTTCGCCGGTGAGAAGTGCCATTTCGCCAAAGAAATCACCGGGTGATAGCTGGCTGACAGTCTGCTCATGGCCGCTGTTGTTGAGATCGACTTGAACATTGAGCAGACCCTCGATGAGGATGAAGAGGGATTGGCCTTCGTCGTTGCGCCGGAACAAGATTTCGTCGGGACTGAGCTGGAAACGTCGCATCTCAGTGGCCACTCTCTCAAGTTCCGCTTCCTCCAGCCTTTCAAAAATGGTGATGCGGGAAAGGAGCGATACTTTGTCCGCAATGCTGTGCCCATGGAAGTGTTTGGCAGGCATTGGCTCATGAAAGACTTCGGCCTTGGTGTAGGCAGGCGTGATGCCAGCTGTTTGCAGGTGCTGGAGAGCGGCGGTGAGTACGAGATCTCGGCTCGTGTTTGGCGACAGGGGGTGCCAGGGATGAATCCAGTAGCGCAGGTTGTATTTGACTCCGCGTTTGCCGGTGTTGCAGACGAGCACCTTGGGTTTCGTTTCTTTGGAGAACCCCTCCTGGGAAGACACCGACTCAAGCGCAGCCAGCAGTATGCGGCGGACACGCTCGACGGGCACGGTGTAGTCAATCGTCACGCCGACCTCAAAACGCGTCATGATCGAGGGGCGGGAAATGTTGACGATTTTTTCGAGGCCTAGGATCGAGTTGGGTAGGACAATGGTCGTGCCATCCTCGCAGGTAAGCCGGGTGCAGCGCCAGCCGATTTCATCGACCTGACCGACGGTGCCCTCGCCACCCGAAACGGAAGGGACGACCAGCCAGTCACCGATGGCGAAGTTGTTGTCAAAGTTCACGGCAAGGCCGGTGAAGAGGTCGGCCAGCAAATTGCGCAGAGCGAAGCCCAGGACAACCCCGCCGGCGCCAAGGGTGGCGAGAAATGCTGTGATGGATTGATTGAAGACAAATCCGGCGATGCAGGCCCCAGTGATGATGTACACGAAGACGGTGCCGATATCCTTGAGCACGCTGGGAACCGTGCGCTGCATCGCACGACTCATGGCTCCATCCCAGAAGAACCGGTTTATGAGTCGGTTTACGAGATAGGCACCGATGACCCAGAAGGAGACTTCAATGCCGGTCAATATTTGTCTGGAGGCTCTGGATTCCTCCTTGAGTCCAAGCCTTTGGATGAGGGTGGGCCAGTTCTCGATGATCTGAAAGACAAGCAGAAACAGAATGCCGCCGATCACGAATGACCGTATGCGCGGGGGTTTGGATCGGTTCAGGAAAGCGGACATGAGACGGTCAAATCAATCGGTGAGTCAGTGAGGCCCTATTTTGGGCAGGCCAGATTAGGGAGTCGATGCCTGCGGGTTTCAAGCAGGCAGTGAAATTGGACAGTGTGGTACTGTCGAAAAACTGCATTTGCGGGTGCCTGGGTCATTCTAACTTTTTCCGCAATAAGGCGGATGGCAGCAGTTTTGATGTGCTGCTGGTGGTGCGGATCGACACAAAATGAATGCGAGCAAGGGCTCTTGTGGCATCTTTCCAATCGTTGATGCATCCCATTTGGTGTTTTCTGATCTGAATCCTTGCCCCAGGCAACCCATCACGCGCAATGCTGCAAATTGACTTCGAATCCCTTTGGACTTCAGTGATCGCCGAGCCAAATCATCGGGATCGATATTCTGTGCATGGTCCAGATCATTGGAGACGAGTCGAGCGAAATGCCTGCATCTTAGCTGCCCGCACTGGGGCGATTGTGCCTGTCGTCCGGCTTTTTGCCCTTTTTCATGACAGTCGCCGCGAGAATGACGGCTATGATTCAGATCATGGTCGACGTGGAGCTGAGTTTGCGGCCAAAGTTCGAGGCTCATGGTTTCAACTGCCAGACGACCAGTTTGAACTGCTCCATTACGCCTGCGTTTGGCACACGGACGGTCACCACCATGAGGACCCGACCATTGGAACATGCTGGGATGCAGACAGACTTGATCTGGGCCGCGTCGGTATGATACCTCATCCCAGCTACATGAGCACTGAGTTCGGAGCTGAGATTGCTACCCACGGGGTCATTCAGCCTTGGTTACACCTTGCACTTCCTCATATACCATCGCCTGAGACCCATCATTACTTCCGATGATCACAACAGGTGACGGATTGGTGCCATTGGGCCCGTTGGGGGGGGCGAATCAGGTGTGTGTTTCTTGGGTAGAGGGGGAGGTGATGGTTGGGTGGATGAAACGGCTGGGGATTGACTTGGAGCCATTTTGAGCCATTTTGAGCCCATGAGTACGACGACGCTTTTCCGGGCACGGGTTTCCACGCAGCGATTGCGCCGGGCGGAGAAGGTGTTTGCAAGGCTGGGGATGAAGCCGGGTGATGCGTTGAACTTGTTTCTTGCTCAGGTTGAACTGAGGGACGATCTGCCATTTGCGGTTACGACTCATCCTGAACGGTTGCTGTCGACGGCGGAGCAAGGGAAGGTTTGGGAGGAGGCTCTCGGTGAGTATTAAGGCGGTGGCCGGGGAAGTGTGGATTGTGGACTTTGGAATGGTGGCCAAACAGCGACCGGTCCTCGTGCTTGCCTATCCAGAACCCCATGATGCGCGGGCTTTGGTTGTTGTGGTGCCGCTCACCTCTCAAAAACGAGGGCTGCGCGGTGAAGTGGATTTAGGGCAACCGCGCTGGCTACCCAAACCTTCGGCGGTCAATGTGCAGGGTTTTGCCAGCATCGATCCGGGTGCTCTTCAAAGGAGGCTGGGGAAGTTGAGCGCCGTTCAGTTGAATGAAGTCAAAGAGGCTGTTCGGGATTTGTTGGGGCTTTGAGGGGTGGGCTGTTTATGATATGGCAGCGTGCCCCAATCGCATTCTGGCGAATGCGCCTACTGGGTTGGCTGGTGTGGGAGAATTGGGGTTATTGGGCCCAGGGGGGGGTGCCGAACCAGGTGTGCATTTCGGGGGTGAAGGGAGCGGTGATGGATGGGGGTTCGGGGTGGTGGCCGAGGTCTTTGGTTTCGGTGATCCAGGTGTCGAGGGCGCCGCGGAGGCGGGCTAGGGTTTCTTTGTGCTGGGGTTGGGTGGAGGTGGCTAGGTTGGTGATTTCGTAGGGGTCGGTTTCGATGTCGTAGAGTTCTTCTTCGGGGGCGCGGTCGGCCATGAGGGCGAGGGGTGGGCCGGTGAGGGTGCCGACGGTTTTGAGCTGGCGGAGGAGGGGGATGATGAGGAAGCACTTTTCCTTGTAGCGATTGAGGGAGGCGAGGTTGGTGTAGGGGGGGTAGTTGCGGATGTAGCGGTAGCGTGTGTCGCGGACGCTGCGGATGCGGGCGTAGGTTTCGTCGATGCGGTCGCGGGCGCTGAAGGCGTATTGGCGGGGGGGATCGGCGTCGGGGCCGAGGAGGTTGCGGCTGTGCATGCCGCCGGGGCGGGGGATTCCGGCGAGGGCGAGGGTGGTGGCGGTGACGTCGAGGACGGAGACGACGTTTTCGTTGACGGTGCCGGGTTTGAGTTGGGGGGGCGGGGGGAGATTGGCGGGCCAGCGGATGATCATGGGGACGTGGAGGCCGCTGTCGTAGCACCAGTGGATGCCGCGGGCTTCGAGGCGGCCGTTGTCGGCGAAGAAGAGGATGATGGTGTCCTCCAGGAGGCGGTCTTTTTTGAGTTGCTCAAGGATGCGGCCGACGTGGACGTCCATGAGGGAGGTGGTGTTGAGGTAGCGGGCCCATTCTTCGCGGACGATGGGGTGGTCGGGGTAGTAGGGGGGAGGGGTGACGTTTTCGGGGGTGGCGGTTTTGGGGAGTCGGGGGTCGTCTTCGCCGACCCATTTGACGCGGTCTTTTTTCCAGGATTGGCGGTCGTAGATGTCGTATTCGGCTTCGGGCATGTTGATCATGGCGAAGAAGGGTTTGTCGCTGGAGGTGAGGGCGGACCAGTCTTCGGTGTCGTAGACGGTGCCTTCGTTGACGTAGTTGAGGTCGAGCTTGCCGGTGCCGACGGTTTCGCCTTCGATTTGCTTGATGTTGGCGGTGAGGTAGCCGGCGTCTTTGAGGCGGTGGGTGAGGAGGCGGACGCCGGGCGGGAGGCGGAAGTCGTCGGTGCGATGGGAGCGCATGTTGTGGGTGTCGGTGCTGGTTTGGTACATGCCGACCATGAAGGCGGAGCGGCTGGGGGCGCAGACGGGGGCGGTGGAGAAGACGCGGGTGTAGCGGGTGCCTTCGGCGGCGAGGCGGTCGATGTTTGGGGTGTGGACGTTGGGGGCGCCGTAGCAGCCGAAGTCGAGTTTGGCGTTTTCGGCGACGATCCAGAGGATGTTGGGGGGTTTGGGTTCGGCGGCGACGGTGCAGGCGATGAGGGTGAGGAGGAGAAGGAGGTGTTTCATCGGGGCGGGTTGCTGGTTAAGCGAGCCACTGGCAAAACCCCGCATTCTGGCGAATGCGCCTACACCGCCTCTCATAGGTTCGTTGGCCAGAACGCGGGTATGGTGAGTTTTGCAAGAGGCTCAAGCGATTGGCTATTTGTGTTGGACGTCGAGGTGGAGGTCGGCTTGCTCGGGGGTGAGGGTTTGGATCCAGTCGCCTTGGTGGTCGGGGGTGGGGTGGGAGGTGGTGAGGGTGCCGTCGGGGGAGGTGGCGCCGGGGGTGTCGGCGGCGGAGTAGCTGAGGGTGAGGAGGTTTTCGCCGAGGGCGGGGCCGTTGGCGGCGTCGAGCTTGAAGTTGCCTTTCATGATGCGGGCGGTGGCGACAGGGGCGGAGGGGTCGCGGGGGCGAAAGACGAGGAAGCCCCAACTGACAGGGGTACCGTTGATTTTGACGGAGCCTTTGATGGCGGTGCGAGGGGCGGGGGAGAGGAAGCCGCGGTTGCGGAGCCAGTCGCGGAGGTGGCCGGGCCAGGAGCCGAGGACGGGATTGCCGAGGGAGAGGCCGACGCCGTGGGGGCCGGGTTCGTAGATGTGGAGTTCGGCGGGGACTTTGTTTTGGCGGCAGGCGAGGTAGAAGGCGACGGCGTTTTCGGCGGGGACGACGGTGTCTTGATCGGTCTGGAAGAGGAAGGTGGGCGGGGTGTTGGGGGTGACCTGGAGCTGGGTGCTGACGTGGCGGGCTTGGTCTTCGGTGTGGTCGGGGCCGAGGAGGTTTTTGCGGGAGCCCTGGTGGGCGGTGGCGTCGCTCATGGAGATGACGGGGTAGACGGGGACGGCGACGTCGGGGCGGGCGCTGAGTTGGTCGATGTCGTCATGCGTCATGGCGGCGGGTTTTTCATCGAAGAGGGTGGCGGCCATGGAGGTGAGGTGGCCGCCGGCGGAGAAGCCGATGATGCCGATGCGGGCGGGGTCGCGGCCGTGTTCGGGGGCTTTGGCGCGGACCCAGCGGACGGCGCGTTGGACGTCCATGAGTTGGATGGGGTAGTGGTAGCCGTTGGTGCCGAGGCGGTAGTGGAGGACGTAGGCGGAGACGCCGAGGCCGTTGAGCCAGCGGGC
The DNA here is from genome assembly GCA_027487315.1 of Verrucomicrobiaceae bacterium. GTDB lineage: Bacteria > Verrucomicrobiota > Verrucomicrobiia > Verrucomicrobiales > Verrucomicrobiaceae > JAGRPD01. The sequence goes on along the minus strand of JAIYDW010000032.1, from coordinate 18,210 downwards.
GACCTGAGTGCCTTCGTGGTCGGCAGCGAGGCCGCCGTATCCGCCGCCGGGGCAGACGACGAAGGCGGCGCCGGTGGCGGTTGCTTTGGGGGCGGGCCAAGCGAGGAGGAAGGGCTGGTCTTTGTCTTCGGTGCCTTTGGCTCCGGGGGCGCCCTGGGGCCAGAGGGGGATTTTTTCCGGTTCTGCGGCGTGGAGGGTGGCGGTGAGGAGGAGAAGGAGTGTGAGTGGGAGATGCATGTGAGTGGTGAGTTGTCAGTAGTGAGTGGAGAGGTAACGTTGGGGGGATGGGGATTTTGGGGTCGTTTTTGTGGAGGGTCGTGTTTAGGGTGGGTGGGATGCGATTGCCTGATGAACCTGCGAAACGTGCCGCTTGGCTGGCGGTGGGGGTTTTGGTGGTGGGGATGGGGGTGGTGCTGGCGGTGTTTTGGAGGGGGGATGAGGGAGTTCATGGGATGGGGTTGGCGCGAGTTTTGCAGGAGGAGGGGAAGTGGCGGAAGGAGCTTTGGGTGGAGGGAGCGCACCTCAATGAGCGGGAGCTGTGGGAGATTCAGGAGACGCTGGCGGTGCGGGTGGGGATTAGCACGGCTGGGTTGAAGGGGTTGGTGAGGCGGGCTGCGAATGCGAAGGATGCGGGGTATCGGGCGGAGGGGCAGTTGCTGGCGGGGAATGTGGAGGTGGCGGCAGTGTTGGCGGGGCAGATGGCGGATTGGCAGGGGCGGGAGGGGGAGGGGGCGGTGGAGCGGGCGCGGTGGTTGCGGCGGCGTGCGGATGCGCTTTGGCGGGGGCAGTTGGAGGATGCGGGGGTGGTGTTAAGGGAGGCGTTGGAGGTGTTGGGTGATGGGGATGCGAGGTTGCGGGGGGAGTTGCTGGAGGATTTGGCGGGGTGGCACTGGGAGCGGGTGTTGTTTCGGCCGGAGGATCCGGTGGTGGAGATGGAGCGGGGGCTGGAGGCGGTGGGGCAGTTGTTGGCGATGAAGTCGGGGCGGACGGTGGATGAGGTGGGGGCGGCTTGGAGGTTGAGGGGGCGGTTTTTGCTGCGGCGTGCGTGTCTGGCTGAGGTGAGGGATGGAGGGGCGCTGGAGCAGGCGTTGGTGGCTTTTGAGGAGGCGCTGGGTGGGATGAGTGAGGAGGAGCGGTGGGCGGCGGTGCAGCATGAGTTGGGGGTGGCTTTGCTGGAGAAGGGGGATTGGGCGGGGGCTGTGGAGGCTTTGGGTTTGGCGTTGAAGGTGCGGGATGGGAAGGTTGGCGGTGGGAAAAGGGTGGATGTGCGGGTGATTGAGCGGCGGCTGACGGAGCGGTTGCAGACGCTGGCGTGTTTGGCGTTCGCCGAGGCGAAGGGGGGGATGCTGGAGGCGGCGCGGGGTCATGCGGAGGCGGTGCATGGAATGACGCTGCCGGAGGATGGGGGGCTGACGTGGATCACGGCGCAGGCGGCATTGGTGGAGGTGGCGCGGGTGCGGGGGGAGGGTGAGCGGGTGGATGTTCTATGTCGGGAGGCGGTGCGGCATTACCCTCTGGATATGATTGGGGAGCCGGGCTTGCCGATGCGTGGATTCTTTGAGGTTAGGGGTTGACGAAAGGCGGAGGTTGCGGCAAAAACGGGGCCGTTTATTCCGCCAAATTCGAATTCGCTTTTATGAAGTTCCTTATGACTCGTTCCCTTTGTTTGATTGCTGTGTGTGGTCTGTCTCCGCTGGCCATGGCTGGTGAGGCTGCGCCTAAGGCTCCTGAGCCGGCTCCGGCGATCAGTCCTTGGGAAGTGACGGCGGCGAGTGGGGTGGGGTTGGCGACTGGGAACAGTGAGAACTTCAATTTGAGTGCGCAGTTGCTGGCGTCCTACCTTGAGGGGCCGAATGAGTTGTATCTGGGTGCGGATTACTTTTATGCAGAGGGTGCGGGCGTGCAGACGACGAACAACCTGCGTTTGTTTTCGACCTATAACAGGCTGCTGTCGGATCGGTGGTATGTGGGCGGTGCGGCGGAGTATTTCACGGACGAGCTGGCGGACCTGGATTATCGGGTGAGTGCGATGCCGCACGTGGGCTACTACTTGCTGAAGAGCGAGAATGTGAAGTTGGCGCTGGAAGCAGGTGGGGGTTATCTTTGGGAGAATCAGGAGACGAGCCGGGACTATTGGACGCTGCGTTTTGGGCAGCGGTTGGAGTGGAAGCTGAGCGAGCGGGTTTCGCTTTGGGAGAGTGTTTCGTTTGTGCCGGAGGCGGCTGATTTTGCCAATCACTATTTCCTGGCTGAGGCGGGTTTGAAGACGCGGTTGTCGGATCGCTGGGCGTTGCGGACGTTTGTGCGGAACACGTATGATGCGACTCCTGCGGGAGGACGTGAGGAGAATGATTTGTCGGTGATCGCGGGGTTGTCGTATGCGTTGGCTGGGTTGCCAGCGGAGGAAGCGGCACCGGTGCGGCGGTCATTGAAGCCAGCGAAGGCGGATCCGGCGGCGCCTGCGATGGGATGGACGCGGACAGCGGCGATTGGTTTTTCAACATCGCAAGGGAACTCGGAGGCTCTGCTGGTGACGGCGGATTTGCTGGCTGAGCATCGGAGTGCAGAGGATGAGTTGTTTTTGGGCGCGAGCGGTGCTTATGGCGAGAACTCGGGGGTGAAGAATGTGGAGAACGTGCGGGCGTCGGCGCAGTACAATCGGTTGTTCAATGAGAGCTGGTATGGGGCGGTGGCGACGCGGTTCCTGTATGATTCGGTGTCGCTGGTGGACTATCGTTTGATGCCACGTGCGGCGTTGGGTTACTACCTGGTGCGGACGGATGCGGTGCAGCTTTCGTTTGAGGCGGGTCCGGGCTACATTTGGGAAGAAGTGGGCGGCATTGCGGCGGATTATTTCACGGTGGAAGCGCTGCAGAAGCTGAGCTGGAAGGTGAGTGACACGATCTCGATCGGTGAGACGCTGGGTTACATCGGAAGTCCTGAGAATTTCGATGACTTCCTGATTTTGGCGACTGCGTTTGTGGATGTGGCGATGAGTGATCGGGTGAGTTTCCGGACGGCGGTGACGAACACGTTTGATAACACGCCGGCGGCTGGGGCGCAGAGCAATGATTTGATTTTGAGCGCGGGCTTTGCGGTGAAGTTTTAATCGGTTGGCGATTTAACACCGCAGAGATCGGATAGCCGCAGAGGGGGGATTTGGCATCAGGATTGATCCCTGATGAGGGTAGTCTGAATTTCTTCGAAGAGAGGGCGCTCGCAGGGTGCGGGCGTGAGGCAGCGGGTGGTGAGGGTTTGGAGGGTGGTTTGGAGGGAGTGGGTTTCGGGGGTCCAGGCGGTGTGGGTGAGGAGTTCTTCGATGAGGCAACCGAAGGCGCGGGCTTCGATTTGTTGGAGGCTGGTGGAGAGTTTGGGTGGGTAGAAGGCGGCGGCGCCGAAGTCGCCGAGGTAGGCGTGGCCGTTGGTGTGCCATAGGACGTTGTGGGCGTAGAGGTCGCCGTGATTGATGTGGTGGGAGTGGAGGTGGTGGGCGGCGGAGGCGATGCTGCGGGCGATGGCGAGGGAGGTGTTGGGGGAGAGGTTTAGAGGGGTGGGGTAGACGTCGCGGGTGCAGGAATCGAAGCTGGGGGGGAGGGCGAGGGTTTGGTAGGCGGGGTCGATGAGGTCGAGAATGAGGCCTTCGGTTTGGTCGGGGTGCAGGGTGAGGCGACCGTGGACGGGGATCAGGTTCGGGTGGGTGCCGGCGGCGAGGGAGGCCTGCATTTCGGAGGCGGGGAGGCCATCACTGGTGACGGCGCCTTTGAAGAGTTTGACGGCGACGGGTTGGTCTTGGTTCCAGAGGGCGCGGTGGATGGAACCGGAGGCGCCTTCGCCGAGCAGGGTCTGGAGTTCGAGGGCTTGCCAGGGGATGTCGATGAGGGAGGCTGGGAGGGCGGGGGTGGAGAGGGGATTGCCGGCGAAGGCGAGCCAGGCGAGGCGGGGGAGGTTGAGGAGCCAGTCGGGGAGGGTGGTGAAGTGGTTGGCGGCGATGCGGAGGAGTTCGAGGCGGGTGCAGGCTGCGAGGGAGTCGGGGAGGTGGGTGAGGCGATTGCCGGAGAGCATCAATTTTTGCAACTGAGTGCAAGCGCCGAGGGAATCCGGGAGGGTGGTGATTTGGTTGTCGGTGAGGATGAGCCAGCGGAGGTTTGGAGGGAAGGCGGCGGGGTCGAGGGTGGTGATTTGATTGGCTTTGAAGCCGATCATGGTGAGGCTGGTGCAGGCGCCGAGGCAGGCGGGGAGATGGGTGAATGGGTTGTCGGAGCAGAAGAGGATGCGGAGTTTGTGGAGGCGGTGGAGGTCTTCGGGGAGGGCGTGGAGGCGGTTGCCGGAGAGGTTGAGGATTTCGAGGGAGTCGGCTAGGGAGAAGATTTCGGGGGGAAATTCGGTGAGGCCGTCTTGGAGGTCGAGGCGGTGGGTGCCGGCGAGGGCTCCGGAGCGGAGTTGGGCGAGGGTGTGCATGCGGGGGTGGGGAATAGAGGCGAGGGGCGAGCGGATTTCACATAAAACATGTCCGAATGAAGCGGAGCGGGGTGTCGTTTTAAGGGCTATGAATCGACGCAGTTCTTTGAAGACGATTTTGGCCACGGGGGTGGCGCCTTGGTTTGTGCCCGCGCGGGTTTTGAGGTCGGAGACGGCGCCTTCAAACAAGATCACGCTGGGGGTGGTGGGGACGGGGGCGCAGGGGGTGGTGGATTTGCGGGCGTTTTTGAATCATGACGATGTTCGGGTGGTGGCGCTGTGTGATGTGAAGGCGGCGAATTTGGAGCGGGCGAAGGGGTTTGTGGCGGAGCGGTATGGGAAGGCGGATGTGAGGGAGTTTGCGGATTTCAGGGAGCTGCATCGGGATGCGGGGGTGGATGCGGTGCTGATGGCGTTGCCGGTGCACTGGCACAGCATTCCGGCGACGGATGCGGTGTTGAATGGGAAGCACCTTTACCATGAAAAGCCGATGGGGATGTCGTTTGCTGAGGCCAGGCATGTGCGGGCGGCGGTGCGGAAGAAAGGAGTGGTGTTTCAGTTTGGGACTCAGCAGCGGAGCGATCTGAAGTTTCGGTGGGCGTGCGAGCTGGCGCGCAATGGGCGGTTGGGGAAGTTGAAGGAGATTCAGGTGGGGGTGCCTGGGGGTAAGTCGATGCCGGCGTTTGCGGAGCAGGCGGTGCCTGAGGGGCTGGACTGGGAGCGCTGGGTGGGGCCGGCACCGATGACGCCGTTTCATGCGGAGAAGCTGCGGCGTGACAACCATGAGAACATCACGAATTTTTCGCTGGGGATGATTTCGTGCTGGGGGATTCATCATTTGGACATCGCGAACTGGGGGAATGGGACGGATGCGACGGGGCCGGTGAGTGTGGCGGGAGAGGGGACGTATCCGGAGGCGGGCGGGGGATGCGACGCGGTGCTGAGCTGGCGGGTGAGGTATGAATTTGCGAATGCGGCGCCGATCACGTTTGTGAATCAGGATCGGGATGGGATCGGGCATGGGACGCGGTTCATCGGGGAGAACGGGTGGGTTCATGTGAAGCGCGGGGTGATCGAGGCGAGCGACGAGGCGTTGCTGCGGGATCCGGCGAACAAGGCGGGGACGATGCCGATTCAACTTCCGGAGAGTTTGGAGCACACGCGGAATTTTGTGGATGCGGCGAAGGCGGGCGGGAAGTCGATTTGTGATATCGAGACGGCGGTGAGGTCGGACATGCTGTGCCAGTTGGCGAGCATGGCTTTGAAGGCGGGGCGGAAGTTGGAATGGGATCCGGTGGCGGAGACGTTTGGGGGGGATGCGGCGGCGAATGCGCTGCTTGAGGCGCGGCCGTTTAGGGGTGAGTGGAAGCTGCCGGAGATCGCGTGAGTCCTTGAGTGACTACTTAGCGGGCAGGGCTTCGATGGGGGAGATGTCGATGGTGGAGTCGATGCCGCAGAGGTATTTAGCGACGAATGGTTCGGCGCGTTTTTTGACGTCGGGATGGCTGACGGAGCTATGGCCGCCGCCGGTGATGGGGATGAGGAGGGTGGGGACGCAGGCCTTTTGCAGGGCAGCGTGAAGGGTTTCAGCGTGGCGGTAGGCGACGCGTTGGTCGGCGGTGCCGTGGAAGGTGATGAAGGGAGGATCGTCCGGGGTGATGTAGGTGATGGGGGAGGCGGCTTTGGCGATGTCGGGCTTATCCGGGGCGGGGCCACCTAGGAGGCCGGTGACGGCATCGTCTTTGAAGATGGGTTGGTTTTTGGGGTCAAACATGAGGGCCTGGGCGAAGTCCTGGGGGCCGCAGAGGTTGACAACGCAGTGGACGCGACTGCTGAGAGTGGGGAAGGAGCCGAGGGAGCCTTCGAGTTCTTTGACATCACCACTGGTGCCGAGGAGGGAGCTGAGGTGGCCACCGGCGGAGCTGCCCCAGACGGCGATGCGGTCGGGGTCGAGGTTGTATTCTTTGGCATGGCCGCGAATCCAGCGGATGGCGGCCTTGCAGTCGTGGATTTGAGCGGGCCAGGAGGCTTCTTTGCTGAGGCGGTAGCCGACGCCGATGGCGGCGTAATCACCCGTGCGTGCCATTTGGATACAGGCGGCGCTGTAGCCGATGCGGTCGCCATTGACCCAGCCGCCACCGTGGATGAAGGCGATGACGGGTAGGGGTTTTTGGGTGTTGGGTTTTTTGGGGAGGTAGAGGTCGACAGCCTGCTTCTGGTTTTCGTTGTTGGCGTAGGGGAGGTCGAGTTGGAGGGTGACGGCGTTTTGTTCCGCTGCGGTGAGGGCTTTTTGTTTGGGGTCGGCGGAGTCCTGGGCGAACGCTGCGGTGGCGAGAAAGAACGGAAGAAGCATTTGGGGGCGCATGGTGGGTGCTCTATTTGGCTTCGAGGATGGCGCGGGCTTTGTCGGCGGTGGCGCCCATGGTGGGGAGGTCGTAGTCGAGGGTGTCGCCGTTGGGTTTGAAGCCGCCGCCGTCTGCGTCGACGTAGATGGGATTGTTGTAGGCGCAGGGGCGCATGGTGGCGTAGTCGCTGGTGCCGAAGCCGGTTTTCATGTCGCCGGTTTCGTGGAGGGCGACGACGATGAGGTGGGCATCTTGTTGGAGGGGGACCTTGAGCGTTTGGTCGAATTTGATGACGCCGTTTTGGAACATTTGGGGGTGGGTGGCACGGGTGAAGTTGAAGTCGGGATGGGGGCGGCTGTTGACGAGGAGTTGGACGCGGTTGATGTCGATCCAGTCGGTGCATTGCACGCGGACTTTGAGGTCGATGGAGCCGGTGGCGCGGACGTCGTCGCCGGCGATTTTGCCGTCGGGGGTGGTGACTTCGAGGAAGGGTCCGGTGGAGAGGATGATGTTGCCGGCTTTGGCGCGGGGGGCGAGTTCGGCCCAGTCGATTTTGGCGGGGTCATCGGTGCTGGAGGGGAGGTAGGTGCGCCAGCAGCCGACGCCGTTGCCGTAGACGCTGTGGGCATCTGCGACGCCGACGGCGACGATGCGGTGGCCTTGATTGAGGAGCTGTTTCCAGACGAACTCGCGGACGGTGGAGGCTTTGGCGGCGAGGGCGCCGGGTTTGCGGGTGACGCGGAAGGGGGCGTCATGGAGGATGTCGGTTCCGGGGCCGTTTTGGACTTCGTTGCCGTCGATCATGGAGCCGACGCCGACGAAGCCGCCGTCGGCGATGCCGTCGCCGTCACGGTCGATGAACATGTTGGAGAGGTCGGGGTGATTGAACTGGATCCAGCGGTCTGCGCGTTCGCCTTGCCAGCGGCGGAGGGTGAGGGCGGTGATGCGGGGGTCGTCATTCCAGATGGGAGCGCCGCCGTCCTGAATGAGGGGGTCGGGTTCGAAGGGGAAGGCGTTGAAGTGTTGGCGGCTGCCGGTGAGTTCGATGCCTTTGACGGTTTTGATGAAGGGTGCGAGACCGAGTGCGTTGATGGTGGGCTCCCAGTCGTAGAGGCGGTTGTGCTCGGTGGTGGGGGCGAATTCGAGGTGTTCGGCGGCGATGTTGATGAGGCGTCCGTCGGTGTCGCAGACGTTGTCGCCGCTGGGGGTGCTATGGTTGTGGAAGTCGCTGCTGATCCAACCGGTGGTGTCGACGAGGCGTTTGAGGGTGCCTTTGAAGGCGGCTACTTTGCCTGGAGCGAGAGTGATTTCTTGGGAAAGGTGGCTGTATTCGGGGCCGCGGACGACGATGACGCGGTATTTGCCTGGGGGGAGTTGGACGGTGAATTGGCCGACTTCGCTGTGGTATTGGTCGACGCAGCCGTGCGCGCGGTGTTTGGGGCCGAGGTTGAGTTTGGGGGCGGCGGGGTCGAGGGGTTCGAAGTGGGCTTTGCAGGGGAGGGATTTGCCGGATTCGTCGGTGATGTCGAATTGGATGGCGGTGGCGGAGGAAAGGCCGAAGGCGGGTTTAGCGGTTTGGCCGGCGGTGACGGTGACGTTGGCTTTGACTTCATTGCGGCCGAGGTCGGTGGCGGTGAATTCGTACCTGCCGGCGGGGAGTTGGAGGGTGAAGCGGCCTTTGTCATCAGGGTAGGCGAGGACGGTGCTGTCGCCGAGAGGGATGCGGATGGAGCCGGTGGCGAGGGGTTGATCTTTTTCGTCGGTGAGGAGGCCATCAATGCGGCCGGTTTTGGTGCCATTGGCAGCGAGGGATTCGCCAACGGCCTGGGCGGGAGAGGTGCCGACGGCGAAGAAACGGGTGATGATGACTTCTTGTTTGGGGGCGAGTTCGATGGTGTCGGCGCGGCTTTCGATGCCTGTGACATTGAGGATGCTGACAGCGTAGGCAGTTTTGTGTGCGGGGTTGATGGCGTCTGACCAGTTGATGCCTCCGGAGGCCATGCCGGTGGATTCGAAGCGAGTGAAGTCGGCTTTGGTGTTGGTTTTTTGGGGTTTGTCGGTTTCGTTGCGGAGGGTGGTGGTGATGAAGAGGCCCTGGTGACCGTCTTTGGCGCGGTATTCGTGGCGTTTGTAGATGCCTGCGTTCATGGCGGCGGTGGAGACGCTTTCGACGGCAGCTTCGGCGCGGTTTTCGGTGGGAAGAATGCGGACATAGGAGACGGGGCCGTGGCCGCAGGGGGCGTAGATTACGAGTTGGTCGTTGTTGGCGCTGCGCAGGGTAAGATCGTAAAGGCAGCCTGGGCTGATGCCGTCGGCACCGTAGAAAGTGCTCATGTTGGCGCGGCGGTTGGGTTGATTGCCGGAGATGACGGCTTCGAAGAGGTCGTTACGAAGAACGAAATCGCCGCGGATGCCGTCCGCTTCTTTGCCTTTAGGGAGTTCGGCTTCGCGACCGAGGTTAGCCTCAAAGACATCAGCCGCTGGGGTGCTCGCTGTGAGAAGGAAGAAGAGGGCGGAGAGAAGCGGTTTCATAGGGGAGAGGCGATTGGAAAGCAAAGAACGGCGGAATGCACGTTGATTCATCATTTGGTTCTGGATTCGGCGACGGGGTGAGGTTGGAGTTTAGACCGGTTCTTGAAAATCTTGTCACCTAGCCCAGCAGCGGAGCAGCCTCATTGGCTGCGTCAGGCGCTTGCTACTGAAGCCGCTGCGCTCGCTGGATCAAAAGGACAATTTTTCAAGAAGCGGTCTAGTTTGAGATCCAACTCCAGCCGAGTGCAGAGACGCAAGCCAGGATGAGGGCGATGCTGATCCAGCCGGCGATGCGTGATGAGGGGCTGGTTCGGGCGGTGCCCATGATTGAGTGGTCAGCCGCTAGCAACTGCAATGCGATGGCATGCACAGGCAGGAGCAAGGCGTTGACCACTTGGCTGGTGTAGATCAATGGGATCAAGGGCAGGCTTGGCAGAGACACGACACTGACTGCCGCGATGGTCAGAACGACAAAGGCGGAATAGAACCATTGAAAGTGATGGGAGTCCAAGTCCAGAGAGGCAGCCTTGCCGAAGCCTTCGGCGATGGAGTAAGCGGTGGCGATGGGCACGATGGCGGCGGCGAGCAAAGAGGCGCCGAGGAGGCCGGCACCGAAGAGAACGGTTGCGAAGCGGCCGGCGAGGGGTTGCAAGGACTTGGCTGCGTCTCCTGCATCCGTGATGTGAATGCCAGCCTTGTTGAGAGTCGCGGCGCAAGCGACTGAGATGGCGAGGCCGATGACGCCGGTGAGGACGGAGCCGATGATCACATCGGCGCGGGCCCAGCGGAGTGACTCGAGGGTGATTTTTTTATCGACGGCATAGGATTGAATGAAGGCTAGCCCCCAGGGGGCTAATGTCGTGCCGAGCGCGGCGGCGATTCCGATCCAGCCCGCGGGGCTGGTGGGCAGGTGCGGGACGACGGAGTGATGCAGGACCTGTGCCCAATCGGGGCCGGCGAGCAGTCCATCGACGATATAAAGTGCCAAGGTGGATGAGATGACTAGCAGCACGCGTTCGACGCGGTGAAATGAACCGAAGACGACTACCACTGAGATTAATACTCCCGCCACGGGTGAGCTGATCCAGTTAGGAATGCCCACAAGACTGCCGGCTGCGGAGATGCCGGCATACTCGGCGCAAATCGTCCCGAAGTTTGCCAACAAGAGGCCGGCTACTGCGAAGTAGCCCGCAGCGCGGCCCCATTTTTCGCGAATGACGCGAACGAAGCCCTTTCCAGTGGCCGCGCCGATTCGGACGGCCATGAGGTGAAACTGAACGAGCAGCACCGTTGAAGCTGGAATGATCCAGAGCAGCTGGTAGCCAAAATCGGCTCCGAGCACGGAGTAGGTTGTGATGCCGGCGGGATCATCGTCGGAGAGACCTGCGAGGAGGCCTGGCCCGAGCACGGCCAAAAAGGCGACCCAGGCACTGCGCCCAGACTTCATGAGTTCGGCAAATCTGAGGCCGATGCCACGATGATGGTGTGCTACGGCATGGGGTGGTGCTTTGTTTTGCAGGCGGTGCTTGTGGGCGGTGCGATGGAGATGTTTATGCATCAGGGGATAGCCTCGCTTAGAAGAGGTGGGCAAGGTTGTGAGCGGACGGACATCTGCGGCTTACTCTGTGGGGAGCAAGAGGGCTATCCTACGGGCGCGTGATCTGTATGCCAGAAGCAAACAGGGGAGATTTCGAACAGGCTTCAGCCTGACCGATCGCTGAAAATCTACTGTGCTGTAATGGGGGTGGGTTCAATGTCGGATGGGTTGATCCAGCCGGCTTTGGCGGTGGGGTCGCCTTTGAGGTAGCGGTCGTAGTAGCCGGGGTTGTTGGTGGGGATGTATTCGTCGAAGACCTTGCCGTTGCCGAACATGCGGGGGTCGTTTTGGGTCTTGAGTTCGTCTTCCATGGCCGTGAGAAGGGTGGATTTGCGTTTGGCTTGGACGGAGTCGCCGGCGAGGTTGTGGACGCAGTCGATGTCACTGCTGAGGTCGTAGAGTTCTTCGACGGGGCGGAGGCCGAAGTTGAACTGCCAAAACTTGTCGGAGCGGTCTTTTCGACCTCTTTCGAGGATGAGTGATTTGGTTGGGCTGGCATCTGTGTCGGTGTAGCCGGTTTCGGGATTGCCGGCGGGCCAGCGGTTGGGTTCGTAGTTTTTGAGGAAGAGCCAATCTTTGGTGATGATGCCACGGATGGGGTATCCTTGGTCATGGGGGCGACCGACGTCGGTGCGTTCTTTGCCGATGAGGACGTGGTCGCGGGAGGCGATGACTTGGCCGGTTTTGTCGCTTTCCCAGATTTCCCGCCAGCTTTGGCCTGTGATGGGTTGCATGCCGCTGTCTTTCTGTGGGATGCCGGCGACGTCGAGGATGGTAGCGGCGACGTCGATGAAGCTGACGAAGTCATGGATGACGCGGCCGGGGTTTTTGATTTGGCTGGGCCAACGGATGGCCAGAGGGACATGGTTGGAGCCTTCATAGGCGTAGCCTTTGCAGCGGGGAAAGGGCATGCCGTGGTCGGCGGTGACGATGATTATTGTGTTGTCGAGTTGGCCGCGTTTTTCGAGTTCGGCGATCATGCGGCCGAGGTGGGCGTCGGTGTGTTCGACTTCGAGGGCGTAGTCGAGGATGTCGTGGCGGACGGTGTCGGTGTCGGGCCACTGGGCGGGGACGCGGGGGATGTCGGAGAGTTTTTTGCCGCCTTTGTTGACGCCGCTTTGGTACTCGTAGCCCCGGTGGGGTTCGGTGCTGCCGTACCAGAAGCACCAGGGGTTGCCGGGTTCGGAGGCATCGAGGAAGTCGGTGAAGTTGGCTGCGTAGTCGGTGGGGCTGATGTCAGGGGTGAGGGGCTTGGTTTTGCGTTTGGAAAAGGGTTTGCCGGTGATTTGGCGGGGTTTGCCGGAGGCGTCGTTGGCGATGCCGGGGCCCCACCCTTTGCCTGTGATGCCCATGGGCCAGCCATAGTCGGTGAGGACTTCGGGCCAGCTTTTGAATTTTGGGGGGAACATGGCCATGTGGTTGCCTGCTTCCTCGAGTTGCCAGGCATTGCGACCGGTGAGGACGATGGCGCGGGACGGGGCGCATTTGGCGACGGGGGTGTAGGCGTTTGGGAAGAGCAGGCCTTCTTTGGCGATGCGGTCGAAGGCGGGGGTTTTGACCCAGTGTGTGCCATAGGCTCCGGCGTGTGCACCCCAATCGTCGGCTATGGCGAAGAGGATGTTGGGGCGGGATTCGGCGGCGGGAGCGAGAGAGACGAGTAGGAGGCAGAGAGTGGCGAGGGCGCGAGTCATGGCGGGGTGAGAACGGGAGAAAGGGGGCTGGGCTTTCGGGAGATTGGGAAGAGTAGGGGATGCAAAGAAGCGCTTGCCGAAGAGGGCAAAAGGGGGCAGATTGTCATTCGTCATTGGGATGCCTCCGTAGCTCAGTTGGTAGAGCAGAAGACTCTTAATCTTTTTGTCGAAGGTTCGAATCCTTCCGGGGGTACCACACTAGTTCTTGAGATTTGTGTTGGGATGATGTTCTGATGAAAGTTGTTTGGTTCGTCTTTATGGTGTGCGTCTTGCAAGCGGTCGGCGATGAACCCATACACACCGGCTTTCGAAACGGTCGCCGCTCTTCCAATGCGAGTTTTACTCTGTCTCGCTATGACTTTGATGAGAAGGCGGGCCTAGGTTGATCGGTCAAAGGTATTGGTTACTGGTCAGATCGACAAAGACGGGTGTAACGGGCTGGTTTGTATTCAATGTGAATTTGAGAAGGTGGTTGCCTTCTGGAATCAGAGTTTTGGAGCATGATCCTTGCTGGTAGCTAGTCAGCCTTGCGGAAAGCTGCGAAACTAATGCTCGCGTCGAACTTTGATTCGGAGCATCTGCGAGGTGTTTGAATACCCAATCTATAGCCCTTGGCCACTGTTCGGCTTTCTCAATTTCATATGAGAAGAAAGGAAAAAATGCTCAATCAGCGATCTTGCCATCTGGTCCCAAAACGCCTAACTCAGAGCCGTCCTTCATGATCAAGTCGAAGTTGACGGGTTTAGCATCTAGCACTTGTCTGATTCATTTGAGTGAAACCAAAACAATACCACTCTCGCAACCCATGAAACTTCCCCATTTTTACATTTCTGTCGGCTGCTTTGGCTTGCTGGGATGCACCATCAAACCGGCACCTAAGGGGGCAGAAATCCTCACCGATGCCGCCAAAGCCGAAATCCCCAGCACCTGGCAGGCATCTAACAATAGCGGACCGTTAGTGCCTGGATGGATTCGCTCTTTTGGCGACAGCACCCTCACCCGCATCGTCGAAGACGCGCTTATCCGAAATCCGGACCTTAAATCCGCCTACGCTCTCGTCGAAGCTTCGCAAGCCGCTGTCCGCGTTACCGCCGCTTCGCTTTATCCGCGTGTCGCCATGAAAGGGCTTGGAGAACGCCAAGGACGTGAAATGTCGGGTAGCCTGGGTCTAGGCATCAACCCACCGGACCTTGGATCCGTCGGGGTCGACCTTAGCGGTGGCAGCACCGACATCAATACCGTCGACAGTTCAATGGGCCGTTGGATCACGGGTATTGGCATCGGTGCCTCGTGGGAAGCCGACGTTTGGGGGCGAGTCCGTTCAAAACGAGCTTCTGCACGCGCCGAAAGCGCAGCCCTGGAGGCCGATTATGAATTCGCCCGACAATCCCTCGCCGCTTCCGTCGCCAAGGCCTATTTTTCGACCATTGAAGCCTCCCAGCAAGCCTCAAATGCCCGCGAAGCTCTTGGCCTTTATGAAGAGTACGTGAGTCTAACGGGAAAGAGGAAAGAACAGGGCTTCTCGAGCGACTATGAGTTAGCCCAGTTGAAGTCCCGAACCGCAGGGGCCCAGGATACCCTATATGCAGCCGAAGCCGCCCGCGCTCAGGCGATCCGTGCCATCGAAGTCGTCACCAGCTATTACCCATCCGGGAAACTCAGTGTCCGCGCCTCGTTCCCTGCCCAGGTTCGATCGGTGCCGTCCGGCCTGCCTTCCGAGTTGCTCGAACGTCGCCCGGACTTGATCGCGGCGGAGCGCCGCTTCGCCGCCTCTTTTCATCGTGCCAAGGAAGCCCGGGCTGCGCGCCTCCCTCGTTTTGCACTCAGCGCCAATGGTGGTCTTGGAACCGCTCAATTGGACGGCGTTGGTGTTGTTAATGCCGTCAATTGGACCCTCGCCAACGGAATTGTCCAACCCATTTTTTTCGGTGGCGAGCTCAAGGCCGCCGAAGACATTCGCAAAGCGGAGCAGCGCGCCGCTGCTGCCTCTTACACTTCCGCAGCTCTGCAGGCGTTCAAACAGGTCGAAGACGCCCTCGATAGTGACTATCACCTGCGCCGCCGCGAAGGTGCCCTCAACGACATGGTCACTCACAGCGCCACAGCTGTGAAACTCGGTAAGGTGCAACTCGACCAGGGCCAGACGGATATGTTTACGATCCTGCGGTTAGTCGGTGAGAATCTGGCTGCAAAAATGGAACTTACCAAGATTCGCGCTTCCCGTCTCCGCGAACGCACCAATCTGCACCTCGCACTTGGTGGTGATTTTCGCGCGCCCTCCGGCAAATGACCTTTTCACTCTGCTTGTTGAGACTCGGATAGAGTGACAAGTCTCACTCATGCGCTGTTTATCTTAACCCCACATTCGATCGCACCCGCGCTAGGCTGTGGCCGACCCAAGGATCCAGTTCTCAGGGGTCAAAAAGCAAAATAAAGAGTTTGGTAATTTAATAAATATATGTTAAATATCAGCGTTATCGAGCTTTCTGGGATTGGTGGTGAATTTGATTCGCTGATCTCCGGTCCTTGAGCCAGTCAAAGCGCCAACCTCAATACACTATGAAATCAACATCCCTCCTCCTCGCCTTCGTTGCTCTCACCGGCATCGCCGTTGCTGGTCCCATGTACACGCCGCCTCCAGTCATGCCTTCCGGCCCCGCTGAGCAACTCTTTGGTCCCGGCTTCCATATCGGTGGCCACGGTTTGTTTCTCACTCCGGATGCAGATCGCGCCGATGACACCTTCGGCGGCGGTGTGAATCTGGACTACTTTATCAGCCCCTGGGTGGGCTTTCAGGCATCCGGTTCCTGGGCAGACCCTGGCACCGACGAAATCTGGCACAACTACACCTTGGACCTTGTCCTTCGTGCTCCAATCGAGACGGCTTACATTGCCCCCTACGCGCTCGTCGGTGGTGGTGCGATCGTTGAAGATCAAGCCAACATCCTTGGCCGTGCAGGCGTCGGCCTGGAGTTCCGCCCCACCGCTTCGTTCGGAATCTTCACTGACTGGATCTACACTTTCCCCGGCGGCGGCGGCGGTGAGGACGACGTCGAAGACTACCAAATGATTCGCGCCGGCCTCAAGTTTGGCTTCTAAGCCAGCACTTCTCTTCAGATTAACCGAATCGACGGCCAGCGCTCACCGGCGCTGGCCGTTTTCATTGGACAAGTGGAGCCCTCTCTATTTTGATTTGATAAACCCCTCAGTTTTCCCATGTTCGCTGCACGTCTCACCCTCATCCTGGTTGGATCCATCATCCTTTTCAGTTCCTGCTCAAGCAAGAGCAATGAAGAACTCGCTCGCCGCTTGGACAAACGCAACGATGCCTACTTCAACTGGCAGGAGCGCCGCAAACTCCGGCAACAGGCCCGTGACGAGCGTTACCAAGCCTGGTTTGACCGCATCATGGACTGATTCTCAGGGCACTCCCGGATCCAAAGGCGTTTCCTCAGTCCAGGGTCTGGTATGCGTCCATCAATCTACCCGACGGCAAGCGAGCTCAACGCTCCCTCAAAGAGGTCAAACGAAGGAAGGCCCAAGAAAATGCCGATGACTTGGAGAAGTTAGGCAAGCAGGGCTCTAACCTGACCTAATCACGAAATGCTACTGTGACTTTGCGGCAAGCCCGCATTGGCATCACTAGGCTGGTTTTGAAAGGCATCGAGCCATTGCCAATGCGTTCAGCTGATCAAAACGGTGCCCGCGCGAGTATTCCGGCTCTCACTGCCACGCCGAAATCTGCATCGCACGCCATTTGCGCGAGGCAGCCAAGAAACCTGCGTTAGGCGGATTCTAGGACCGGTTTTTGCGTTTCACCGTAGTAGCCGCGGTAGTAGTACGAGGAGTAATAGTAGCCGCTGACAGAGTGCGCACGGAACCTGTTCAGGATGAGCCCGGATACCTTCACATCCACCGCTTTGAGCCTCTTCAGTGCGCTCTGTGTGGCAGCGATGGGAGTCTTATTGCATGCCGCCACCATGAGCACGGTGTCCACCAGGCGGGACAGCAGCAGCGTGTCGCTCACTGGCAGGAGCGGGGCGGAATCGAACACCACCCGCTCAAAGCCTGTCTCCTGCAAGGCCTTAAAGAACCGGCTGAGATGATTTTCATTGCCCAGCAATTCTCCGGGATTTGGCACCCTGGAACCGGATGATAGAACATAGAGGCCGCCTGATGAATCCGCCGGGCGGACAGCCGCCGCCAGTTCGACATGGCCGAGCAGCACATCCGTGAATCCAACCGTGTCCTTGTCTGAAGGAAAGTGACGGGCCAAGGCAGGCCGGCGCAGGTCAGCATCAATGATTAGGGTGGGCGTTCCCTGGGCCGCGTAGCTATTGGCCAAATTCGCGGAGCAAAACGTCTTGCCCTCCTCGGGAACGGCGCTGGTTATCAGGATGAACCGGGTGGCGTCCTTCCGTCCCAGCAGTGACACCATGTTGCGCAGCGTGCGGAACGATTCCTGGTTGCCTTGGCGGTAGTAATAAGACCGCCTCCGTTTCACTTTGGCCTCTTTGGGTTCTCCCCCTTCACTTGACCCACTGGGGGCGGACACGGCGGCATCCTCCTCATCACCGACAACACCCAGGATAGGCAACTGAAAGTGCTGCTCAGCATCCGCCACGGTGCGAATTTTGGAGTCGATCATGACCAAGCCCATGACCAGGGCCACAGCCAGCGCCAGCCCTCCGACCGCTGAGCCGCCCAAAATGAGCGGAATGTTGGGTGAAAAAGGGGCCTTCGGTGCCTCGGCGCTTTGGTAGAATCTTAAAACCGGCCGGTCCTGGCTCTGCATCACATCCACTTCCTTCAGTCGCGCCAGCACCGATTGAAAGACCGCGGAATCGGTTTCCATTTCCCGCCGGAGCGAGTTGTAATTCACAGCCAGCTTTTCGAGCTCCAGAGCTTCGTTCTCGCGCTCTTTGAGCTGCGATGCCAACTTGAGCTCTAGAGACCGCACGCCTTGCAGGGTGGATTCCAGGAGCGCAACGACCTCTGTGAGGAATGTCTTTAATCTGTCGTCCGCACTTTGAATTTGCCTCTCCAAAGCCACATATTTGGGATGCTTGGATTTGTAACGCTCCCGCATCACGTCCATCTCCCCGTTGAGTCGGCTAATATCCGCCATGGTGGCAGCGACTTTGGGGTGGTTGGCTACCGTTGGAAGTGAAAGCAACTCCACTTCGGAAAGATCCCCTTTTTTGCAGGCCTCCAGCTCGGTCTCCAGTTGCAGCCGCTTGGCGGAGGCTTGCAAGTATTGCTCACCAATGCTCTTCAGGGTGGTCAGAACCAAGTCCTTTTTTTCATCCAGGGAGATGTCCGCCACCCCATGCGCCGCTGTCGCGCTCATGAAAATCAAACCTGGCTGGTAACGCTCAGTGCTTGCCTGAAATGGGAGTGCCTACTTCAGCTACCTGAATAGCTTTGTTGAGACTTTCGTTCTCCTAGAGAACGGCTCTCTGACTGTAAAAGCTGGCGGAAGGGGCGGGATTCGAACCCGCGGTGAGTATTACCCCACGTTCGATTTCGAGTCGAGTGCCTTAAACCGAGCTCAGCCACCCTTCCGTCTTCGCTTTTGCGTTGAGCC